>JAAUSG010000107.1 GCA_012034055.1 Leptolyngbyaceae cyanobacterium RU_5_1 | reverse complement strand
TCATGAGCATAGTTCCATGAGCAATTTAATAGTTTCTATATACTAACTGTTTTAAATTCATTTGGGATTGCTATAGATGAATGTGAAGTTCAGTTTCAGGAGGGATGTTTTCTAGTAGTAGACGTTAGCTTGGGTAGCCGCAGGAATGTTGCAGCCCCTTCAAGGTGGAGATCAATGCGGCGATCGCACTCACACTTGATCTCGCGAATATTGAAGCGAGAGAGTTTCTGAATCACAGCGACCATCGTTAGCAGAATTCCAATCAGCACACCTGACAGTAGATCGGTCAGGATAATGCCAATCAACGTGGCAAAGAAAATGATGACTGGAAAACGACCATATTGCTTCAGGTTGCGGATGTGTTTAACTTCAATCAACTTGTAACCGGTATAAACCAGAATGGCAGCTAAACTTGCAACTGGCACCAGTCGCAACAGTCCCGGAGCAATCATAATGAGTGCCAACAACCACGCTCCGTGCAGAACGGTAGACCAACGAGTGCGTGCCCCGGCTTCAACATTGACCGAGCTACGCACAATCACGCCCGTCATCGGCAACACACCCAACGCTCCACACACCAGATTGCCGATCCCTTGAGCTGCTAACTCCCGATCAAAGTTCGTGCGTGTTCCCTGATGCAATCGATCGACGGCGGCGGCAGACAGCAAACTTTCGGCACTGGCAATAAACGCGATCGCAACCGCTTCTAGCAGCAGGGGAACCTGAAATAGGCGTGGTAACACATCTAGCCGTGGCAACTGAATCACCTGGACTAGATTTGCAGGCAGATCAACATAGTGGATCGGCAGTTGAAACGAGGTTGCAATCACCGTAGAACTCACGACTGCAATCAATGCGCCCGGAACCAGTTTGAATTGACGCGGTTTGAATGTTTCCCAAAGCAGCAGAACGATAATCGTGAGCACACCGATGGCGGCAGCGATCGCATGTTTTCCACCATCGGTTAGAAAAAATACGTCTCCAATGGCTTTAGGAATTGCCAACAGATTATCAACCCCATGAGCATAGGGCTTGCTATTACACATCACATGCACTTGTGATGCCAGAATCAACACACCGATACCGGACAACATGCCGTAAATGACTGCCGGAGACATGGCTCGAAAAAGCTGTCCAAGCTTGAATGTGCCTGCCAGCCATTGAATTAGTCCCGCCATCATCAACACAGGCCCCAACAGTTCGATGCCGTAGTCCTGCACTAGTTCTGTAACCACAACTGCAAGACCGGCGGCAGGTCCACTCACCTGCAACGGTGAACCCGAAAGGGTGCCAACGATCAGTCCTCCCACAATACCCGTGATTAGACCAGCAGCAGGCGGTAATCCAGAGGCGATCGCAATTCCCATACAAAGCGGTAACGCAACGAGAAATACCACAAACGACGCCAGCAGATCTTTCGTTAGGAAGCGTTCAAAACCTGCACTTCTTAGCTTTCTCATTGCAGTTTCCCTTGAGTGAAGCATTGCTAAAGAACCAATGTGTATACGAATGAGTGCAGCAAAAAGATTCCAATCAACTTGATGGCTACCGGTTTAAGCTGGGACCTTTGGGTTAGGGCAGGAGGCAAGGAGGCAGACACAGAATTCAGTATTTCTCCTGGCTCCTGACTCCTGACTTCTGAATTCCTTCCTGGCGTTGCTGTCCCGCCTTAACTTGGTAGCCACTTGATTTATTGATTGGAGGTAAATGCTGTATTCTGGTATGCTATGACCTGCAAAACATCTGCAGCATCGGTGAATCAAAGAGAAATTCTGCAACAGAACAATTCAATCAACGGGAAATCAACGAATTAGCCATACAAGAATTTGCGCCCTCTTAAATTGTTTATATAAACTTACACAGCCCTTCATCAACGATTAATAAGCAACTTAATGCTAACTTCTCAATTTTCTCTTGTTTAATAAATTGTTATGTAAAGAAGCGCACACTTGATGCGAATTTAATAATCGACAATCTCTTGTCTAAAGAGATGAGTGCAGCAAAAAGATTCCAATCAACTTGATGGCTACCGGTTTAAGCTGGGACATTTGGGTTAGGGCAGGAGGCAAGGAGGCAGAACACAGAGTTCAGTAGAACAATTCAATCAACGGGAAATCAACGAATTAACCGTACAAGAAATTGTCTATAAATTTTGCGGAGAGCTTCTACATGCTGAAGTGGGAAGGTTAATATCAGAATTTATTGATAAAGCAGAATCAGGACTTATGCATTGTGACTAAAATCTCGGAGGTTTAAGCCACTATCGTTCGTCACGACGCTTGATTCTTAGTTAAATCTGCGAGGTTTGCGTAAGTCCTAAGAATGGATCGATTGCAGAAATAATGAGCAGCCTGCTACCCAAAGACCGTTTCCACAGCACTGAGGCAAACAACGATTCCTGTACTGAATGTTGCATCCTTGGACTTGATCCGGGACTGGCTACCCTTGGGTTTGGTGCGATTCGCTGTCGGGCGTTTAAATCGTCCAGTGCAGTTGCAGCTAATCAGGTGCTGATGCTGGATTTTGGGGTAATTCAAACTCCCAAAAATACAGAAATTGGCGATCGCCTTTGCACAATTTATGAAGACCTGAATACGCTACTGAATCAAGTACAGCCCGATTTGGTCTCTCTTGAAAAGCTCTTTTTTTACCGCATGGGCAACACGATCGCGGTGGCTCAAGCGCGAGGCGTCGTCATGCTGGTTCTGGCACAGCACAATGTTCCGATCCTGGAGTTCACCCCCGCTCAGGTCAAACAAGCCCTAACCGGCTATGGCAACGCCGACAAATACCAGGTCCAAGAAGCGGTCGCCCGCGAGTTGCAACTCGACGCGATTCCTAAACCGGATGACGCCGCCGATGCCCTTGCCGTTGCCTTAACCGCCTGGTTTCAGAATTAAACCTTGTCCACGTCCAGAGCTGAAGTTTTTCTTATAGGGAAAACTCCGGATTCCGAGCTGGACGTGGTTTAGATTGGTTACGCCTCATTTAATTCCCCACCGTCGTCGCCAGCTAGAGGTGGATTCTCGTGTGGACTGGTTCTGCTGCTGTTGGTGGCGCTCCAGAATGGTCGTTGCTAAGTCGGACAAACTGGGGTCTCGATAGGGAATGGCAGCACGGGTTTGCAAGTGTTCCTGTTCCATTGGGGAAAGCGGATAAAGCGTTTGAGCAGTAAAGCTGCCCACCGTGCCTTGCGACCATTCGTGGGGCAAATGGGTATTGCCGAGTGGAATTGTGCCAATACATAAACCTGCTGCGAGCATCGCCGATCGCACCGCCGCAGACCGTGAGTAGGTCGCCAGTTTGCCCGTTGGTGCCAGACAATGGGCCACCTGTGCGAAAAAATCCACTGTCCATAACTGCGGACAGCGACGCGGGGAAAAAGGATCCAAAAAAATCGCGTCTGCTTGAAACTCGGACTGAGCAAGTGGTTGAATCGTTTGCCGCGCATCACCAACTAGCAATGTTGCATTTAGTTGGGGTGTAGTGCAGCAATGGTGGGTGGCGATCGCCCTCAGCACCTCCTGCACCCTTAACGACCAACCATCAATCAACGCTGAACCCACGGCTGCCTGGGGCACGGTCTCATCCAGTTCCAGTCCCACCACCTCCACATAACACGCCGGATTCACTGCCCAAATCACTTCCAGGGCTGCTGCCGTGTTGTAGCCCAGTCCATAGCAAACATCCAGGAGTCGCAGCGTTTCCTGCTGTGCTTTGACCGCTAAATCGGTTGCCTGAGCAAATTTCTGAAATGCCTCTTGCCTGGCTCCAAATCGACTGTGAAAAGTCTCGCCAAATTCGTCTGAGAAGAACGTGAAGGAGCCATCATCGGTGGGTTGCGGAATCCAGAGGGTAGAATCCGGCATAGTTTAGAAGTGATCGCTCCTATTCCATTGTTGCGTGCCGTTGCCGTAGGGTCTTGGATAGGGCTTCAGCAGCGTTTGACACTGGTAAACCTGGATGGTTTCCACAATTGTCTCGCCTCGCTGCAGCGAAAATTCGCCAATTTTTTGGATCTGCTGGAAATACGGCTTGTAGGGATCCGCGTTTGGTAAGCGACTCGATGTGATGTATAGCCCATCTTTACCGACCCACTGATCTGCAGTTGACCAAAAAGCAAGGCCGCGTAAGTCGTCGCTGAAGCTGGTCATGGGAGGTGGATTGAACGGCGCGATCGCCATATCAACATACCCTGCCAGAAAGATTTCGCTTGTAAACACAAAGTCAGTCTGTTGGAGAGCGAATGTTAGAACGGGTGATGCCGCAAACCCACGCCGAATCTGCTGGATGTCTACCAGTTGAACCGATGCGTCGGCACTGGCAGGCAGAACACCCCCAAACCAGGCATAGCGACTCGATTTTTGCAGCGTGCCCAGCGTCAAATGCAGGAGAGCGATTAACAGCAACGTGGCGATCGCCAATCCCGACCCCCAAAGCCACCGCCGCACCCAACAAGTTGGCCAGTGTGCCGCGCGATCGCCCAACAGCAGCACCGCCCCCCAAAAACCCGGCATCGGCCAGGTCGGCAGAATTGGACGATATCCCCCCATGAGCGTAAACCCCAACATCAGTGGCAGGGAAAGCCAGACAATGAAACGAATTTTGAGATTTGAAGTCGAAATTGCAGATTGCAGATTGCAGATTGCAGATTGAACATTCTCCGCGTCTCCGTGTCTCCGCGTCTCCGCGTCCTCTTTTACTTCCCCCTCCCCTCCTCTCCCCCTGCCCATCTGTCCCGCGACTGCCCTCACGCTCACCCACCAGAGCGGAAACCCAAACGTAGGAAACAAGTACACAACTCCCAGCAGAAAGGTCTCCAGCAGGGCAATCAGGCTATAGCCGCGATCTGGAATGGCTCGTCCGGATTGGTAGTAGAAGGAAATCCAGCCGTGCTGGGCGTTCCAAATCACAATCGGCGCGATCGCCAGCAGGAACAGAGCACCGGCTGCCAGCATCCAGGGAGACAGCAGGGCAACCCGATGACGTGGACTGGTGAGGCAAAAGCCGACCAGCCCAAATCCCAGCGCCAATCCGTGATACTTACTCAAGCAGGCAAGCCCAACCAGCAGCCCGATCAGGGCTAACCGATCGCTGGGATGATACTCCTCTGAGGCTGGAAAGAATTCCTCAGCGGCGACGTAGAGGGCTGCCGACCAGAAAAACATCAACGGACTATCGGGCAGGGTCAGGATGCCGAAGCCGAATTGAAAAATGGGAACGATGGAGGCGATCGCTAATGTCAACACGGCTGCCCTGGTTGAAAACAGCCGAGCACTGGTCAAATACAGGAATGCCAGAGCACCGGTATACAGCAACAGTGCTGCCAACCGAATCGTAAACTGGGACACCTCACCGGTGAGCCAGGGACCAAAGCCAGTGGTTAACGCCACCATCAACGGATGGTCAAAGTAGCTCCAGTTCAAATTGGGCGTGTAAAGATAGTAGTATGCTTCGTCAAACCCCGGAGGCAACCAGATAGCAACAGTTCCGCGCAGCAGCAACCCGCCGATCAGCAGATAAATAACTTGGGCAAACTCTGGTTGAGTCCACCATTTCTGTACTGCACGCAGCCAACTTCCTGTCACCACACTTCCTGAAAACGCCTATTACTCAACGCTATCAGGTTTCGAGGGTGCTGAATAATGAACAGGTTATCTCTTCAGAAATTGCCTGAGTTAGCTCAGACAGTTTAATGGGTTTGACGAGGTAGCGACGAGCGCCCAGCTTCAGAGCACGCTGTTGGTCTGCCCGAAACGCATAGGCCGAGACGACAATAACGGGAATTCTCCGCCACTCTGGCACTTGCTGAAGTTGCTGTAACAAGGCATAGCCGTCAATATAAGGAAGTTTGATGTCTAGCAAAATCAGATCAGGTTTGAATTGAGTTAATACCGACGCAAAGGAGCGTGCTTCTGCAAGGGAGAGAACGTCGTAGCCGCAATCATTGAGATAATCGCCCAGTAGTTGACGGCTAATATCGTTATCTTCAACCAACAGGATTCGAGTCCGTGAACTCGCATGAAGCTGTGGAGCCGCGATCGCCATCTTTTTACCCTCACTCTCAAATTAGTCAGCCCAAGAAAGCATCTGGGTTCTCTTAAGCAAGCAAACTCTCTGCAGAAATCGGTTCTTAGCATAAATACTGATGCCTGCAGGGAATTTAACACATGAATGGAAATCGTGGCTATGACCTGTGACCCTTCAACCTGTGATACAGAGCAGTTAAAGAGTGGCATTCTAAACCCTGTCCACCTCTAGACCTGGAGTTTTTCTTCAGGGAAACTACAGATTCGAGCTGGACGTGGTTTTAGAGATGAATTTGGCTGAGAATGATGCGGAGGCGATCGTAGTCATCTTTCAATAGCAAGCTTAAGGTGCGTCCTGCTTGCACTAACCACTTACGGTCCGCTTGGCGTAATTGATAGATCTCCCGAATGGTGGCGGCAACGAGCGCATCGATCGGCACTCCGTTCATCTGTAACAGGGTGCGCAGAAAATCCAGTTTTTCAGTAAAGTGAACAATTTCGGCAGGTTCGCATTGATAGACCGCTTGATGAAGCTGCGGCGGACGGGGGGGTAGATGCTGATAAATATTCATTCCAGGAGCAGAGTCATTCTGATTCGAGGCATGGGGCTGAAACCCAACGATCGCGGCTCGAAACTCTGTCTTCAACATGGCAAAAATCTGCGGCTGCTGCTCCCGCAATTCCTGCAACGATAGCCCCAACGCCCGCGCTCGATGCACTGAATCAATTGGACTCGTCGAGGCATGGTAAACCACAGCATACACCTGGTTTCCAGAGTCCTCCTCAGACGCCTTCACCCAACTGCCAAAGGGCGGCATGATTGGAAACGCTAAATCCTCTGAATCCAAACACTGCGCTAGAAACTCAGTCGTCGAAGTTTCAATGACTTCCGCAATGTAATCGGGATGACGATTCCTGACTGTGAACTGGGGCAGAGGAACGCGCATAACGAGAATTATGAATGACGAATGACGAACAATGCGTTGTTCTTATTCATAACCCATAATTCACAGCTCACAACTATTTCTTCTTCCGTGCAGCCGTTGTATCGACTTCTTCCAACTCAGATAGGCGAAACGCCACTAACTTGTCCCAATTGCCACCTTCAAACAGCACGGCTGCCTTCCCGTCACTAACCCGTTGCACAAGTCCCTGGAACAGGTAGTAGGTATCTTGGGGATTAATCACCTTAACGGCTGAGCCTGGCAGAATCATAAGTTTTCCGGTAATTGGTGTTCACTTTAAAATTATAAGAGTGGTTATGGGTTGTTCGTCATTACCAAGCAGGGGGAGTTCGTTGCCATGACTCTTGATCTTGACCGGATCGATCGCATCACAGACTACGATGACGCCATCAACGCCCTTGAAGACTTTGTCGGCGATCTAGTTGGCGAATTTGTCAAATCTTCTGAGGGCAAGACGTATTTAGCCGCGCATCCTGAAATGGCAGAATTTGTGGGAGGTTGGATTGACCAACTTCTCTATTTTGGCTATGCCTATCAATCGGTGACGCTGCCACGCATGACGAAACCGGATGTCGAGGCGATCGTCACTCAACTATTTCCGCAAAAGGTTTCCTTGCTCGATCCAGAAGAAGCCAATACGACCATTCCGGAATTAACCGCCTTTTGGCAATTCCTGAAACGAGAATACAAGCACCCCCACGCCAGCAAAATTCTGAGCTTCCTCAAGAAAATTCAACCCACGTTCAAGGAACTCATGAACGATCCCAGCCAGTTCGGCATTGCCAAGTCGTTCTTCTCGGCGGGGATGGCGGCAGGCTTTGATATGACTTCTGAAGCGGGATTACAAGCATTTCAGACGCAGTATAACCAGGGCATTCAGGATGCTTCGACGAATACACCCCTGCTGCCTAGTTCGACATCCATGCTCGGTACCATCAATTCACTGCCCAGTGGTGCAGCCGGAGCGATGCCACCTCCAGCAGAGTTGCTGGCCCACCTGAATGCCATCGCAACAGGATTGCGTTCTGGTGAACAGACTCAGACTTCAGAGAACATCTTGCCGCCAACACCCGTCAGCGTTGCCCAGGAGCTGCGATCGACGATGTGGCAAAAGGTGGCTAATGAATTACCACCGCTATCGGATCAGGCGATCGCCGCTTTAACGCAGCAACCCATTACGGCAACGGAGCCAGGAACGATCCTACGCGACTTTCAAACCCTGCTGGATTTGATCGGCGATACTGGAGTTCCGGTGAGTGGAACGTATCATCTCTTGTCCCAAAGTCTGCTGGCAGACCTGAATCAACGCTTGAGTCACCCCATCCAGCTTGACCTCAAACGCCCGGTGCAAAAATCCTATGCATCGATTAATGGACTCTATCTCCTGCTGCGGGTAACAGGACTGGGGCAAATTATCAGCACCGGCAAGAAACATCAGCTTGTGCTCAATTCCAAAATTCTGCAGTCCTGGAACAGCCTCAATCTCACAGAGCGCTACTTCACTCTCCTGGAGTCCTGGATGATTCGAGCAGATGAAGAGATGCTGGGTGAGCGCAGAAGTGCGTTGAATGAAGGAACAAAATGCATTCAGTTTTGGCCATCGATTCCCGACAAAGGGCAAACATTCAGCAAGTATGCAGAACAGCAGTCGTTGAGTTACTGTCCGGAACTGCACAATCTAGCGCTGTTGAACGTGTTTGGGTTTCTCCAGATCGAATCGGGCAAGCCGGAAGCCGGAAAAGGCTGGCGAGTCAAGAAGATTCAGCGATCGCCCTTTGGCGATGCGATGATGCAAGTGATGGTGCGTGCCTTTATGGAGCAGGGAATGGAATGGGAATCTGAAACCAACCCAACCATCCCTTTTGGCGAACTCAAACCTGCGTTGCAGCCCTATTTTCCTGAATGGCAAACCACCTTAACTGTACTGCAGCAAGAGTTTCGCGCTGGGGTGTTTGTCTTTAAGATCTCGCTGGGCAAAGCATGGCGACGGATTGCCATTTCGAGTGATATGACGCTGTTTGCTCTCAGCCGTTTGATTTTGCAATCCGTGGATTTTGACACTGATCACCTCGATATGTTCAAGTATCGCAATCAGAACGGTCGCACGGTAGAAATTCATCATCCCTACTCGGAGGAATCCCCGGCTACCGATGAGGTTCAGATTGGCGATCTGCCGCTGGCTGAGGGAGCCTCCATGACCTATATCTTTGACTTTGGCGATTGGTGGGAATTTGAGGTGCAGTTAGAAACAATTCAGATTGACCAACCGCGATCGCGCTACACGAAAATTCTCGAACATCACAGCCAGGCACCCCAACAGTATCCAGACTGGGATGAGGAGGACTGAGGAAAGGGGCGATCGCGCTGAATCTGCCAAGCTGTAAGGCTGTCTAAGTTGTTTGAAACTGTTTTGGAATCTAGAAAGGGAAAATCCGGGTGGCAGAGGATTTTGATGGCCCCTCGAAGAATTGGAGGAGTATATGTAAGATCGAATGTTGATTGCTCAAGCGATCAGCAATTCCCTGGTAATTGAGAGCACTGATGCTGCTTTTGATGCATATTCTGTTCAGCGGGTGTTGTGGGCATGAAGGCGAACATCCTGTTAGCGAGGGGCGATCGCTAAGAGGATGTTTGAAAGGTATGGTCTGTGATGTTGAGCACTCAGCGATCCCCTCTAGCCCCCCTTAATAAAGGGGGAAATTGGCTCAAAGTCCCCCTTCTTAAGGGGGATTTAGGGGGATCTTGAACGCTTTGCTACAAACAGTAGGACTTTTAAAGCATCCTCTAAATTTCTGATACCTGTTTCTGATTGAAAAGCCTACGCATGATATATCTGATTGTTTTATTGAAAGAGTCCGATAACAACCCTATAACCGTCAAAACTTCAATCGCTGTCGGAAGTTTGCCACCGATTCAACCACACCGATCGCTAAAAAGTTCATCAACAAGGCAGATTTAGCGTAACTGAGCCAGGGCAGGGGAATACCGGTGACGGGGGAAAGTCCAATCGTCATGCCGATGTTGACCGCAACCTGAAAGACGATCATCGAAAACACACCGATCGCAATCAAGGAGCCAAAATCATCCTTGGCGTTTTGGGCAATGATCACCAGGCGTAGACAGATCAGCCAAAAGGCTGTTAGCACAACTATACAGCCGACAAAGCCTAATTCTTCACCGATCGCGGCAAAGATGAAATCGGTGTGCTGTTCGGGAATAAAGCTCAATTGGGTTTGCGTGCCGTGGTGCAGCCCTCTACCCCACAGTTCTCCGGCTCCAACAGCAATTCGGGATTGGATCAAGTGATAGCCTCCTCCCAGGGGATCCTGGTCTGGATCGAGGAAAACAATCAAGCGTTTCTTTTGATAATCCTTCAAGAGTCCCCACAGCATATGTCCCAACCCACCGGATACCAGGTTGATGACAACCGTTACCAGGGTGCCAAGTCGATACCAGGGCAGACTCCGCCATGCCACCACGCCAACAATCACAATCCAAACAAACCAGGCGGATAGGTAGGTGTTGAATAGAATTGCCGAGATAAACGGTGAGAGGATCAGCAATAGCCAGCCTGGATGAGCGTTGCCCCAATACAACATTCCCATCGTAATTGCCCCAAATGCCAGAGAGGTGCCCAGATTTGGCTCCAGGAAAATGAGGATCCAGGGTACCGCTGTGACCGCGATCGCCCTTAAAGCGGCTGGAATCGTTGAGGCGGGGCGATCGCTGAGCAGAGCGGCGATGGTGATAATGGCTGCTAGCTTGGCGAACTCAGAAGGCTGTAGATTGAATCCCAGAATTGGAATCCAGCGCTGTGCCCCAATCCCTCTACCCCAAAGAACTTTACGGCCACGAGCAGCACAATCGTGATGCCGTAAATGATCCAATGCCACTGCAGGAGTTGTTCATAGCGGACGCGGGCGATCGCGAGGGCCAACACCAAGCCAACCCCACCCGTGATCAGATGCTGCACCGCCCAGTTCGCCGATTCCTGGTTAATCTCAACGCTGTGAATCATCACCCCACCCAGAATGGTCAACCCAAGCGGCAGCACCAGCAGCAACCAATCCAGGTTTTGCCAGGGCTGAACCAGGGATTTCCAGCGGACTTGAGTCAGGGATTTTTGCAGCATTAGGGGGTAGGGATTAGGGGTTAGGGGTTAGGGGCTAGGGATTAGGGAAATAGGTGAAACAAGGAAGCAGCGATAATCAATCTACAATCTGCAATCTACAATCTGCAATCTACAATCTGCAATCCCTTCACCTCCTCATCCCCCTCATCCCCCTCATCCCCCCCACCGCTCACCTACCCCAACGCTGCCACCGAGACTCTGGCTGCAATTTGTTGGGCGATCGCCGTCAGTGCTTGGCCAGATGCAGAGTTGGGGTCGGCAATGACGATGGGTAAGCCGCGATCGCCCCCCTCGCGTAGAGGAATTTCCAGCGGCACACAGCCCAATAGCGGCACTTGCAGCTCCTGAGCAGTTTTTTCGCCGCCTGCTGAACCAAAAATGTCGTACTGCCTGTCTGGTAGGTCTGGGGGAATGAAATAGCTCATATTCTCGACAATCCCCAGCACGGGTACGCCCAGTTGTTGGAACATCTTTAAGCCCCGGCGTGAATCCAACAGCGCTACGGTTTGGGGGGTCGTCACAATCACGGCTCCTGCCATCGGTACAGCTTGGGCCATTGTCAGTTGAGCATCCCCAGTGCCCGGTGGCATATCCACAATCAGATAATCCAACTCTCCCCAGCGCACCTGATAGAGGAATTGGCGAATGATCCCGTTCAGCATCGGTCCACGCCAGATCACGGGCTGATCCTTATTCAGCAAAAAGCCCATTGAAACTAGCTTAACGCCGTGGTTAAAGGCAGGCTCCAGGACCTCGCCTGCTGCTCCTTGCTGCACCATCATCCCGGAGTCTGCTAAACCCAGCATGGTGGGCGTATTGGGACCGTAAATGTCTGCATCAATCAGTCCAACCGCTGCGCCTGCCTGAGCCAACGCAACGGCAACATTCACAGCGATCGTGCTTTTGCCCACGCCGCCTTTGCCGCTGGAGATGGCCAGGATGTTTTTGACACCAGTAATGCCCTGGCGATCGGGCAACGCCTTTTGCTGAGGTGTTTCAGCCGTCACGTCAACCGAAACAGTCTTGACATCGGGCAAGGTCTTAATCGCCCGTTCGCAGTCTTCCACAATGAATTGACGCAACGGACAAGCCGGTGTTGTCAACACCAACGTAAAGCTGACATTGCCATTGTCAATTTTGACGTTGCGGATCATGTTCAACTCCACCAAACTCTTGCGAAGTTCAGGGTCTTGCACGGGCTTCAGTACTTCAAAAACAGAATCGGCGCTAAGGGTTTCGAGCATTTCTCTATTCTGAGGTGGGAAGTCTCCATACCAATCTTAGAACCAGTCGTCCACCCCGTAGTTTTGACAGGCTGCCAAACTCTGGAAAAACTTGTCTAAATTACGTCCAGCTTGGAATCTGGAGCTTTTCCTTAAGAAAAACTCCAGTCTGGACGTGGACAAGGTTTAAGTATTTTCAGGTTGGCAGCTACCAAAATTTGCGTGACAGAGTATTAATCATTGTGTTTGCCCTGTAAAAACGATTGGTTTGTTAGAAGTTCACATCGATTGGACGCTTAGTTGAAGATACGCATACAGGCTGGGTGTGACCTGGGCATTTTTTATACATGGAGCTTTACTAGGCAACAGAGCAACTATGACCGGACTCAAAAGGACACAACCCATTCTCCCCCACTTGCACGATCAAGCGTTTGGTAACCCACAAGTTTCTATACCCCTCCACCTCCATTCTCCTCAGTCGAGACTCAGGCTTTGGTTGCCTAATTTAACGGTTGGTCGAAAAATTGCACTGGGATACGGGATTGCCCTGGGAATTGCGATTCTTGGCACCACGATTGGGATTGTGGTTGGCGATCGCTATCAGGGACAGGCGCAGGAAAAGCAAGAACGCGCTCAGCGGGAAATTAATTTGCTGTATCGTCTACAAGCCAGTGTTCTCCAGGCGCGAACCCACCAGCAACAGTTAATTCCCCTGGTTAAGCAACCCACTCTGTTTCAGCAAGAGTACAACGCTCTGTTGAAACAAGCAGGCGAAATCAGGCTGAATTGGGTTGAACTTAAAATTTTGCGGCGGAACAGCGCGCGGGTGAATTTCATGCCCAAGAAATTTCGGCATTTTGCAGACCTACAAAAATATGCCAGAAACGTACTTTGAGCAGTTAGAGGCATTGATTCAGCAAACGGCACCGTCTGATGTTCAGTCACCTACCGAAATTAAGTTGACTCAAACGTTGCTGTTAGATTTCACCAATAGTCCCCTGGCACTTAAATTCGATACCATCTCGGACGAATTGAGGGAACTTGTTGAAGATAACAGCAAGAAACTGCGAGAAGCCGCTAGAGCACAAGAGCTGTCCAATCAGATTCGGTTGGTCATTCTGGTTGGCAGTATGGTGCTGTCGGTGGCGATCGCGACCCTGTTGGCGATTTTCACTAGTCGCGCGATCGCGCGGCCGCTCAAAGCGGTGACTGAGATTGCTGAACAAGTGACCCAGGAGTCAAATTTTGATCTGCAAGCCCCCATCTCAACTCAAGATGAAGTGAGTGCGTTGGCAGTCTCCCTCAACCAGCTGATTCAGCGCGTGAAACACCTGCTTCAGGAGCAAAAACTCTCAACCGAACAGCAGCTCCTGCAAAGTGAAAAGATGTCTAGTTTGGGGCGGATGCTGGCTGGAGTTGCCCACGAAATCAACAATCCAATCAACTTCATCTATGGAAATTTAGATCATGCAAGTCGATATATTGACGACATTTTTGATTTGATTCGCACCTACAAAGCCGAATCTCCAAACCTGTCAAAGGCTGTTCAAGCCCACGAAGCAGACATTGACCTGGAATTTCTAGAGCAGGACTTACCCAAGCTCTTGCAGTCGATCAAAGTTGGCGCTGACAGAACCCGGCAAATTGTCCTCAGTTTGCGCAACTTTTCTCGTCTTGATGAAACAGAACCCCACCCGGTTGATTTACATGCCTGCATCGACAGCACCCTGCTGATTCTGAATAATCGGCTTAAGAAAGGACTGTGCATTGAGCGGAACTACAGCAATCTACCCGCGATCGAGGGCTATGCTGGGTCACTCTATCAGGTGTTCATGAACATCCTTTGCAACGCGATTGACGCTCTAGAAGAGGCAAATAAAAGCAGTGTGTCACGCTTCGCGAACGATGCACTGGAAGAGCCATCCCGCTCCGTGGGCACTGCTCTGGAGGAAGCCAAAGGCATGTGGCAACAGACAATCGGTAAACGTCCTCAAATTGTGATTACGACTGAGCGTGCTGGAGATCAGGCTGCGATTCGCATCATAGACAACGGACCCGGCATTCCAGCGGGGAATCTGAAGAAGATTTTTGAAACCTTTTTTACGACAAAACCCGCTGGAGCTGGAACCGGCTTAGGGTTGTCGATTACTCGCCAAATTGTGGAAGAGAAGCACAATGGCCAGCTGATTTGTAAGTCAGAAGTTGGAGTGGGCACAGAATTTATCATTCTCTTGCCGATTAAACAACCCTCCTCTGCTCCAACCCCCATACCTGAGTTAGTCGGGGCAGCGCGATAAAAATCCTAAGGAGATCTAAGGATGAAAATCTCCTTAGGATCGATGGAGCTGAGTATTCACGAATGGAGCGTTGGCAGAACTCAACGGTACGATTGATCGAACCACCCCCACAACATCCAGATGGGGTGTCCGATAGGGTGAACGACGATTGATTGTGGGTGCAATGCAAAATTTAACCCGTTATCCTTACCCGTCAGGACGCCGAGTGATCTTAGGACAACGGGGCGCTGTAGCGACGAGTCAACCCTTGGCAGCACTGGCGGGACTGGAGATGCTCTGGGCCGGGGGAAATGCAGTGGATGCGGCGATCGCGATGGCCGTTGCCCTCACCGTTGTAGAGCCAACCTCGAATGGGATTGGCGGCGATGCCTTTGCGCTGGTTTGGGATGGCACCCTGCATGGGTTGAATGCATCGGGTAAAAGTCCTGAGCAGCTTACCCCAGAGCGGGTTGCCGGACTGGAGCAGATTCCCCAACTGGGCTGGCTGAGTGTGACGGTACCAGGGGCGGTCTCGGCGTGGCGATCGCTCTGGCAGCGCTGGGGCAAACTCCCATTTGAGCAGTTGTTTGAACCGGCGATCCGCTATGCCGAACAGGGCTACCCGGTGTCGCCAGAAACGTCACTGTTCTGGAAACGATCGGAGTCCACCTTTCTCCCCCTGCAACAGCCAGAATTTGCATGGTTTAAGCAGGTTTTCTTTCCAAATGAACGAGCACCAGCGGCTGGGGAAATTTGGCGGAGTGCAGCTCATGCCGAGACGCTACGGGCGATCGCCAATAGCCAGGGCGACGAGTTTTACCAGGGCCGGTTAGCCCAGCAAATCACCGATTTTGCGGCTGAAACAGGTGGCTTACTGACGCGGGCAGACCTGGCGGCACACCAGGCAGATTGGGTTGATCCGATCTCAACGACCTACCGAGATGTCACGGTTTGGGAAATTCCGCCCAATACGCAGGGGATCGCGACGTTGATGGCACTCAATATTCTGGAGGGAGTTGAGCTATCCCGTTATCCACGTGAGTCAGTGGAAAACTACCACTGGCAAATTGAAGCGCTCAAGCTGGCCTTTGCCGATCTGCAGTGCCACGTTGCTGATCCAGGCTGGATGCGTGTGAACCATCAGTCCCTGTTGGACAAACCGTATGCCCGCGATCGCTGCCGCCTGATCGGTGATACCGCCATTCCGCTGGCTCAACCCGGACTGCCTCAAGGGGGAACCGTTTATCTGGCGGCCGCGGATGAAACGCTGATGGTGTCGTTCATTCAGTCCAACTACATGGGCTTCGGGAGCGGAATTCTGGTGCCAGGAACCGGGATTGCCCTGCATAATCGGGCGATCGCGTTCAGCCTGGAAGCGGGACATCCGAATCAGGTCGGTTCACAAAAACGTCCGCTGCACAGCATCATTCCTGGATTTCTGACACGAGCCGGACAACCCTTGGGGCCATTTGGGGTGATGGGCGGATCGATGCAGCCTCAAGGACATCTCCAGGTTGTTGTCAA
The DNA here is from genome assembly GCA_012034055.1 of Leptolyngbyaceae cyanobacterium RU_5_1. GTDB lineage: Bacteria > Cyanobacteriota > Cyanobacteriia > Leptolyngbyales > Leptolyngbyaceae > JAAUSG01. Next base: position 454 of record JAAUSG010000107.1, on the reverse strand, counting down.
CTTAGTTGATTACGGCATGAATCCCCAGGCGGCACTGGATGCTCCCCGGTGGCGGTTTGTGGAAAACAACCGAGTCCTGCTGGAGCACGCTGTCCCTGAACCGGTAGCAACTGGATTGGTGGAGCGTCAGCATACCATTCGACGAGGCGGATTTTTTGGCAGAGGACAAATCATCCTGCGACAGAATGGCGTTTTAGTCGCCGCGTCGGAGCCACGGGCAGATGGGATGGCGATCGCGCTGTAGTCGCGATCGTTTTGAATGTTAAATTGCAATACTTCTTGGATAAGGATTTGAAGACTCTGCATCGTTCGCGAAGCGTGCGCTCTGCGCTCTCCCCCTAGCCCCCTTCATAAGCAGGGTGGTTTCATTGTGGCGAAAGACATGGAAGAGGGTGCTCCGTTGTTGCATCGACGCCCGGGGGGAAGCCCCCCGGTTCCCCGGCTTTGTGGGGTT
>JAAUSG010000359.1 GCA_012034055.1 Leptolyngbyaceae cyanobacterium RU_5_1 | reverse complement strand
GCCCTGGTTATTGCTGGGAACCCTGGTCGGGGATGACGCTGATCTATCTGGTGTCGCCGATTAGCGCGATCGCTGGACTGCTGACCCAACACTGGATTATCACTGGCGTCGGCTTAATTGGCTGGCTGCTGATGGCGATCGCTTATCTGCCCACGGTTCGGCTGTATCGGCTGTCTTCGCTGTGGGCGGTTAGTTTGCCCGCGATCGCGGTTCTCTACACCCTGATGACCCTCGACTCTGCCATTCGTCATTGGCAAGGACGCGGTGGAGCCTGGAAGGGACGAGTGTATCCAGCGTCTTGAAAAGATACCTTGACCGCTAACTCTGAAACAACGTGAAGGTTAACTGCTGCATTAATTTCAAACCTTGCAGAGAACCTCGAATCAGGCGAGTTGCCGCAATCGGTTGGCGGAACATGGCCGTTGTTAGCGCCAGGGAGTTTAACGATCCATCAGCATTGAACGCCGCAGAGAGGTCAGGAATGTCGTGATGACAGTCGTCGCTGATGACGCGCAGCATAGCAATCGATGCCCCGGTTTTGGTCAGTACATCCAGGGACGCAAATCCTTCCATATCTACGACTTCGGCACGCGATCGCTGGGCAAGTTCCTGCTTCTCGGCAACGGTCGAGACCACGCGATCGCTGGTTACCGCTGTCACCAAAAACGCACGGCCTGTCAGTTTATCCTGGAGTTGTTTTGTCAAAAGGCGATCGCAGGGTAAGGCAACGCCATTCATTGCGTTGGTACGGGGATTAGAAGAGATACACTCTTGATAGAGCACGACATCTCTGACTGCCAGATCAGGAACCAACCCACCGCACACTCCCATCACCAAAATCGTCTGTCCCTGGTAGAAACAGCCAATTTTCTGCAACGATTCCAGATATCTGGTTAAAGGTGCAGGTCCAACTGGAACCGAAATTACGGTGGGCGGATTGAGAACCTTTCGCAATCCTCTACAGACGGCTCGATGTTCTGCTCCTTTGGGAACCAAAATTGTTTGAATAGGAATACTCAAGTTACTGGGGTAGTTAGGACGGTTCACAACAGCTAATCAGTAGAACAGTGGAAATAAACATTGAATAAGATCGTCATTCGTCACTCGTCATTGGCTGTTCACAACGGATGACTGCTTGATGACCAACGATACCTCTAATTCGACATTTAATTGTGCCCACCTATTCACTTAAAAGTCCCAACAGCCCTGTTTGGAGGATTTTAGCTTTCCCGATACGGCTTGCAACGCGGCCTGCTCGGCTGATTGCACCAGTTGAAGCGCAACTCGTGCTGCATGGGGGCGAATCAGCGACCAAAGGAGAGGCGATAGCCAGCCTCGCAAGGTCACCGAATAAGATACACGAGCACCGCAAACCGTAGACTCAACCCGGTAGATGACCTGCTCTTCTAAACCTGGTAATACCAGAATCCGAACACTCATCAACTCTTTTGGTCGCACTCGCTCCACAAAAATCTGAATTGGAATCGGGATCATGCGGGTAAATGCCTGATAAATGAGTCCAGGTTTAACAACAAGTCCTGTAGGAACGTTCGTGCTAGCTAGAATGGGATGCCATGAGACATCTGCCAAATCAGTAATTTTTTTCCACAGATCATCGACTGAGGCTGAACTGACTGCCTGGTAGGTTCTCACCAGTGAGTTCTGAGGAAAGCGGTTTTCGCGGTGGAATCTGCTTAAAGCGCCGAACATCGCCATACCTTAAATCACCCTGCCGAGTCGGATATAACCTCTTATTCTATGTAGATTCGATGGAGCTAGATACCTACCGTAAGATTTATTTGGTTTTTCATACAAGGAAGCCGTATCCAGACATGTATTGCTCATACGGCTGATCGAAAGCGCAAGAATTCAAACCTGGAATCAACCGGGTCACCTTTCAAAGTGAAGCTGAAACTCTGGTCGGCAAGCTCTATCTTCCTGCTACTTACAAATTGGGATACAGATTCGGGCACAGGGGCATGTCGTCTTCAATCAGAAGCCGTGCCAGACTGGGTAACGCTTCCCCATAGGTGGGATGGATATGCACCGATCGCTCCAGCAATTGCCAGGTTGCGCCTGTTTCCATCAACGACAGAAATACATGTATCAGTTCTGCCGTTTCGTAGCCCACCAGGGTTGCGCCTAAGATTTTGTCGGTATCGCGATCGATCACCATGCGATAAAAGCCCAGATCGTGTCCCCACTCGATGCCACGAGCGATGTGAGCCATCGGCAGGGTAACCGCACGGGCATTAATGCCTTGCTGCTCTGCCTGCTCTAGCGTCATGCCAACCCGTCCGACTTGTGGCTCAGTGTAGACGGCATAACCGAGGACGCGATCGTGACGAGTGCGTTGCTCTCCACACAAAATGGCTTTCAAGCGGCGGTAATCTTCCCAGGAGACATGGGTAAAGGCGGGTTGTCCGGCGGCATCCCCAATCGCATAAATTCCGTCACTTGTGGTCTGAAACTGGTCATTGATTTTGACGTAGCCTTTCTCGTCCAGTTCCACGCCTGCCACCGTGGCATTCAATGCGCTCGTGTTCGGTTTGCGTCCAATTACCACCATTAATGCCTCACCCTCAAGGGTTTCGCCGTTACTTAGGGTCAGCGTAAATACCCGATTGGCAGAGTGAACCCGCTCAACATTAACTTGATAGTGCAGAGAGATGCCATCTTGCTCAAATGCTTCTGCTAGCGTGTCGCTGACATCGGCTTCTTCCTGCCCCAAGACGCGATCGCCCCGCACAATCAGATGGGTTTCACTGCCTAAGCGAGCTAATCCCTGTCCCAATTCCAACCCGATATAGCCTGCACCAACCACCAACAGGCGCGGAGGTAGTTCTTTTAAGTCAAAGAAATTGCGATTGGTGAGGTAGGGTGTTTCTGCCAGACCTGGAATCTTCGGGATGAGAGCCGCTGTCCCAGTATTAATCACCACCAGCGGTGCCTGCACTGTGACATCACCGCCTTTGACGGTGCGTTCTCCGGTGAACGAGGCTTCTGCACAGACCATCTGTACGCCCGCACCCTCTAAACGTCGGTGAACTCCTTGATTAAAGCGATCGCGAATTCCTCTAACTCGCTCCATCACGGTTGGAAAGTCAACCTGAACTTGAGCATGAATTCCCAACCTGGCAGCCTGACGAGCGCGACCTGCGGCATGGGCAGCGGCTAAAAAGGCTTTGGAGGGCGTACACCCATAGTTGATGCAACTTCCACCCAGCGCATCCCGTTCAAACAACACAACCTTGTGTCCAGCTTTGGCAAAATCTGCTGCCAGGGGAATGCCACCCTGTCCACTACCAATCACAATCAAATCTGCGGTTTCCATGCATCGCCCCCCTTTCAGGCACTGTTTTTTGAATCATGAGACTATTCAACGATAGGTGCTGTGCAAAAATTAGGTATTGTGCAAAAAACACCTGTCAATTTTGAATTTCTGCTTCAAAGCATGATTTAAATGCCTGAGATTTCACTGAGAGCAGTTTAAGAGGATGTTTTAAAAGTCCTCCTGTTTGTAGCAAAGCGTGCAAGATCCCCCTAAATCTCCCTTAATAAGGGGGACTTTGAGCTAATTTCCCCCCTTATTCAAGGGGGGCTAAGG
>JAAUSG010000358.1 GCA_012034055.1 Leptolyngbyaceae cyanobacterium RU_5_1 | reverse complement strand
CCTTCGAGGAGTACCTCGCCTACGACGACGGTACGGACAACCATTACGAACTTGTGGATGGATTGCTGGTGCTGATGAATCCGCCTAGAATCGAGCATTTCCTAATCACGAAATTCCTTGAACAGGTTTTGGATGCTGCGATCGCGCAGTTGTCTTTACCGTGGCTGACGTTTCGGGAAACCGGGGTGAGAACTGGATATAGCAAGTCCAGATTGACAGATCTGTGTGTGGTGACTAGGGACCAGGCAAAGGAGTTGTTGGGGCAATCGGCGGTGTTTCAGACTCCGCCGCGACTGATTGTGGAGGTGGTCAGTCCTGATTCGATTTCCCGCGATTATCGCTATAAGCGATCGGAGTATGCGGCGTTGGAAGTGCCGGAGTATTGGATAGTTGATCCGTTGGAAGCGAAGGTGACGATTTTGCTGTGGGAGGAGGGGCTGTATGAGGAAACGGTGTTGGTTGGCGATCAGGCGATCGCTTCACTGACGTTTCCTGATCTGAGCCTCACTGTTGAGCAAATCCTTGCGGCTGGGATTGTTGCGTAGTTTGGGATCTGAGCCTTGGGGGATGCCTAGACTCCTGAATTTAGCGGGGTTGTTTTAAAGTCTGAAGGGGAATTGTGGTTGCAAGAATCAATGGCTTGGGGGCAGCCCCCACCCCCCCCGCTTAGGGGACGGTTGCCCCAAAGAACTTTGTCCTGGCACAGCGTCAGTACAAAGATTCTTTGCCCCCACACCCCCTCCAAAAGGTATCAATGGTTAGGTGCTAAAGGCCCTGGTAGACACGGACTGGGTAGCTGCACCACAGTTTGTGCAACAAGGTTTTTCAATGCTACTCAGGCGATGCATTAGCGGATGTTAACCCATTAGCCAACAAGATTTTAATCATCATGAAATTAACTCAAACTAATTCTGCTGCTGGGCAGCAGGATACGATTCGCGTGAATGCGCTGCATGCGCTTGCCTATTGCCCTCGGTTGTTTTATTTGGAGGAAGTTGAGGAACTTTATACGCAGGATGCGGCTGTTTTTGCTGGGCGCAGGCTGCATACGGAGTTGGAACGGGAGGAGGGTGAGGAGTGGGAGGAGTTGGTGATGGAAAGTGCGGAGTTGGGATTGCGGGGTAAGGTGGATGCGCTAAGAACGCGTAATGGACAGGTGATTCCTTATGAGCACAAGCGCGGTCGGTGTTACCGCGATCGCGACCATAAGCCGCAAGCTTGGGAGAGCGATCGCTTGCAGATTTTGGCTTATGCGTGCCTGATCGAAGCGGTTCGGGGAATTACGATTCTGGAGGGACGCATCCGGTATCACGCGGACAATGTTGTGGTTAAGGTTGCGGTGACGGACGTGGGACGGCAGCAGGTACGGGATGCGGTTCAACAGGCACAGCAACTGCGGCAGGCTATTGAGCGTCCGCCAATTACAACGAATGAGCGGCTGTGTGTGCGCTGTGCGCTGGCTCCTGTGTGTTTGCCGGAAGAAACGCGATTGGCGCAAGATGCTGAGCATCATCCGACTCGGTTGTTTCCAGAGGATGACGATCGCGATGTGATTCATGTGCTGGAGGCGGGCACTTGTATTGGCAAAAGTGGTGAGCAAATCAAGATTACGAAGCGGGACAAAACGGCTAACACGGTGCCGGCGCGTCAGGTTGGACAGTTGGTGTTGCATAGTTTTGCCCAAATTTCGACGCAAGCACTGCACTTTTGTGCGGATCGGGAGATTGGGGTGCATTTTGTGTCAGGGGGTGGGCGCTATGTGGGCAGTTTTGATTCCCGTCAGGGCAGCGTTCAGCGGCGGATTCAGCAGTACAGAGCGTTGAGTGATCCGGCTATGTGTTTGCAGCTTGCTCGGCAACTGGTGTTTTGTCGGGGGCAAAGTCAGCGCAAGTTTTTGATGCGGGGGCAGCGGGGGGCTGAGGAATCGACGCGGCTGGATGGGGCGATCGCGCAAATGCAGCGCGTGTTGAAACAGGTACCGGATGCTGACTCGATCGCTGCGTTGCTGGGGCTGGAGGGCAATCTGGCGGCGATTTACTTTGGTGCCCTGCCAGGGTTACTGTCTGCGAGTGCTCCTACGGAATTTCAATTCTCAAGTCGCAGTCGTCGTCCGCCCAAGGATCGGTTCAATGCGCTGATTAGCTTTGGGTATGCGTTGCTGCTCAAGGATGTGATGAATGCGATTTTGACGGTTGGTTTGGAACCTGCGTTGGGCTTTTATCATCAACCCCGCAGTCAGGCTGCACCGCTGGCGTTAGACCTGATGGAAATTTTTCGGGTGCCGATTGTGGATTTGGCGGTGATGGGGTCGATTAACCGGGGGCAGTGGGATGTTGAGGAGGATTTTGAGGTGAAGGGCGATCGCGTGTGGTTGAGTGAGAGCGGTCGGCGTACCTTCATCAGTCTCTATGAGCGGCGTAAGGAAGAAAGCTGGAAGCATCCGGTGTTGGGCTATTCGCTCACCTATCGACGGCTGTTTGAGCTGGAGGTGCGGCTCCTGGAAAAGGAATGGACGGGGGAAGGGGGCTTGTTTGCACAGCTTGTGATTCGGTAGGAGACCGAGCCTTGGGGGTGCCTACTACTCGCCAGAGTTGTTTCAGAATCCTGGAAGAAAACTGTGGTTGCAAAATTTAACGCTTGGGTGGCAGCCCCCCAAACCCCCCGCTCAGGGGACGGTTGCCGTCCCCCGAACCCCCTCCAAAAGGTGATAACGATTGGATGCAAAAGACGTTGGTGCAACCAGACTGGGTATCTGTACCCTAGCCTCTGCGAATTAGAACCTAATTCCTTGCGGGGGGTGTGGGGGAGTTAGGACCCCAAGAGGCGGGGGTTCGGGGGGAAGTCCCCCGGCAAGGTTTCCCAACATCGCCGAGATACACGGTAGCTCTCTACCGTTTAGCACGCCATTTGGTAAGGAGAACTATTGTGGCTGAAAACAAGAATTTTTACATGATTTGCTATGACATCCGCGATCCAAAACGATGGCGGAGAGCGCATCAGCTCCTCAAGGGCTATGGTGAAACGCTGCAATATTCAATCTTTCGCTGTCGGCTGAGTGCCCGCGATCGCGAAAAGCTACGCTGGGAGCTGGAGCAAATTTTGACAACCGAGGATAGCCTGCTGATTGCTGGATTGTGTAATCGCTGTGTGGAACGGATTCAAGCCTGTAATCGTCCAGAAACCTGGACTGTTGAGTGCGATCGTCACCAGATTTTCTGATGCAAGGATCGCTGCATGTGGAACTATTTTGGTGAGCAAAACCTTCCAGAGGCTTTGATAGTCTGCATTTGCAGGCAGTGGTGCGATCGACTGGTGCTTGCAACGTGTAAAACCTTTGCAAACTCTGCGTTTCAAGGCAGTGAACCTTGATAAAATATGGAAGGAGGAAACGTTTGGGAGCGAATGACAATGGTGCTTGCAAAACTGTCCAGAAAGGCTTTCCTACCAAGCAATCCAGCCACCGCCGTTTCCAAACCTCTGATGCCGTCAGGCGTTGAGCACTGGAAGATTTCGAGCACGGAGCTTTGGGCTAATAGGTTTCCAAACCTCTGATGCCGTCAGGCGTTGAGCCACCTGCCAGAACGGTTTAACTGGAAACACCCACCGATTGGTTTC
>JAAUSG010000106.1 GCA_012034055.1 Leptolyngbyaceae cyanobacterium RU_5_1 | reverse complement strand
AGACATTTGTGCTGCGTTCTCTTGATAGAGAAGACAAAGAAGGAATATGGATAAAGACGAAGAAAAGAATCGAAAATAAATTACAAATCAACCCCCTTGACTTCGTCGGACTCAGGGCATATTGTTAGCTGGATGGCATCGCCGATTACTCCCAATCACTTAACCTTTCGTTGCCTTTAGTCAAAAAGTATATTAGCAGCCTGCCAACTAAGCTCGGTGGCATTGTGACGTAACCCCGTGCTTGAGGTGATAAAGATGAAAGTGTCAACATCAATGTAGCGGTGAATGTCTGCGAAAAAGATATCATTGCCACCATTGTGGGTCTGTAACCTACCCTGAGAGGTGGACATGATTACCCAGCCATAACCGTAGTAGCTCTCCTGCTCATAGCCTTCGCTAACATAAGGTGTAAACATATTCTTCTTGGTACTCTCAGAGAGTATTGTGTTTCCCTGAAGAGCTTGATGCCATCTATACATATCCATAGCCGTTGAGAGGATGCCACCGTTACCCCGTAAGTTCCAGTAAGGTCCATCCTCAGCAAATGGATGGTCAAGCGGCGTACCTGTATCTCTGCTGAAGCCTAATAACCTCGTATAACCCCTTGCCAGCTTATCCTTTTGCCAATCGGGTAGTACATAACCAGTTTGCATCATCCCTGCTGACGTGAAGAGATGGTTATGCAGGTATGTTTCGTATGATCCTCCTGTCACAAGCTCGATAATTGCAGCCAACAAGCTGTAACCTGTATTTGAGTAGTTATAGGTTTCACCAGACGGATGTGTAAGCTTGGCACCCATGGCAAGGTCGATGTACTCGTCTTTTAGGGTAGGGGCATAATCATTAGCCAAGCTTTCAGGAAAGCCTGCTGTGTGTGTGAGTAACTGATGCAGGGTGATATTCTGTTTGTCCTCTGGAACGTTGTCAAAGTAAAGACTGATTGTATCTTCAGCCTTGAGCTTGCCTTGCTCCTCAAGCTTAAGGATAGCAGCGGCAGTAAACTGCTTAGTTACAGAGCCAATGTCAAAGATTGTGTCTGGTGTAACAGGTACTTTTTCCCTTTGATTGGCGAAACCGTATCCCTTAGCTAGAATCAACGCGCCATCCTTTTCGACAACAAGGGAACCTGCGTATCCCTTGCTTGCTACATCCGTTATAAAGGCATCCACTCGCTCCGCCAAGTTGCCTTCGACTGTTCCGTTTGTTGGCACTTCAGTAGAACTGCGACCAAAGAGTAGAACACTTAATAAGATACACAAAAGAAAAATACTGAGAAATAACGCTATCGATCGCCTCCTGAACGTTCTTGGACTCACCAACAACCTCTAAATACGAGTGCAAGGAATTTTGTGTGGAGCCAGCTAACAACTTGTTACATAGCCTTTTTTCTCGATAATGTCCTGATTCGGACATTACTTGCATAGATTTTCTCGTGATATCGGGAGAAAGGGGGATATTATAAGAATTTTTTCGTCTGATATCGCTGCTACAGGACATTATCCAAGAAAATACTCATAGGTTTCGGCACGATCGCTCCTCTCAATTGCAGTAACTACTCGCTTAAGGGTGAGCAACTTGCTCACCCTTACAACTTACGGCGTTATGTCTTTAACGTAGGAAACGCTGGTATGGAGTTTGCGAAAGGCACGTTGATTTCGTAAGCCAGGTTTGGATTGTAGAGCGGAGATCAAAACTCGGCAGATAGTCCCAGTCGAAAGGTTAACCCCGGCTGATAAATGCGGTTGACTTTTTCGTAACTGACATCTGCCAGGTTTTCCAGGTAGAGGAGCAAGCCGATGTTCTTGAATAGCGGAATGCGGGCGTTCAAGTCTAGGTTGAGCCAGGAGGGGGAGAAGTCGGTGGTGCTTGCACCTGTGTCGGTAAACAGAGCACGACGAGAACCGCTGTGGTAGTTGGCATAGAGGTTAACTTGCCAACCCGCATTCTGATAGCCGATGCCAATCTGGGCGACGGAGAAGGGAATGGTGCTGAGCTGCAGCCCTTTTTCAGCACCTGTTTCGATCCGGGCATCGGTGTAGGTGTAGTTAACGAGGGCGGAGAACTGAGGCGTGATCTGCCAGCGCACGGCAGCTTCGTAGCCGTTGGTATTCACCAATCCAATATTGCTCCACTGTCCGGCAACGACGCTGAGACGATCTTCCAGGCTATTGCCAAAGTAGGTGAATTGCGCAGTGACGCTACGAGCGAGAGTGATATCCACACCCGCTGTCCAGGCAGAGCCGATTTCTGGCTTCAGATTAGGATTGGGCAGCCAGTTGTGGACGGTGTCGAAGACATAGAGCTGATCCAAGCCGGGATTGCGGCGCACGGATACCCAACTGCCGCGAATTGCGATCGCCGGAATTAACTCCCAGCGCACCCCAACACTGGGATGGGCTGAACTGCCGTACTCGCTGTTGAAGTTTTGGCGCAAACCGAGTTCAAGCTGGAAGTTGTCGAGAATTTTGAAAGTGTTGAGGATGAAGAGGGCGGTGTTGAGGCGATCGCGCTCCTCGACCTCATTGAAGCGAATTAACTGCGGCACATTGCTCACCGCTTCCCCTTCAAAGAATTCGCCCTTCAAATCGATTCCGTAGCGCAGGTTGTAAATCGGGGCGACCTGCCAGTTGTGCTCCACTCTGGCGGTTAGGCCACGTGAATCCAGTGTGCCGCGGCGATAGAAGATGTTGCGAGTTGGACCGTAGGTATTGAAGTAGTCCTTGTTGTAGCCAACGCTGGCGGTCAGAATCGAGTCATTGCCACCCCCCACCAGAGCCTTCCAGGACAGACCGAGGTTGAGGGCGTCGTGGTCGAGGCGATCGCGCTGCAGGGGAAAGCCGAAGTAGATCAAGCCCTTCTGACTGGTGACTTTGTAGGCATCCAGGCTGAGGGTGTTGCGGGGATTGATTTTGAAGGACAGCCGGCCGTAATAGTTGTCGAAGGTGGTGTCGCCGTTGAACAGGCGTCCGTCGTCTCCCCGGTTGGCAGCCCCTCTGGGCACTGGATAATCGTTGTCTGCCTGATAGCGCTCGTAGCCGATCGCGTAGCTGAGTGCATTAATGGAGCCAGTTATGCCAGCTCGATAGTTTTGTTGACCATAGGAGCCAGCCTGCACCAATGCATTGACCCTGGTGGGTCCGCCGCCGTCTTTGGTGATGATGTTGACAACGCCGCCAAAGGCTTCGGAACCGTACAGGGTAGACGCCGTGCCGCTGGAGAGTTCAACCCGTTCAATGTCTCCGGTCAAGAGGGTGTTCAGGTCGGTTGCGCCGTGGTACGTGCTGATGTTGCTGCCCAGCGATCGCCCGTTAATCAAAAAAGTATTCTGGTTTAACGTTGTACCCCGGTAGTAAAGTCCGGTGTGAATATCAGCCCCAAATCCAGCATCATTGATTGCAAATCCAGGCAAGTTCTTGAGGATTTCAGTAACATTGCTTGACCCCTGTTTTTGAATTTCATCGCCTGTGATCACGTAGATCGGAGCAGATCCAACCGGCTGTTTTTGACCTTCTACGACGATTTCGTCTTCGTCTTCGTCGTCTTCTTCTGGTGCAGGTTGATTAATGGGTTGCTGACTCTGTTGCTTAAACGTTGATGGCGGCATTTGGTCTGCCAGTAGCAGTTTGGCGCGGGTAGATGGGCGCTGCAGCTTGAATTGGTTAACGGTAATTGTTTCGGAGGGTTGGGCAAAATTGCGTTGCAGGGGCTGTGCAACCGCGATCGCCATGAAATCCCAGCTTAAAAGAGCTGTACTGGACAACAGCAATAGTAGTTTCATGCTTTAGTTGACAAATTCCTCAGACCAAAATGGACAAATACCAGAGAATAATTGCCCAATTTTGGGATGAGGCTTTGACTCGTGTCAAAAGACAGGCTGTCAAACTAAGTAAGTGGACAAGGTCATTGGTCATTGGTAAAGGACAAGTGACCAATGACCAATGACACTCAAGACGGAGGACGGTTCATGTAATCCGTTGTCATGAGACCAGAGCGGCTAGAACGACGAACATAATTTTTCAGCATATAACCTAAGTCATCAGGTGCCAGGGACATGGCGAGGGCATCAGTGGTGTTGATGATGCCATTTTCATGCAGGTCGAAAAGGGATTGATTCAGGGTTTGGCTGTTATCAACTCCCTCTTCCATGAGTTGATTAATTTCATCGAAGCAGCCTTTGAGCAGGTAGTCGCGAATTGTGTCGGTGTTGACCATAATTTCCAGAGCTGCGGTTCGCCCGCCTTCAACAGTCGGCACTAAGGCTTGAGAAATCACTGCTTTCAACGCTTCGACAATTTGAAAGCAAACCGTTTCCTGCTCTTCGGGCGTGTAAAAGTTAAGGAGTCGTTTGAAGGCATTGACAGCCCCTTTTGTATGCAGCGTTCCCAAAACCAGGTGCCCGGTGAGGGAAGCTCGAATGGCAGTATCAACCGTTTCGCGATCGCGCATCTCCCCAATCAAGATAATATCTGGATCTTGGCGTAGCGCTGCCCGCAGAGCGTCTCTGAATTCCTGGGTGTGTAATCCAACTTCCCGCTGCGTGAACAACGCCTGATTGGAGGTATGAACGTATTCAATCGGATCTTCGATCGTGACAATTTTGCGTGGATACAAATCATTGACATGGCGCAGCATCGCCGCCAGGGAGGTAGATTTGCCAGAGTTGACAGCACCGGTGACGATGATCAAGCCTTGACGTTCCTCAGCAAGGTAGCCCAATATCGTTGGTAAACACAACTTTTCAAGGGTTGGAACCTGTAAGGAAATTAGACGCAGCACCATTGACCCACCCATAATGGACTGAGCACAGTTAACCCGACAGCGCACCAGTCCCTCATACAGGATGGCAGTGTCTAACTCCTGGCGAATCTGAAACTGTTCCTGCTGAATTGGAGACAAAACTTCCGCTAAAAACTCATCAAACTGACGAGTGGTGATTTTGCCATAGGATTCCTGAATTGACATCTTCCCTTGAATCCGAAAGCGCGGTGCTTCGCCAACCTGGAGATGAATATCTGACGCCTCTTTCTGCAACGCATCTTTCACCATCCCGTATACCGTTCCTTGCCTCTGAATTTCCTCGCTTGGCCCATCCAAAACGATGCCATTCAGGCTCATTGCCTCCGTTCCATGTGCTGTTGGTCCACAGTTGATCCGACCCTGCATAAAACCGTGAATCCGCACATCTGTATCTAGCTTGCGGTGGGTCAGATACTGCTTCAACTGCTGGGGAGATAAGACTTCCTGGAGATAGTGGCGGAACTGCTCAACAGCCAATGCTGCAAAATGTTCTTGAGGGAGAAGTTTACCGCTGATGCGATAGAACGGAGTCCGTCCCACCTGAAGATAAACTGCTGTTGCACCGCGATTATGAGCATCCTGAACAATGAACCGAATGGAGGCTGGTGCATTGAGTTGAGACTCAGCAGGAACTCGGGTTGCAGTCATAGTATTGGTGATTGGCTTGGAGAGAAGCTGGAGATCTAAATCCTAACCAGAGAACAGGCAATTTGTTCCCAATTCAAACAAGATCAAAGGGTTATCCCAAAGTTTGGACATGCTTTCGCAGGTGAAAATAGTCAATTTAAACAAAATGATTAAGAAATTAGAGGATGTTTTAAAAGTCCTACTGTTTGTAGCAAAGCGTGCAAGATCCCCCTAAGTCCCCCTTATTAAGGAGGCTAGGGGGGATCGCTGAGGGCTTAACATCACAGACCATACCTTTTCAAACATCCTCTTAAACCGCGTTTACATTGAAGCCGTAGTTTTTTCAGAAAAATCTCACAGTTTTCGACCTGGACGTGGTTTAACACCCTTTACAGAGTCATTGAGAATTGGAACATTTCATCTGAAATTGCTGAACAACTCCAGATGACTAGCAATGACTTTACGGTGCACAAAGATATCTAAAACTAGAGCAAAAACGTATTCAGTCAGCTTTTGTGTAAAAAAAGCGACCATTTACGCGATCGCGCAATCTATATTCACTGCTACCTCAAAACTTGATCGGTTTAAGTCAATTTTTGAAGTAATTTCATGAAATTCTGATGAAGCAGAAAAACTGAACTATCGGGTTCAGCCAATTATTCTGCCATCTGACCCTGCAAAACAACGAGTGCTTCAGTGAGATGATGTAAGCGCGTTTCTAATGAACGCTTACGGGTTAACAAGTTCTGGAGGCGCTGATAACGCACGATCGCCAAACTCACGTCAGGCACCTGATCCGCTGGGCAGTAGCGATACCAGATCTGTCCATCTTCATTCAAGCCACACAAGCGATACTGTGCGATGTGAGAATCCTGCTGCTCAGAGTTGGTTTGGGGTTGAGAAACTGCAGCAAATCCATTGACAGTCTGTTCTGGCAATCGATGGGTCTCATTCAAATATTTCAAGGCCTGCTCAACAATCGAATGTTGGGCATCAGATGATTTGCCGTCTGGATTGTAGGATTCCAGCCAACCATCGATGATGGGACCTTCCTCATAAAGCGCCTGAACATGTTGGGTAACTTCCTGCAGAGACTCTATCCAACTGCCTATCCTGGTCTGCATTTCCTTAAGTAGGTTAATCGCCAAAGCGGGGTTGCTCACACGATAGCGATTGGTCTCCTGACGGTCACTGCTCTGAGGCAGGGCAAAATCAGGTAGGTCGAGCGATCGATCAACAATAGAAGTAGACGAGACACTAGACCCTGCTTCTTCAGAAAGCTGACTCTGTTGAAGCATCGCTTCAGCCAGGGAACTCACGTAATCAGCCGATACCGATGGCGCAGAGTAGGCGGCTGGATCTAGCCAGGGTTCTGAACCCGTTTTGATCCGAGGTTGATTGGCTAACTGCTGAAGGGCCGCTTCAATTCGCTTCAGCTCGGGTTTCATAGCTACCTCACACCACTTTCTGAGATTGATTTAGACGGTTACAGACCTTACGCAAATGACCGAAAGGTCTTGTGTTTAGACGGGTAGTCGATAGTGGGTAATGGGCTGAATGTCCAATTACCGATGACCAACGATCCATTACCTGCGTAAGCTTTGGGTTAGATTAATCCAGACTATCAGTAAACACTCAAAAGGGGAGTTTGCACCATATTAGGCAGGATTATTTCAACATTTTTTATTAGCTCCTGCAAGCGAATATCATGACAAACACCGATCGCCTGATCCTGGTCACCGGTCCTGCCCGTTCTGGCAAAAGCGAGTGGGCTGAAGCCTTAGCGAAACAGTCAGGTAGGACTGTGCTCTATATTGCGACTGCTCAGCTCGATCCTGCTGATCAGGATTGGCAAGCCCGCATCAAGCGCCATCAGCAGCGCCGTCCGGCTAACTGGGTGACTCACCATGTACCAATTGAGTTGATCAAAACGATTCAGGATGCCTCTCAAGCCAACTGTCTGCTGGTAGACTCGTTGGGCACCTGGTTGGCGAATTACCTGGAGCAAGACGCCGATTGCTGGAGCAAAACGGAGCAGTACCTGTTAGTGAGCCTGAAGCAAACTGCCAGCATGGTTATTTTGGTTGCCGAGGAAACAGGATGGGGAGTTATCCCTGCCTATCCGGTAGGTCGCCAATTTCGCGATCGCCTGGGTAGCTTGACTCGCTCCATTGGAGCGATCGCGGATACTGTCTACCTGGTTACTGCAGGACATGCGCTCAACCTGAGTACACTAGGCACCCCTCTACCGAGTCAACATTAGGACTTGTGCAAACCTCGGAGTTTTTAACTAGGGATTAAGCATCATGATTAGCGTAATAGCTGAAAACTCCGAGGTTTCGGTCAAATGCATAAGTCCTGATAGAACTTAACCTTAGATATAGCTTTCACCCCATTTAGCAAAGGCGGAACACAGTAGTATGAAGGGGCCGACCCTAATCGAAATTCGGTAATCCGTTCAAGTCCTTTTGCACTCCCGTAATCTCTCGTACTATTCATGGCATCTGAACAACAGGTTCGACAGTATCTCGCCTACTGGTTTCAACTCGGCAAAGGGGTGGTAGTGGATGGAGAGCAAACTCCCTTGCTGCCTCGTCCTGTGATTCAGGGCGATCGCTACAGTCAGGAATTTGAAGCTTGCTGGCAGCACATACACTCAACTGGATCTGATGAATGCTATCTAGAAGGCACTGATCAAACCATCGCCGAACTATTAACTCTAAGCTGGGAAATCAATCCCTGTGCTCGGTGTTCCATGCCAATTCCTGTCAAGAGCTTAGGATTAGCGTCGCTTGAGTGCCCCTGCATTGATATCCCCGACTGGCCCAATACTGAAGTGCCAATACCGAGAGGGCCGATCAATAGTCAGACTCAACTCCTGCAGATTCGCGATCGCCTCCACAAAGCTGCCAACCGTCAATAACAGACGTATGCGATCGTGGAGGAATGAGGAAGACGCGGAGACAAGGGGACGCGGAGAACAAAGCTGAGGAACTCACCGCGTCTCCCCTCTCCACGTCATTCTTGCTGACTCCCCTGACTTCCGATGCGATCGTCAGTAACTTCTTACTTTTTGACCCCCGCCAACTTTGATACCTCTCGACGAGGAATCTCAAACGTCCACAAGTCGGAAGCCATTTCTGTATTTGGGAAAATGGCTCGTGCTTCCATCAGCAAATCCCTTAGCTCAAGCGGATTGCCAGGAGCATAGCGGGGGCTGAAATGAGTCATAATCAATTGTTGTACCTGAGCAGCGAGGGCCACCTGGGCTGCCATTGTTGAAGTTGAATGTAAGCGCTGATAGGCTAATTCAGCATCTTGATGAGCAAACGTGGCTTCGTGAATTAGCACATCTGCCCCCTGTGCCAGTTCAATAGCCGAATCACAAAAAATTGTGTCTGTGCAATACGCTAGTTTGCGTCCAACTTGGGTCGAACCACAGAAATCGGCTCCATTTACCCGTCGTCCATCTGGCAGCACTACGTGTTCACCGCGTTTCAGCTTGCCGTAAAGGGGACCCGATGGAATTCCCAGAGCAGTCGCTTTTTCTACATTAAAGTGACCTGGTCGATCCTTTTCGGCGACTCGATAGCCAAAAGCGGGGACACGGTGTTTTAACAACTGACAGCTAACGGTATACTCCTCATCCTCAAACACAACTCCTGGACGGACGGTATGAACCTTAATGGGGTAAGAAAAATGAGTTTGGGAGTAGCGTCGGCTGGCTTTGAGATATTCATCGAGATCCGGGGGGCCGTAAATGTCAATCCGTTGGGGATTGCCGGCCAACCCACAGCTTGCTAGCAATCCCATTAGCCCAAAGATGTGGTCTCCATGCATGTGAGTGATGAAGATACGGGCCAGTTGACTGACTTTCAGCTCACTCCGGAGAAATTGATGCTGGGTTCCCTCGCCACAGTCGAACAACCAAACCTCTGCTCGTTGGGGCAAACGCAACGCCACCCCAGAAACATTCCGTGTCCGCGTTGGCACTCCAGAACTGGTTCCCAAAAATGTGATTTGCAAGCTCTCACAATCCAAATTCAACGCTGTTCTGAACCTATAGTGACATAGGCGGAGGGGGTGGGGAGTGAGGGTAAGACGTAAAACGGTGAGGACACCAGTCCGAGCCGTGAGATATGCTTGACATCTTGGGCGCAAAATAGAGTCTACCCCGTCGGAAAAGCGGCGTTCCTGATTTCAGGGATGAAAAAGGTGCTGGATGATTGAAACTTGTCTCAATTCATCCTGACTTTTCAGCAACGCTGGAGAATTTACAGCAAGACGATTGTCTTTGGGAGATAGCTATGCAATGGCAGGTTTCTAGGTTTGTGACTGGGTTAATGACTCGTATTTCGTTGGTGCAGCTCTCCACAGGAATGGTTCTGGGAATCATGACGATGGTTAGCCTGGGTGACGCTAACCACGCTCAACCTGCCTCGGACGAACATTCTCGCCATCCAGTAGTGGAGCAGGCATCTGAGTCCATAGCGGCTATTTCCCAACTGCGAATTCAAGGTACAACCGGACTACAGACATTTTTGAAAACCCATGCGATCGCACTGAAACTGGATCCGATCGCGCCACAGCTTCCAGCCCCCCACCTGAGAGCTGCTCTCGATGCCCTTTGTCAACAGCGCGACTGCCATGCCTCTCACCTCTACTGGTATACCGACCTTGAGCAAGCCAAATTAGCCGCAAGAGCCAGCAAAAAGCCTATTCTGTCACTGCGGCTTTTGGGTCGGCTGGATGAAGAATTGAGCTGTGCGAACAGCCGGTTCTTTCGCGTTGCGCTCTACCCGAATGCTGATGTTTCCCAACTACCTGCGCGACGATTTTGTCCTGCACTGGCAGTCGGTGCGCCCCGTGCCTAAAGTGACCATTGATTTTGGCGATGGTCGCACGCTGGAGCGCACCGTAACTGGCAATAGCATTCACTATATCCTTGACTCTGAAGGAAACCCAGTAGAAGCACTGCCGGGACTGTACGGACCGCAGGCATTTCTGCAGCAGCTCCAGCAGGCAGCTCGACTGGTGAGCGTATTATCTCCGCTGCAAGGGCAGGCGCGCACTACCTTGTTGCGTCAGTATCACCGCGATCGCCTCGCGGCTATCCAAACCAACTGGGTCGCCGACCTGAAAACGTTGGGAATTCATGCTCTGCCCCTGCTCGTAAACCTGCCCCAGCTAAATCGCACGGCAACGGCTGAAGCGGCAGGACAACTGGCGATTACCAAAATGGCGGTCGAAAATCCACTGCTGCGAGCCATCAGAGGCATTTCAACCTCGGCTGAACAGAACCGTCAACGATTGAGCAATGCGACAGACAATCCAACCTGGCTCAAGCTGGCTCAACGTCATGCGGACAAAGCACGGCTCGATCGCAACAGCCAAGCACTGATCCGCAGCAAAAACCCGGCTTACCAATTATCCCCACAAAGCCGCGCTGGTTCCGCGTCCGATCCTCTGCAGCCCATTGTCCGCAGCTTTGAGTCCGCCATGGCATTGGATACCGTTCGCAATGAGTACCTGCTGCACGCTCAGCTTCATCAGTGGTTCGTGCAAGGAGCTGATACGACAACCTTAGACGCCCTCAACGATCGCGTCTATGCCCAACTGTTTCTCACACCCAACTCCGATCCCTGGCTGGGATTGTTATCGGGCGATGCTTATAGTGCGATCGAGGGCAACGGGGTTAAGCAGTAGTTATCATCTTCAGTATTACTTACACACGAGATAAGTGTGATGACACAAGCTAAACTGAGGTTTGCAACGTTTGAGGATTACCTGAACTATGACGATGGTACGGATCGGCGTTATGAGCTAGTGGATGGGAGATTGGTTGAATTGCCACCCGAATCAGAGCCGAATGATTGGATTGCAAACTACCTGTTCTTGGCGATCGCAAATACGGGAGTTGTGCCTCCCAGGTTGATCCGTCCTGGCAAATGTGAAATTCAGGTACCTGTGCTGCAACCCAATGACCCAGCGAACCGTTATCCTGACCTGGTCATTCTGTGCGAAGTTCATCTCACCCTCACCCAGAAGCGGTTGACCATTAAGCGAGACATGCCGCCGCCAGTGTTAGTCGCGGAAGTGGTCAGCCCTGGAAAAACCAATCGGGAACGCGATGATGAGCGCAAACGGGATCAGTATGCTCAGTTGGGTATTCCTGAATATTGGCTGATTGACCCCGAACAGCAACGGGTTACCGTGTTGGAACTCAAGGCGGGACACTATGCCGAAGTTGGAACCTTTCAAGGCAGCGATGCCATCCTTTCCCCTACGTTTTCCAACCTGCAGCTAACAGCAAACCAAATTTTGACAATGGGAATGTAAAAGTTATTTCTGATCGATGCTTCACCCGTGAAAAGAGAAAGATTGAAAGGTACCTGAAGAGAAACGGACGATTCATTAGGATGAATAAAGTCTACTTACTGGCTCAGGTCATTTGGTTATGTTCAAATTTGTTCGTGCTTCATGGGTTGTGTCGTTATTTGCGCTGGGTTCCTTGCTGCCAACCGCGACCCTTGCGGTATCTGCGAAGCAGCACGCCAATGCCCAACCAAGTGCCACGTCTGCTATAAGAACACCCGACCAAACTGTTGATTGCGAACTGTTGATTGTCGGTGCTGGGCTGGCAGGCACTGGAGCCGCCTATGAAGCCCTGTTAGCGGGACGAACCGTTTGCCTAACTGACATTACCGACTGGGTGGGTGGGCAAGTATCCGCTCAAGGCACCTCAGCATTAGATGAAGCGAAACGGATGCGAGATCTGCGTTTCTTCCCGCGGGGCTACAACGAACTGCGTCGCCGCGTTTACGACAAATACAGTGGACTCAGCGCTGGCAACTGCTGGGTTAGTGTGTCCTGCTTCCTGCCCAGTGATGGACATGAGTTGCTGTGGGAGCAGTTACAGTGGTCCGCCCGCCACGGCAAAGGAACTCTAAAGTGGTTTCCCAACACCGTCATCAAAGAGCTGAAATACAGCCCTGACGGCAAACTGATTAACGGCGCGATCGCCATCCAACACACTGCTGCCCCCAACACCCCACCCCTTAACAGCGAACCCCTTTCCAAAATTATCGAAGACGCCTACCGCTACGACAACTCATCTCGGTTGACCAAACAAATTATTCAATTCGCTCCAATTCAAAATTCAAAATTCAAAATTCAAAATTCCCCAACTTCCTGGTATGTGATCGAAGCCACCGAAACTGGCGAAATCGTTGCTCTTGCTGATGTTCCCTACCGGCTGGGACTTGACCCGCGATCGCCGGTCAACCCCTCTTCGCCCGTGACAACCAACGACCCCTACTGCACGCAGGGCTTTACCTACACCTTCGGCATGGAGCGCACAGCAGCCCCGCAACCGCAGCCAATGCCGTCCTTTTACCCGCAATATGCGCCCTACTTCAGCTTTGAGAACAAAAATACGGCAGATGTGGACGCTGTGTTTACCTACCGCCGCATCTGGAGTCCAGACTGGAAACAGCGCCCCAGGGCTGGCAGATTCGGTGCTGCCGCTATTTTTCCGGGGGACATCTCCATGCAGAACTGGACGTGGGGGAACGACTATCGTCCTGGGACGGCACAGGACAACCTGATTTACAGTCGAGAGCAGCTTCAGCAGCGCGGTGAGCTGACTGCGGGTGGCTGGAAAGGTGGCTTGCGGACAGAGACCTTGCAGCGGGCCGAGGAAAACGCGATCGCGTTTTACCATTGGCTCGTTGCTGGAACGACTGACTCTCGATTGGGGAACAACATCAAAAAACGGCTCCTAACCATCGCTATGTGATGGGCTTAGATACCCCGATGGGAACCGCTCATGGGCTGTCCAAATATCCCTACATGCGAGAAGCGCGACGGATCATCGGCCGCCCTTCTGCCGTTTACCCCAGCGGTTTCAGTGTCAACGAAATCGATATCTCCAAAATTGACTACCGCAAGGAATCCTACTATCGGGAGAATCTACCTCCCGCCATGTATCAACAGCTCTGGAAATTGCTGGCAGGTCTGGAATTCCTGAAATTGCCGCCTGAAAACATTACCGATCAGGTGAAACGGAGGACGCGATCGACGATTTATCCCGATTCTGTTGGCATTGCCCAGTATGCAATGGACTTCCACCCCTGCATGGCAGAATCCCCACCCGAAAAACCGGGCAACAACGAGCGTGCAGGAGTTCGCCAGGCACACGGCCCCGCCTATCCCGGTGAGATTCCGCTGCGAGCCATGATTCCGCAACGGATTGACAACTTACTGGTTGCTGGAAAAAGCATCGCCAACAGCACGATCGCCGCTGCTGCTTACCGCGTTCATGCCTTTGAATGGTCAGTTGGCGCGGCCGCCGGTACAACCGCCTCCTTTGCCCTCTTAGAAAACGTCTTGCCCTACCAGCTTGTAGACGGATTGCCCAGTAAAGAACCGCTCCTGGAGAAACTGCGAACTCGTCTAGAAGCCAACAACAATCCCACCCAATTTCCCGACACCTCCATCTTCAACCTGGACTGGGAAGAGTGGAGAGTCTGGTAATGGCAATTTCAGATTTTAGATTTGCGATTTTAGATTGCAAATTTTCTGTCGCTAGCGGCTTTAGTCTGATTTGTCCTAACCTACTCCAGTGCTACCGTAACTTCAATCTAAAATCTGCAATCTACAATCTACAATCGGTATCGTCTTTCCCAGGCAGATATCGAAGTTGGACTAGCCCGCTCGGATAGGGTGTTGATTCAACCAGTTTCAAATCTTCTGTTGGACCGGGCGAGATGAATAAGGGAATCCCGGCACCGAGAATGACGGGAATGATCGAGACAACGTATTCAGTAATTAGTCCCTGTGCTCGGAACGAGGCGACCAACTCTGCACCGCCCAATAGCCAGGCCCGTTGCAGATTGCGTGCCGCCAACTCCGACATCACCTCGTGTGGGCTTTGCGTCGTCAGGGTGACCTCTGGCTGTTCGACCTTGAGCGGCCGCCGCGAAAACACCCAACACGGCTTTCCAGTGAATGACCATTCACCGAGTTCAGGCAACTGCTGGTACGTTCGGCTGCCCATCAGCACGGCATCAAATGACTCATAGAACGTTGAATAGCCATAGTCTTCGCCCGAATTTTCAAACGCAGCAAGCCATTTCACACCGCCATCCGGTGTTGCGATGTAACCGTCAAGGCTGGCTGCAATGTAGAGAACGACTTCTGGCATACGGATCTCCAACGCTGCGCAATTGTGCAATTCACACCCTAGCAACTCTTGATTCAAGGGAAATACACCCGTTTGGGCGAACATTTGTTCGCAACGGGTGTATTAGATATCAACCAAAACCGCTATAAACTAGCTTGTGGAACTAGGAAATCAACCCATCGCCTTTTTTCAGGATCTCTTTCAGGAACCAGCGGTGTTTTTGGTGGGTTTGCACCAGGCGAGTATAGAGGTCAGCGGTACCAATGTCACCTGCATTAGCCGCTTCTTCGGCATCGTCGTGCATTTCAGAGATGATCCGCTCATGGGTCGCGATCGCTTCTTCTACCATTCCTTGCACCGACAATTTCCCTGCCGACGGCTTCACGGTCGCAGTAGGCAAATACTCGGTTGGATCGGCGATCGGGGAGCCATCGATCATCAGGCTGCGCTCTGCTAGTTCGTCAATAGTGTCGAATACGGCGGTGCCATGCTCTTCAAACAGGAGGTGGAAATCACGGAACGAGGGACCAAAAGTGAGCCAGTGATATTTCTTGTAGTTCAGAAATGCAACCAGCGCGTTTGCCTGTTGGCGATTGAGCGCTTTGACCAAAGTGACGGTTTGTGAGGTTTGTAGAGTTGCAGTCATAGCGTCTCCTTGCAAAAGGTTTGGTGGATTCGTTGGGATAGACTGTGAGGTACAGAATCGTTTGTTCTTCCTAAATCATACTCGTTATGAGTACGACTTGTCAAAGTGGATTCGATGAGGACGCAAGACGACTATGAAGCCAGACCTTTTAGGAGTCAAGTACTTAATGAGGTGTGTGGAGTTTTGAGCAGATACGTCTGAATTAAACACTCGTTGTTGTTATTGGAGGTAGTGCGATGGTAAACATAATCACCCCCCATTTGACGGTTCGCAATGCCGATGCCGCGATCGCGTTTTACAAGCAAGCCTTTGGAGCTGAAGAAAAATTTCGGCTGCCGACGCCCGATGGTTCGGCGATTCTGCACGCCACGCTGAAAATTGGTGCTTCTACCCTTTTTTTGAATGATGAGTTTCCAGACATGGGGTCCGTTGCGCCAGTCGCCGGATCAACAGGGTCTCCAGTCACGATTCATCTACAGGTGGATGATGCCGATGCCTGGCTCAAGCGGGCGGTTGATGCTGGAGCCACTGTAACCATGCCTCTGGACAATATGTTCTGGGGCGATCGCTACGGCACACTGGTGGATCCCTTTGGACATCACTGGGCGATCGCGACCCAGGTTGAGGAGGTTGCCCCGGAAGAATTGAATCGACGCGCCGCCGCCATGTTTGCAAGCTAAAGGTGCCGTTTAGACATTAGCGACAAGGCATGTAGTTGATCGTGCGGGTGCCGTTAGGCGATGTTATCGTCTCAGTCGCGATCGCAGATTTTGCCACAATTGCTGCTTTTGCTGGGCGGTTAAGATGCCGGAGAACTGGGAGCGAGAAGATTGCAACACCTGACGAATCTGGGCTTTTTGCTCAGGGGATAGGTTCATGGCCGCGATCGCGTCCCGCAACCCATCCCTCTGCTCCAGCGCCGCTTTGAACTGGTTGCGCTGTTCTGGACTGACGATCGCCTCAAGCTGCGATCGCACTTGCCGACGCGCCTGAGCCAGTTGGTCTTCCTGCTGCTGCGTCAACTCAATCCCGGATAGAACCGGCAAATCTCCCAGGGGAGCCGCTTTAACCGCGATCGGTGTAACCAGTGGAGCAATCAAAACAAATCCGCCAACGACTAGTAGTCTCAGGCACAAGTTTAACAACCGTTGACCATCGTAGAGACGTTACATGTAACGTCTCTACGGTTGGCTGATTTATGCCGTGAGGTACTAGTGAAATCAGTGTGCGTTTCATCGTGTTTGGGTATCCTCCTGTACTTCGTGGATGCCCCAATCCTATGAGTTCCCAATGGGCTTCCACCTGAGTCAGATGTCCGTGACATCCTCCAGACGCTCACCCGAAGCGGGTAGAGCGCTGGCTTCCCAAGATCGCTCTTGAGGTTTCCTGCTTCATCGGGGTTCCCAAGCAACCGTCCTCCACAGGCAGTATCACCGTCTGTCCA
>JAAUSG010000105.1 GCA_012034055.1 Leptolyngbyaceae cyanobacterium RU_5_1 | reverse complement strand
GCGGTAATCCAAATTTGTGCTGTGGGTTCTTGCCTCTCACTAACTCTTTCGGAGACGCTGCGCGATCGCACTTCGCACTTCGCACTTCGCACCTCAAACGGATGTCCTTCCGGCAAATGTGCTTGCCACAAGGTTGAACCAGCTTCTTGAATGACTTGGGCAGGTTCCTGGCGCGCGATCGCCGCACTCACGGCAGTCCAGTCTCCCTCGCCTTTCACCCAGCCAAAAGGAACTCCCAACACGTCAATTCCGGGCAATCCGGCTCGATTGGCGGCTCCGGTTAACACAGGGGTTGCCCCAATCTGCAGGGCAATCAGACGCGCCAGTTGATCGGCTCTGCTTTGATGCCCACCACAGAGGCTGATTACGAACTTTCCTGCCTCATCCACAACCACTACGGCTGGATCGGAAGACTTCTGGTGCAGCAATGGCGCAATTAGACGCACGACGGCTCCCGTAGCCAAACAAAACACCAGGCTGCGATGGGATGCCCACAGGTCTGCAACATGCTCTTTCAGAGATTTATCGTAAAACTGCAAGGATGTTGCCTGTAACGGCTCTACGGCATCCTGTAGGGACTGAGGAACCCAAAGCGGGGTGGATTGGGTTTGGGTGAGCGACCAAAGTTGATGAACACCCGTAGGGGTGGTGGCGATCGCGGCGATCGGCTGAAAATCCTGGAAGATCAAGGCAGTACGGGAAGATGAACGATCAACATCCTACCGTCCCTGAAGGACTGTCATCGCTGTGCCGCGATCGCGATCGCCTGTGGAAAAATCTGATGCTCCTGGACTTGAATCCGGGCTTGTAGGGTTTCAACCGTGTCATTGGGCAGTACTGGTACAGCAGCTTGCATCAGAATCGGGCCGCTGTCCACTTCCAGGCGCACCAGATGTACGGTGCAACCTGCTATCTTTACGCCTGCTTTGAGGGTCTGCTCAACAGCATGAGCGCCTTTGAAACTGGGCAATAGGCTGGGATGGATGTTGATCACGCGATCGGGAAAAGCATCAATTAGCACCGAGGTGACGATCCGCATCCAGCCGGCCATAATCGCCCACTCCACGCCGTGTTGCTGCAACGTTTTGACGATCGCGTCATCCAGGTCTTCTCGGCTGGCAAAGTTCTGGTGGTTAAGCAGCACCGCAGGCACGCCCCAACGCTCGGCACGGGCAGCAACTTTGGCATCTGGGTTGTTGTAGATCACAACCTGAATGGTGGCATGGAGCTGATGGTCGGCAATGGCTTGCGCGATCGCCTCAAAGTTCGTGCCGCTTCCTGACGCCATTACCCCTAGTTTCAAGGGCAACGAATTGGGTTTTGATTGGGAAGAAATCTCAGGTGAAATTAGGCTACCTGTCAAGTTAGACACTTGTTTACTGGTAAATCAATAGCATATGAAACTAACCACCAAGGCACAAAGACACCAAGCATTTTCCGTAGACCTTGGTGTCTTTGTGGTAACTCAGTGAATGCCAAACGGCGCTTACATTATTATTCCCTGCACTTGACCAAAACCTCGGAGTTTTAAGCAACGATGCCGGGCATGATGTTTAATTCTGGGTTAAAAACTCCGAGGTTTGCGGAAGTTACGATGCTTGAACCTGCTGCAGCATGGGCTGAAAATCAACGCGCTCGGCGTGCCCCCAGAAGGCTTCTAGATTGTAGAACTCGCGCTCCTGGGGCATCTGGATATGCACAATCACATCGCCGTAGTCTTGTAGTACCCAGGTTGCTTCAGCCATGCCTTCCGTGTGGGAGGGAGCACGCCGCCGCTCGTGTTCAACCTTGTTGGCAATGGAGTTGGCGATCGCCCGTAGCTGCACCTTTGAGAATCCCGTGACAATCACAAAATAGTCTGCCAGGAGAGAGACCTCTGCTACCCTGAGCAGCTTGATGTCTCCACCTTTGCGCTCATCTGCTGCCTGAATAATGGTCAGTGCCAGTTGAAGGCTAGAATCAAGCTCCTGGACGGATGCAGCAGATGCGCTAGACGCTGCCAAACCAGAGGGAGAGGAGGGTGCATTGGAGAGTTTTTGCATTCAGTAATGAGTTCCTTTATCGAATTGGATAGTGAAGTTGTTGAACAGAATGGGTCAGCTGACAGGTTAGGGAATTGGGTCTTTGCTTGATCATCATTTCATTCGCCACCGGACTAGAAAAGCTCTTCCTTAAGATATATTTCTGCAAGTAAAAATCATTGTTTGTAAGCCTTGCCAGTTTGAATAGCCATCTGCATTGCCCAGTTACGGGTCAAGATGGTGCGGGGGTGGATTAGATTGGGCGTTGCAAGCAGGAATTTCAGCGTGTATTCACTAGTCAGCCAAACGGCTCGGTATAGGTCTTGCCGACTCGTTTGTCGCAGTTCCGCTAACTCTGGAGTATCGCCCCGCCCCGGCTCCAAACTGTCTGCCAGGTAAACGACACAGCTCAGTGGACTCATTCCAGGACGACCCAGGGTATGGTTCCGAATCGCGTCTAAGACGTGTTGATCCTGAATACCAAACTCTTCTCTAGCCACGATCGCCCCCACCTCCGCGTGCAGCAGATGGGGATTGGCAACATCAACGGAATCTAGCTCCAGCCTTTCCTCCTTTGCCATTTGGAGCAACTGCTTGGGGTTGAAAAATTTTGCCAAATCATGCATCAATCCCGCTTGAGCGGCTCGTTCCACGTCTAAACAATACAGCCTGGCAAGCGCGATCGCCATTTCCTCAACTCGCAAAATATGCTTGAGGCGCTTGCCAGGCACATTCTCATTCAACCAGCTCAACACGGATTGGCGTCGGTAGGGAGTTAGCGCACTGTGTTCCTTTGCAGAAAACTGGTTTGTGGAAGGATGTGGTACAGATAAAGAATTTCTAGGGTCGCAAATAACTTGCAGATGCGTTGCATCATTAGTAGAAGAACCATCCCAAATGCTTTCGGACTGACGTATCAACGCGGCAAGCTCCTAACATTTACTGCATGGAACGCAATTTGGCTGCATCGTTGGATAGAAAGTTGGATAGAAAGTTGGATAGAAAGAAAATCGCGGGACGTTAGAATCGGATGCCTATATTCTAACTCAACCGCTAAGGTAAGGAGTGGGAAGAGTGGATGGTGGATAGCGATGAATTGGTTCAAGAAGCCTAATAAACCCTCTTTTTCGTGGTTCAGGATCGGTATCCTGGGGCTGCTGATCCTGTCTTTGGCTCTCAGATTTTGGGGGTTGGGTCGCTTCAATACCCTGGTGTTCGATGAAGTCTACTATGCCAAATTTGCGCATAACTATCTCAGTTGGACGCCGTTTTTTGATGGGCACCCACCACTGAGTAAATACATCATCGCGGTTGGCATGTGGTTGGGGTCGCGATCGCCACTTCCTCAAACAGACACAAATGGGCTGGTGGGGTCCCTGTTCGCGCCCTGGACGTATCGCTGGCTCAATGCTCTGATCGGTTCTTTCATTCCCTTAGTCACTGTTGGGATTGCTTATCAGCTTACCCATCGGCGTAGCTATGCCTTCATTGCCGGGTTGTTTGCGGCACTGGATGGCTTGTTTTTAGTCGAGTCGCGCTATGCCTTGAACAATGTGCATCTGGTGATCTTTGGGCTACTGGGATTGTGGTGCTTACTGTTGGCGCTAGACAGCACGCGATCGCTGCCCCGAGACGGATGGTTAGTCCTATCTGGCATCTGTTTTGGCATGTCCGTCTCCATCAAATGGAATGGGCTATGGTTCTTGCTTGGTGCTTACGGACTCTGGGTGTGCGCCCAAGGCAATTACCAATTTCAGTCCTGGTATGCCCAGCGGTCTCAGTCAATGTTCCAGTCAACGTCCGAGGAAACAACGGTTCTTTTTGCCACCCGCACGGATACCTCAGAAGTCACCCGTATCCCAGAAGTAATTCGACAAAGCCCATTGGAAAAGCTGTTTCGGCTGAGTTGGTGGCAAGTTGGGCTGTATTTAGGAATCGTTCCGGTGCTCACCTATGTGCTGATCTGGATTCCCCACCTGAAACTCAACGCTAAATCTGGTTTTTGGAAAGACTTTTGGGCATTGCAAGGCGAAATTTTGAGCTATCACAAGCGGGTTGGTGATGGCCCCAACGTGCATCCGTACTGTTCCCATTGGTCAAGTTGGCTGACGATGTGGCGTCCAGTGGCCTACTTTTATCAGGTCACCGGTAAGGGCGATCTACTCCCCACGGAGCGATCGCTGCCCCCGACTACAGCTGAAAAGGTTATCTATGACGTGCACGCGATCGGAAATCCATTCCTCTGGTGGTTTTCAACGATCGCCATCCTGATTGTGCTGATCGTCTTGCTCTGGTTACTGATCAAGCAAACGTCAAAATGGGTCGCTGTGGTAGAAGGGATTCAGCAGTCCCCGCCTCGACGAGCGCCGTGGTTAGTGCTCAGCTCCACTGAGCAATGGTTAGCGCTATTTCTAGCCATTAACTACCTGGCAAATCTGCTGCCGTGGGTAAGAGTGACTCGCTGTACGTTTCTTTACCACTACATGGGCGCGTCCGTATTTGCGTCAATGGCGGTCGCCTGGCTTGTAGACCGCTGGCTGCATAGCACCCAGTACAATCACCGACGCACCGGCATCGCCGTTATCTTGATCGTCGTTCTCGCCTTTCTTTTCTGGCTACCCATCTACCTGGGTTTACCTCTTTCAACATGGGGATTTCAGCTGCGCATGTGGTTCCGATCATGGGTATAGAGCTACATTGAGCAACGATAATTGGTTCACAAGGCTCCCTAGTTTGGGAGAATAGATCATCGAGTAGTCAGCCAGGGAAATAATCAATGTCTGAGAATTTGAGAAGCCGAGTTGTGACGCAAGGGGTGCAGCGATCGCCCAACCGTGCCATGCTGCGGGCAGTTGGATTCAAAGATGAGGACTTTACAAAGCCGATTGTCGGTATTGCCAATGGCTTCAGCACGATTACCCCCTGCAACATGGGCATTGACGGTCTGGCAAAACGGGCAGACTCTGCTGCCCGAACAGCTGGAGCGATGCCGCAGATGTTTGGCACGATCACGATCAGCGACGGCATCTCGATGGGCACGGAGGGCATGAAGTATTCGCTGGTGTCGCGCGAGGTGATTGCCGATGCGATCGAGACGGCCTGCATGGGACAGAGTATGGATGGGGTGCTGGCGATCGGCGGCTGTGACAAGAACATGCCCGGTGCGATGATTGCGATCGCCCGCATGAACATCCCTGCCATCTTCGTCTACGGCGGCACAATCAAACCGGGACACCTGAATGGTACAGATTTGACCGTGGTCAGCTCCTTTGAAGCCGTCGGCCGGCACAGCGCTGGCAAACTTAGCGAAGATCAGCTGCTGGATGTGGAGCGCCATGCCTGTCCGGGGGCTGGCTCCTGTGGCGGCATGTTCACGGCCAACACCATGTCCTCGGCGTTTGAGGCAATGGGGATGAGCCTGATGTACTCTTCGACAATGGCGGCTGAGGACGAAGAAAAAGCCGAGAGCGCCGAGAAGTCTGCCTATGTGCTGGTGGAAGCCGTGCGCAACCAGCTTCTGCCGCGTCAGATTATCACCCGTGAGTCGATTGAAAATGCCATCTCGGTGATTATGGCGGTGGGCGGCTCCACGAATGCGGTGCTGCACTTTTTGGCGATCGCCCATGCGGCTGGCATTCCCCTCATTCTCGATGACTTTGAGCGGATTCGTGAGCGGGTTCCAGTTCTGTGTGACCTCAAGCCCTCTGGTCGCTACGTGGCCACCGATCTGCACAAAGCAGGCGGCATTCCCCAAGTGATGAAAATGCTACTGGCCCACGACTTGCTGCACGGCGACTGCATCACGATTACGGGACAGACAGTTGCCGAACTGCTGAAAGATATTCCGGCCCAACCCCGCCCCGATCAAGATGTGATTCGTCCCTGGAGCAATCCAATGTACGCCAGTGGGCACCTGGCAATCCTGAAGGGCAATCTGGCCACGGAAGGAGCCGTTGCTAAAATTACGGGCGTCAAGAATCCCCAAATCACTGGATCTGCCCGTGTCTTCGAGTCCGAAGAGGAATGCCTGGATGCGATTCTGGCAGGCAAGATTCATCCTGGTGATGTAATCGTGGTTCGCTCTGAGGGCCCGAAGGGCGGCCCTGGTATGCGCGAAATGCTGGCTCCCACGTCTGCCATCATCGGTGCTGGTTTGGGCGATGCTGTGGGACTGATCACCGATGGTCGCTTCTCTGGCGGTACCTATGGATGGTAGTCGGTCATGTCGCTCCCGAAGCCGCTGTGGGTGGCGCGATCGCCCTGGTTCAGGAAGGCGACTCGATCACCATCGACGCTCCAGCTCGGTTGTTACAGTTAAACATCACCGCTGAGGAGCTTGAGCGCCGCCGGGCCGACTGGCAGTCCCCGCAGCCGCGTTACACCAACGGCGTGCTGGCGAAGTATGCCAAACTCGTTTCCTCCAGCAGTCTCGGTGCCGTGACGGATTTGAATTTGGAGCTGTAAGGGTTGGGTTGCGAGGATAACCATGCAGATTAGCGATCGCCCAAATCCGATTACTAACCCAACCTTAAGAGTCTACTACAGCCTAATCTGGCGATCGGCAGCAAGAGTCAAACCCAAGCAACTGCTAGAGTGGCGTCCATTTGATCCGTACTACTACCCCAGACCAGAAGACGATCGCATCTGTCAAGCATGGCCCATCGAAAAAACGTGCTGATTCTAGGAGCATCGCTGAGTGGTAAAACCAGGAGCGTTTATCGAGGTGATCCGTTCATGGTGCAAGGAACGATTTTGTGGCAGTTTTAGGGAATGGCAAATGGAGTGAAGGGGTAGAGGGGTGAGCGATTAATAGGAAAATTGCGTTAGTAGACTTCGTCATGCGTACCTATATCGACTAAGACGATCGCCTCTTCTTCCTCATCCTCAAGCTTCTGAAAAATCAGTTCGGCGGCGGTGCCTCTCTGGGCAGTGCCATTTCTAACGGCTTGCATCGTTGCCTTAGCGTTCTGAGCAATCTCTTGGCGGCGTTTAGCAATGCGGCGTTTGGAAATCAAGTCAAATAGTACATCTTGTTCGTCTTCTGAGAGAGCTTCCACGAACTCAATGATTGCTTGCAGAGTAGGAGATTGAGACATAGATGAAATAATGCGGTCTAAATTTTATTGTAACGATGCTTCAACTCCTGACGAATGGCGAATGACGAATGGAATGGATGGGTGAGCGATCGCAGTTAATGACTGAGGTGCGATCGCCCCTGAATCCACTCTAGCCACTGCCAATATCTGGGGCTATGATTGCCGAAGTTTGAGCACTGTAACGATTCATGATTGATCAACCCATGACCTGGGGATGGCTGTTCCTCTTAGGCATTTTCACAGGAGCGGTGGCAGGTGTTCTGGGAATTGGGGGAGGGCTGTTGATTGTTCCGGCGCTCACGTTCTTCTTGCGCGTCAATTTGGTGCAAGCAACGGCTACTAGTTTAGTGGGTGTGCTTCTGAGTGCGATTTCGGGTAGTGGGCAGAACTGGCGCAAGGGCAAGCTGGACTGGCGGGCGTCCCTGGGATTGGCGCTGTTTGGCATGCCGACGGCTCAGTTGGGGGCGTGGCTGGGCGATCGCTTACCGGAAGCATGGCTCGCCTTCAGTTTTGCCACCCTGATGCTGATCATCATTTACTTAATGGATTTGAAGCAGAAACTGAAGCAGAGAAACAAGCACGTTGGACTCTCAGAGGATGCGGTTGGTTCCCGTGATCTGGCACCTGTCGCCAAGATTGGACTATTAACCGGAGTGTTGTCAGGATTATTCGGGGTCGGTGGCGGTGCCGTGATGGTGCCGCTGCAAATGTTGATGTTGGGCGAGGCGATCAAGGCGGCGGTGCGCACGAGTTTGGGCGCGATCGTGCTGATTGCGGCCTCTGGATTGATTCAACATGCCTGGAATGGGAACGTTCTCTACATTCCCGGACTCGCATTAGGGTTTGGAGGCATGGTCGGCGCACAGTTTGGCACCCGACTACTCCCCCACTTGCCCGATCGCCTCGTCAACCTCTTGTTCCGGCTGCTGCTGATAGTTTTGTCAATCTATATGACTTGGCGAGGTGTGCAAGCCTGGAACAGATGATGGTTGCCCGGACTTTACAAACCCATCCGTTTCATCCGTTCCTATCCGCTGCTGAAATTCCCGCTCGGTAACCAGATCATGAGTGCTTTCGACGCGATCCAAAAATACCCTGCCGTCTAAGTGATCTAACTCGTGCTGGAAAATGCGGGCAACAAAATCAGTCAGTTCCTGTTGATGTACTTTGCCATCTCGTCCAGTGTATTCAACCGCGATCGCTCGATAACGCAGCACCCATCCCCGCATTCCTGGAACACTGAGACAGCCCTCCCAACCCTTTTCTGTCTCGCTGGAATGGGACAAAATGCGTGGATTGATCATCGCCGTTGGTTCCATTTCCGGTGCGTTGGGATAACGGGGGTTGGGACGAGATGCCACAATAAACAGCCGCACCGACTTACCCACTTGCGGAGCGGCAATCCCTACACCGTTTGCCTGCTTAACAGTCACGAGTAAGTTGTCGATCAGCATCTGAATTTCATTGCTAGTTATATCCAACACGGGTTTCGCAATTTGACGCAGAACCGGATTACCGAGTTCGATGACCTGCAAGGATTCAGCCATATTATTCTTCAACTTGTGCCGCCTGCGTTGGGAATGTACCGGGCTGAACGGAAATGTTTACAGACTGTCCATTTCGTCTGACCTCAACCCGCATGGTGCCGCCGATCGCGCTTTTCTCGACAGCGCGTTGCACTTCATCAGCCGTGTTCATGGCTTGACCGTTGATGCGGAGAATCACATCTCCTGCTTTAATACCGGCTTTGAAGGCTGGAGAGTTGGGCAGAACTCTGGCAACTAAGACGCCGCGATCGTCCTGAATGGTGATGCCGCTGCTGCGATCGCTGTTGAACTGCCGTCTAATTTCAGGCGTCAGGTTGATCATATTGATGCCCAGGTAAGGGTGATCCACCTTGCCTTTTGCAATTAACTGGTTGGCAATTTGTTGGGCCGTGTTGATCGGGATTGCAAAGCCGAGTCCTTGAGCACCGCCAATAATGGCTGTGTTGACGCCAATCACTTCACCGCGCTGGTTGAGCAACGGGCCGCCGGAGTTGCCGGGGTTAATTGCGGCATCGGTTTGGATGAAGTTGACGCGCTTATCGGGAACACGCACCTGAGAGCTACTCCGACCCGTGGCGCTGATAATGCCAACCGTGACCGAGTTATCGAGTCCAAGTGGATTCCCGATCGCGATCGCCCACTCCCCTGGTCTCAACTGCTCCGAGTTCCCCATCCGCACAGTGGGTAAGTTATTGGCCTCAACCTTAACCACCGCCACATCCGTCAGCGGATCGGCACCCAATACCCTACCCCGTAGCTCTCGACCTCCCGTTAAGGTCACCGTGACACTATCTGCCCCACTGACCACATGGGCATTGGTCAAAATTAACCCATCCGGTCGGATCACAAAACCAGAGCCTTGACCCTGCTCAACTCGCGTTGAC
Source organism: Leptolyngbyaceae cyanobacterium RU_5_1 (assembly GCA_012034055.1). Lineage (GTDB taxonomy): Bacteria > Cyanobacteriota > Cyanobacteriia > Leptolyngbyales > Leptolyngbyaceae > JAAUSG01. The sequence continues at coordinate 7,150 of JAAUSG010000105.1, read as the reverse complement.
GGAGGAGTCGGAATATTAGAACCGAAAAACTGCCGGAAAAATGGGTCATTAAAGATCGCTGGAACGCGAGTTTTCACTGTACGCGACGCATCAATCCGAACTACGGCTGGACCGACCCGCTCCACCGCATTGACGATGAAGTTGGGGTCTGTGGCAGAGCGAACGCCACTACTGCGGCTCGGAGTTTGAGCCACAAGCGATGGAGCGTTGACCGATTGGGCCAGCGATCGCTGACTTTCCGATACGCTCGACGACAACCAGTGGTCACCCAGCAACACAATTCCTGCCCCCAAAACCGGCAACGCCAGGTAGACAGCAGGTTTCTTCCAATTGATTCCATCAAACTTAATTCGTCTGTCGGTTGAGGTGTTCATCGCAGTCCTTTCTCGCATCCAACCTAATCCTACGTGATATAACGGTCTCAAATGAGCTGTGAGGATTGCACCCGCAGCAGGCAGCTTTCACACAGATTTTAGATTGACGATTTTAGATTGAAAGTTGCCTGTGTTGGGCACTTTCAGCTTGATCATTGGTAGCAGGCATAAATCGAATCGGCATCACAATCCAAATAAAATTACTATACAAACTTTAGCCAGGAAATATGACGTTTGCCTAACGTCTGTGTTGCAAGCAAATATCGAGACACAGACTCAGAGTCATGACGAACAAACCAGCTTTTTGCTCCCCAATAGTATGATTATGGGATTTTAGATTGTAGATTCTAGATTGGTGATTTGCTAGTCAACAGTTATAGCGATTGGCAGTATGGTTACCAAGCTCTCTTCAATCTTCAATCTCCAATCTCCAATCTCCAATCCTCTCGCCTTTCCACATTTGTCATTGCAAGTTCACCTGTGAAACACAAAATCGACACATTCGTTCGAGAAGATGCCAACACAGGTGAATGAACTGCTGGATAGACAGACACCACCACTTCTTGGGAGATTGGTTGCGTTGGCTACGGCAGCATCAGCTCTAAGAGAGTGTTTGCCGAGGTGTTTGTCTATCCTTTTTCAAATCAAACAAACCGATGCGTAAACTCGCAGGTTAAATCGACTCGCCCTTTGCGCAGCATGGCTGGATCGAAGCGCTCAGTGGTATTGCAGGTCATCAGCACCACTAATCTTTGCTCAGTCTGCATACCCATTTCGTCAATGACGCTGCGGTATAAGGTGCCATCCAATAGGCTAAGAATGTGCTCGGTTTTGTTGTTGTACTGAGCAACTTCCATTGAGCGATCCTGTGCCAGATTATCGGCTTCGTTGATGATGAGACAAACGCGCTCCAGATAGTTGGGTGGCACAAAGTTTTGCACCGCCTCGTGATCCAGAATGAATGTCACGTAGCCGAGTGGCACGAGAACTTCCTTGGCGACAGCTTGCGTCCACACGGTTTTGCCGGTGCCCGGTTCCCCACTGACCAACACGGCAAGCTGCTCTTGATCCAGAATGGCTTGCTGAACGGCATCGGTGAAGTCTTGAATGTCTTTAGGGAAACTGCGAATGGGGTACTGCGATTGAATTTGGCCAACCCGGCTTTGATAGCCACTGAGCACAACAGCCAGACCATGAGCAACCTTTTGGACGAGGGGTTTCAGGTCACGAGCCATGATGCTGAGGCGGCGTTCTTTACCCAGATTGTCGATCTGCAGCCAAACTTGTGGATCCTCCCAGTAAGCATAGGCGTTGTTGATTACATCCAGTCGTTCCCAACTGACAAAGTGCTGAGTGGGGTAGTAGAAGTGGCGATCGAGGTAGTACTGGGTAATCAGCTTGGGGCATCCCAAAAACTTGAGGATTTTGAGAATAATGATTTCGCGCAGGCGGCTGAATACATGGTCGATCGCGATACAGTCCCGACTGAGCATCGGTTTGATCGGCGTTTCCACACTCAGGACATCCGGGAAACGATAGTCAGGGTAGGGTGGATCGGGGGTGATGTAGCTCCAGAACTCATCGACGTGGTAGCGCGTTTCCGAAGAAAACAGATTGAGAACATTTGCCCACCAGGTGTATTCGTTGCGCCCTGCGGCATTGGCAAGATTGCTGGTCAGGTTGAATGCCTTCTGGGTGAACTCGCTGTTATCGCGGAAAACCAGGTTTGCCAGGTGCATCAGGTCTAGCTGCCGATAGAAGGGCCGCCAGCCAGAACTCAGCAACCCTTGCGCTTGAGGTTGTCTGGAGTTATAGGAGCCTTCGTAGGGATCGAAGTAGGTCATGGCGGTGTCCTTGTGGAGGGCTAGGGTCAGGGATAGGGCGAAGATGGGCTGACGCTCATCAGGGCAGCAGTGCGATCGCTCCAATGCAGCTTTAGCACATCATAGATCCTGAAGAATGGGAGCGTGTGTACCAAACTACATTGTAGTGCTTCGTGCTACAGGCACGTCAAGACTATAAGGCAATACTTCTCGGTTAGTGTTGTCAGTCTAGAGATCCCCCCAACCCCCCTTACTAAGGGGGGCTTTCAAACCAAGACTGGGTAAGAGTTCCCCCCTTGTTAAGGGGGGCTAGGGGGGATCAATGCAGAGTCTTCAAATTCTTAACCGAGAGGTATTGGGCTATAAGGAATTCGTCACTTGAACAGAATGACTAGATCAGTAAGATAGAGCTGACATTCTCGACAGTAACCAACATGCAGTATCGGCAACTCGGCGATAGCGACCTCCAGGTGTCTGAGATTTGCCTGGGAACGATGACGTTTGGACAGCAAAACACGTTGGAAGATGCTCACCAACAGTTGGACTCTGCGATCGCGCAAGGAGTCAATTTCATCGATACGGCTGAGATGTATCCGGTGCCTGCCCGTGCCGAAACTCAAGGACTGACGGAGGAATACATTGGTAAATGGCTGATGAAGCAGCCCCGCGATCGCCTGATTATCGCCACCAAAATTGCCGGACCGTCTCGCCGACTGAACTGGATTCGGGAGGGCCCCGTAGCCATTGACCGTCCCAATATTGAACAAGCGGTGAACGACAGTCTGCGGCGTTTGCAAACGGATTACATTGACCTCTACCAATTGCATTGGCCCGATCGCTATGTGCCCCTGTTTGGGCAGACCCTGTACAACCTTGAGCAGGTGCGAGAAACGGTGCCCATTGATGAGCAACTCAGCGTCTTTGCCGATTTGATCAAAGCGGGCAAAATTCGCTATTTAGGACTCAGCAATGAAACGCCGTGGGGTATCGCAGCCTTTTGTAATGCCGCCTGTCAACTGGGATTGCCCAAAGTTGTCTCCATTCAAAATGCCTACAACTTGCTCAACCGCGTGTTTGATTGGGCACCAGCAGAAGCCTGCTATCAAGAGAATCTGGGATTGCTGGCCTACAGTCCTTTAGGCTTTGGTTGCTTAAGTGGAAAGTATTTGCAGGGCGACGCGATCGGACGACTCACTTTGTTTTCAGGGTTTGGGCAACGATATCTGAAGGTAAATGTGAACGAAGCAGTGGCGGCGTATGGCGCGATCGCCCGCAAACATAACCTCAGCCCTGTTGCTCTGGCGATCGCCTTCGTCCGCCAACGCTGGTTCGTCACCAGCACGATCATCGGCGCAACCACCCTCGACCAACTTACCGAAAACCTTGCCAGTCTCGAAGTCACCCTCAGCCCCGAAGTCCTGGCAGAAATCGACGCAGTTTATGTCCGCTATCCCAACCCAGCACCATAATATCTCTAGCGCGGTACCATTTCAAATATGGCACAGGAAACAGCGATCACAGAAGCAATTACGAGTTTGGCAGAGGCAGAAGCTCGGTTTAATCTGCAGCGAACTCAGGATGAAAACTTTTTCCTGGAGTGGTGCGAAGGGTTGCCATCTTTGACGGATTCTGAACGGACAGCATTGGACTCCACCAGACACCGATTTCTGTATCACCGTCAAGATGGAACTTTGAGTGAGGGAACGGTTACCCTGCTAATGGGTTCGCCACTTCTAGAAATTGCTGGATTCTACGATTATCCCTACAAGATTCGAGGTGAAGCATCAATCAAAATCGTTCTAGATGAGGACGATCAAGACGTAGAAACCTTGTGAGGACGAATGGATGTGCTGGTTGTGCAGAATCGGCTGTGGGTTGTGATTTTAGAGTCGAAACGAATGACGATTTCTGTTTTGAATGCATTGCCACAAACCCTGACCTACTTGATGACAAACCCTCAATCTCCCGCATTTGGCATGGTCACGAACGGCGATGAAACGTTTTTCGTAAAACTTTCTCAGCAAGGCATTCCTGAATACGATGTCTCAGACATTTTCTCTCCATTTCCAGCCCGAAACCGAGTTCACACCATTGTGAAAATCCTCAAGCGAATTGGTAATGTGATTGCTACAGAAACTTGATGTTTGGTCATTTGTCATTCGTCACTTGTCCTTTGCAAATGACGCGATATGAGACTTTCAATAAATCCTTGTGGGGTATTTCTCCAATCCAAAATCGCAAATCTAAAATCCAAAATGATATAACTTTCACCCGGACAGGTCGCCTGACTGGATGACCTGAAACCTGCATCAACCGCCCGTTTGCCAACGTGTAAACCTTCAGTAAGCATTACAACACAAACCCACTTACTTTAGGAGAAAACATATGGCGACGAACGGAAACGACTCTCTTCCCGGCAGTGCAGGGAACGACACCATCGACGGTTTAGGCGGCAACGATCGCATTGAAGGCTTCGATGGACTCGATGATTTGATCGGCGGCCCTGGCAATGACACGATCAGCGGGGGCGACAAAAACGACACGTTGGATGGCGGCTCTGGCTTAGATGTCCTGTTTGGTGATGCCGGCAATGACCTCTTGCTGGGGGGTGACGCCGCCGATATTCTGGATGGCGGCACTGGCAACGACATCCTGGACGGCGGCGCTGGCAATGATTTCTATATTCTGGACAATCCGGGCGATCGCATCGTCAACGAAGGCGCAGCCGGAGGCATCGATCTCGTTCAGGCATCATTCTCCTTCACGTTAGGAGAGAACCTGGAAATCCTGGATTTGACCGGAACTGCCAACATCAACGGCACCGGCAACGCCCTCAACAATGAAATTGATGGCAATCGCGGCAACAACGTGATTGATGGTGGAGCTGGGAACGATACCCTCGATGGCGACCAGGGCAATGACACCGTTCTGGGTGGACTCGGCAACGACTCCATGTTCGGGGGCAACGGCAACGACACCATGAACGGCGGCAGCAACAACGACACGATGGTCGGCGGCGCAGGCGACGACACCCTCGACGGCAGCACCGGCAACGACAGCATCGATGGCGGTTCCGGCTTTGATACCCTGATTGGCGGATCTGGCAATGACACCCTGATCGGCGGCAGCAATGTTGCCAATGCTGACAGTTTCAACGAACTCAGCGGTGGCTCTGGAAACGACAGCCTGGTGGGCGGTTCCGATATCGATGTCCTCGATGGGGGCACGGGCAGTGACACCATGACCGGCGGCTTAGGCGATGACATCTACGTTGTTGACAGCACTGGCGACGTAGTCACCGAAAGCGCCAATGCAGGCGTTGACAATGTCCGTTCCAGCATCAACTTCACCCTGGGTGCCAATCTTGAAAACCTTGCTTTGGACGGCAATGCCACAGTTGGCACTGGCAACGAGTTGAACAATCAGCTGAATGCGAACGCGATCGTCAGCAGCAACCTGAGTGGGTTAGCAGGCAATGATACCCTCAGCGGTGGGGCAGGCAACGACACCCTGGATGGCGGCATTGGCAACGACTCGCTGTTTAGCGGTGACGGCAACGACACCTTACTCGGTGGTACAGGCAATGACACCCTGAATGGATTTGCTGGCAACAACCGCCTGGAAGCAGGAGGTGGCAATGACCGGCTGGAAAGCTTATTTGGCAATGACACCCTGATCGGGGGCACCGGCAACGACCTCTATATCGATGTCTCAACCAGCGATGTGATCATTGAGGATATTAATGGTGGCATTGATACCGCGTTCGCGTCCAGCAACAATCTAATCCTGGCTGCCAACGTTGAGAACCTGACTCTGCAGGATAGCGGTAGCGTGCTGGCTGCAACTGGCAATGAACTCAATAACGTCATGACGGGCAACCGCTTCAACAACACCTTGAGCGGTGCTGCCGGAAATGACACCCTGTTTGGTGGTGATGGCAATGACTTCCTGATTGGTGGAGCCAATGACGACCTGCTGGACGGCGGAGTCGGTAACGACATCCTCAACGGTGGCGCTGGCAACGATTCCTTCCTGTTCAATGATGTTCCGACCGTGAATGGCAGAGACACCATTGAGCAATTCGAGCAAGGACTCGATAAGATTGTCCTCGATCGCTCCAAGTTCGGTCTACAAAGCATCGTTGGCAATGGCTTCAGCGTCACCACCGAGTTTGCCGTTGTTGCTTCTGATGCCGATGTGGAACGCAGCACTGCCCGGATTATTTACGTCGGCTCAACCAACCGGTTGTTCTTCAACGAGAACGGCTCAGCGCTTGGCTTAGGCACCAACGGCGGTCAGTTTGCAACCATCACCGCACCATCCGATCTGGTGTTGACAGCGGCAGACTTCGCGATCGCGCCCTAGTCTTGCCCTATTTGCCTCGGTTTGTACGGGCGGGTTTAGCAGATAGAACTTACAAAAAGCACAGTTTGACAGCAAAACCCGCCCCTACGCAAACCTACATTGTCTAACTGGATTTCATACAACACAACCAAAACCAGTGAGGGTAGATAGCTCGTTGCTGTCTACCCTCACTCTTCTTCTTTAAGTTTAATGATGCATGGGGATGACCAGAACAATTTCCTATGACAGAATCGAACAAGGGTGTCATTGCCGCTAGTGTATTCCCATATGCAGACAGCTATTAACCCGGCAACTTTTGTTCATACAGATCTGGTAGTTACAACGTGATTGCGTAGGGTGTGTTAGGCAACGCCGTAACACACCAATTATCCTTGCTGCGGTGCGTTACGCTATCGCTTTTCTTGAATGGCGAAGCCTATACAGCACTCTACGGTAATGCCAGGTCTTTTGTTGCCAGGTTAAGAGACTGTTTGTAAATGAATTTAAAGAGGCTGAAACACGCTTCAAGACTTACCTCCCTAACCCTCCTTAATAAGGAGGGAACCGAACCAAAAGCCTTAAATCCCCTTATTAAGGGGGATTTAGGGG
>JAAUSG010000104.1 GCA_012034055.1 Leptolyngbyaceae cyanobacterium RU_5_1 | reverse complement strand
TGGGATCCTTCTTGCGCCTCATCGGCGGTGATGATTCGTTGCCGTAAATCCACAGACAAAGGCGCAGGCATAAGTCACTTTTCCTATCTTCCTGGACTTCTTTCAGCCTACCAGAATGTGGCTTACTCAATCGGCAACCGCTGTAAAGCAGTAGCTGTAGTTGTCTCGGAAAGACAGGAACAAGTGTTAGAGCAAATTGTACGGCGCACAACAAACCCGTATCGCTTGGTGCGACGAGCGCAACTGGTATTAGCAGCGGCGCGTGGGATGACCAATAGTGAAATTAGCCAGCACTGGGGCTTAGAGCGAGGACAGGTGCGATTGTGGCGACAGCGCTGGGTAGATGCGAACGCTTCTGAAAAATCTCCCGTTGAGACTCTACAACCAGGGCAACACTTCCTCGACACTCTGGGAGCGCTTCAAATAGGGCGGCAACAACAAGGAATGGAACTTGATGCCACTGCCGCTCCGGTCTCTGACTTTGGGCACCTGTATCTCAACCGCTCCTACTCCGGTGACAATATATTGATCGCCCCCAAAATCACCAGGGATTGCCAATCATCGTGAAGCCTGACCAGTAGTAGGGGTGGATGAGTTGACGATCGCGAATGCTGGGGCTGTCTTCGGGAATGGGGATTCCGCTGGGTTCAATGCCCTGAATTTGGTTATTCGGATCGATGAACACTTGCCCTTTGATCAGTGCTAGTTGGGCACGCCTGAGGGCCTCGGCTTTGATCGAGGCGGTTCGCAAATCTTTGTAGAAGCGGGTAATCAACGCGGCGGTTGCGACATCGTTGACCGACCAGAGACTGGCGATCGCGGATTTGACGCCTGCCTGGACGGCTAACCCCCCGAATCCCAGTTCTGCCTCGCGATCGCCCAATGCTGTGGAACAAGCACTCAGCACCAGCAGTTCAATTTGGGGTCGTTCCAGCCCAGTTTGCGCACCTGATCCAGGCGCAGTTTCTCCTCCCAAAGCTGAATGTAAGAGTTGCTAATCATCCCAGGTAGGAAGTCGGCATGGGTTGCCAGATGAATAATGCCAAAGGGTTGCGCCTTGCGAGTGTCTTTGAGGGCGTCCAGGGTAGCCTTTTGATTCAGGAAGAGCCGCCCAGACCAGAGCCGATTCACCAGAGTCGAGACTTCCACCAGCACAGAGGGCAAGGGGGGTTGCCCTTCGGTACTTTCTGAAATTCCCAGACTCAAGACTTTTGAGTCGCGAATGTCACGATAGCGCGTATCGCTCAAACTCAGACTGGGCATGGTTCCCACGCTGTACTGCTCGATCAAAAAGCCCTGACCACTGTGAAAGGCGGCAACTGGCAGCGATCGCAGTCCTGTGTCCATCAAAAATACCAGATTGGTAATCTTGCGGGCTTGTAGTTCCGGTTGAATCGGGGCAATCATCCAGCGGTACAGTTGTTGCGCCATTGCCAGATACTGGGTTCTGCGGGTTTTGCGCGGATCGGTCACTTCCAGACGAAATGCTTTGGCCAGCGCCATCACCTTCGCGCGAGTGGCTTCGGCAATGCGCCGCCGAATGACAGGACCCTGCGCCGTTACCACAAGCACCTCAAGCTGATCTCGGTCTCGCTCAGCGTCTGACCGTCCATTCCCCAGGTCTTTCGTCTTGCCGCTGTCACTGTCAGATGCCGTCAGCGACGCGGGCACAAAGCTGACATAGACAAAGGCTGGTTTTGCGCCCGTATCCCGCTCGATCGCCTGCAAAATCTCGCGCTTGTCGTCAATGGATTTGGTTATGGGTTCCGGGATGCCCAGATAAGCAACATGATCGCGAGTGAAACGGTCTTCTGGAGTGGGATCCAGCACCGGGTCGCTGGGAACAGACAGGTTTTCAACCGGCGGCTTGCTGGTGCTGCAAGTCGTCAGAGCACAGGGGTCTTCGGGGTCAGGAATCTTTGGAGGAGGGTCATTGGGAGTGGGAAGGTCAGTGACTTTGATGGAGATGGCGACTGGATTCGACTGCGAGACGCGATCGCTGGTGGCGATCGTGAAGGCTTCCAGCGTTCCCACCGCATCGACAGGGGGTTTGTATTGCAAGACATCGCCAGGGTTCAATACGGTGACGCCGGGAATGACCGGATTACCATTCACCGTCAGGGTAACGCCGGGAGCCACCGACACAATCTGAAGCGTTTGATTATCCGTATCCACATCGGTTGGCTGGGGAGCCAGATCAGCATAGGTGAATGTAAACGATTGATTCTGCTGGGCTTCTGACAGGGGCGTGTTTGCCGTCAGGGTCGGTGGGGTGTTGACGGAGCGAATCGTGATCCCCGTCGGCGTGCCCCCCGCAACGCCGCCATTGGGAAGAACCGCAAAGCTGCCAGTTGCTAAAAACAACGTTCCACCCGGACTAATGGTTGAGTCCCGATCAATTGCGCCTGCGGTGCCGTTGACAGACGCATCTCCAATCACGAAGGGGACGTTGTTTAACCCGCCGCCATGCGTGATGGAAACTTGCCCACTGATGCTCTCTCCTTCAACATCGCCTTGACCAATCGTTGAGATACTGGCCGTTCTGCCAGCAGAATCTGTGAAGGTGCCCGTTAACCGAATCGCTCCGGCTCCAGTGGTTGTGAGGGCGACATTACCGCCGATTCCGTCATTGCCAAAGCCGTACCCATAGCCGAACCCCGCGATGATGCCTTCAGCATTAATGGACGCGATCGTGATATCCCGTGCAGCGGTTACGGTCACATCTCCACCTTGTGCGTCTCTAAATTGAGCGAGATCGCTGCTGTTCAGTGCTCCAGTCGTAACTGAACCGGTGCTGCTGTTGAGCGTGATCGATCCTCCCAGCGTCGTAATTGCCTGCGTCGTAATCCCCGCCCCTGCCTGGAAGTTAACGATTAGCCCACCGGCTTCGGCCCCATTGGATACGTCTCCTGTTCCCGTGATCGCGCCCCCGGCATTCAGGATGAACGCTGGGTTAGTTGGGTTGATGGCTGGATCGATCGCAGTGATCACGACGGTGCCATAGGTGATATTTCCACCTGCCGTCACCTGTAGCGATGCCCCGGTGTAGTCGCCGACCGCAAAATCGCCCCCCACCGTGAAGATCGGGTCGTATAGGCTCAAAAAATTTCCTGTTTGCCCCGACAGCGTCCGAATTGCAAAATTCCCGCCTGCTGCAAAGTGGGTATCGGTTGAGATCACACCATCGCTAATCAGTGTTAGATTGCCACCGCTTTGAAACGGTTTAGTCGGCAGGTGATTCAACGCCAGGATATCGATGCCGCGATCGCCCTGAATGGTGAGGTCGCCTCCCGCCTGCACCACAACCGGTTGGGTGACACTATCCCGCACCTGCACCGTATTTCCTGCGAATAGATTCAGGTTTCCGGTGGTCTGTAGAGACGCGATTAATCGCGTCTCTACGGGGGCAATGGTCAGATTGTTGGCAGCAGCAAGCGTTGCGGTTCCGGCGGTCAGGTGAGATGTCACGATATCTCCTGATTGCACGGTGATTCCCGACCCAATCAACTGCACTGTACCGTTGGGATTGACGGTGAGTCCGGTGGCGTTGCCGAGGTTGCTGCCCGTGAGCAGTTGGGGAAGGGAGTAGGGAGTAGGGAGTGGGGAGATGGGGAGGGAGGAAGCAGAGATGGGTTGAAATTCCAGGCTGAGGAGGCTGCCGGGTTGGCTGAGGCGAACCAGGTTTTGACCGGGAACGGCGGCGATCGCAACTTGTCCACCTGGTGCGGAAAGGGTTCCGGTGCTGACGACTGTGCCACCCAGCAGCCCCAGGTTTTGCCCTTGTCCCACGGCTAAATTTCCAGCATTGACAATCGCTCCTGGCTGCGTAGCAGAAAAGGCAAACGCACCGGGACTACCAGTCAAGTTAGGGTAGTCATTCGACCCGATCGCATCAAACCATCCCCCATTCCCCATCCAAACCCCATTCGCCGTAGTCGCCGTAAACGAGGCTGGTACATTCAGGCTGGCGTTGGGCCCAAAAATAATTCCGGCGGGGTTGATCAAGAACAGATTTGGACTGCCACCGGTTACCTGAATCAGCCCGTCGATGACAGAGGGAGTGTTGCCAACGATGCGTCCCAAAATGTTCTGAATTTGAGGATTGGCCAGGAAATTGGCGATTTGTCCCTGGGATAACCCAAACCGCTCAAAACTGTGGAACAGGTTGGATCCATTCCCAGAAAACGTGCCGCCGCTGATGTCCAGGCGATCGCCTGCGGGAGTCACGATCGTGTTAGTGCCATCGGGGGCTGGAGTGATGGATTGCGCCTGGACAGTTCCGGCACTGAGTGTTCCAACCAGGGGAAACGCGGCCAGAAGGGGAGCCAGTTTCATCACTGACTTCCAAGATCGACGGACTTGTAGCCCAAAATCTAGATCCCCCCTAGCCCCCCTTAACAAGGGGGGAATCCATAAAGCTCCCTTATTAAGGGGGTTTGGGGGAGCTGGCTGTGTCAGCCCTACTTTCGCGATCGCGGTTTGCGATGCAGGATGAATCGTCCTTGCGGAGGTTCAACGGCGATCGCGTATCGATCGGACAACCCTCGCCGCTCTAAGGCGTTGGTGACTGCTCGCCAGGAATTCTCAGTCTGCTTAATTCGCTGCGCTTGAGAGATGCTCTGGGCGTGATTGCGGTAGTAATAAAGGGGCTGCTGGAGGTGGTAGATGGTGGTAACTTCTGAAATTTTCAGGCAGAGGTCATAGTCATGGGCGTAGGGAAAGGTCGTGTCAACGCCGCCCACCTGCTCATAGACCGATCGCCGCAGCAGCCGGAAGTGAAACGTCATGAAGTCTACCAGCAAGCGATCGCGGGCGTAGGGAATGGAGCAGCGTTGTCCATACTGTACGACATCGCCCTGCTGATCCAGGTCAAGGTAGTCGGTGTAGACCATGCCGATGGTTGGGTCAGCGTCTAGCACTCTGGCTGTCTGTTCCAGGGTCGTTGGAGCCAGGAAGTCGTCACTGTCCAGGCAACCCAGGTAGGTTCCGGTAGTCTGAGCAACTGCCCCCTTGAACGCTGCTGAAGCGCCCTGGTGCTCTACGGCAATGACGCGCACCCGGCGATCGCGCTGGGCATACTTTTGGGCCAGTTCAATGGAGCGATCGCTTGACCCGTCATCCCAAACCAGCAGCTCAACGTTTCGATACGTTTGCTGCAAGACACTTTCAATTGCCTTGCCGAGGTACTGTTCTCGGTTATAGGTGGTAATGATCAGTGAGATCAGGGGCGACATACCTGCTTCCAAATGCTGTGACCAAGTTTTAACATTCGACCGAGGGGGAATGGTAAGATTGCATCCAAATTTTTACTTGCTGTAAATTTCTCGGTGGTGTAGGGGCAGGTTTTGCCAAAGACTAGGCTGAGATATGCAGATTGTTTGCTAAACCTGCCCCTACAGAGATCATCCATCACCAGAAAATTTACAGGTGGAATTTTTACGGCAAGCTGTGGCTGCTCATGAATTTTGACGCTTCTGATGATTATCTAGTGCACCGCGATCGCGCAGAATTGTCTCAGCCATCTGCATCAGACGCTGCGCCTGTGTTGCAGGCAACGGGAATCTGCAGGCGCTTCGGCTTTACTCAAGCTTTGCAAAATGCCTCCCTGACGCTACAGGCGGGGGAAGTGCATATCTTGTTGGGTGAAAACGGGGCGGGCAAGTCAACACTAGCGAAAATCATGGCCGGGGTGTACCGCCCCGATGCAGGCACCCTATCCGTCAATGGACAACCCGTGATTATCAGCAGCGTGAAGATGGCTCGTCAGCTTGGCATTGCTACCGTGTTTCAAGAGTTGTCTCTCGCAACCCATCTTTCGGTTGTCGATAACCTGTTTCTGGGCTGCGAAGCGGGGCGTCATTCATTCACCTGGCTAAATCGATCCAGAGAACGCACACTCGCCCGTCAAGTACTGGAGGAACTGGACATTGATATCCCACTGCATCTGCCTGTCACGGCTTTAGCGATCGCCGAAAAGCAGATGCTGGAAATTGCCAAAGCTCTGCTCCGACAGCCCCGCATCCTGATCATGGATGAGCCAACTTCAACCCTGACGGAACGGGAAAAGACACGGCTGTTCAAAATCGTGCAAACCCTACAAAGCAAAGGAGTTGGCATTCTCTATGTCACCCACCATCTGCCGGAGGTATTCGAGTTGGGCACCCGTGTGAGCGCCATGCTGGATGGCTCCATTCATCACACCATTGCGGTGACAGATACGTTAACCGAAGCAACCCTCCTGGAAATGCTGACTGGACGCAGGATTTCAATCGACATGACCCGTCCCGCTCAACCCAACACCCAACCCATTTTCGTGGTTGAAGACTTGCATGCGCCAGGATGCGCTGGGGTTAACCTGCACATTACATCTGGGGAAATTGTCGGCATCTATGGCGTGGTGGGCTGTGGGCGGGAAAGTCTGGGGCGGGCGATCGCGGGGTTGATCCAACCCACCCGTGGCACAATGACGCTGCTGGGACAGGACTATGCCCCGCGTCATCCTCAACAGGCGCAGTCCAGGGGCGTTGGCTATATGCCAATGGATCGCAAGGAAGCAGGCATTCTGGCGGAACGTTCTGTGCAAGAAAATCTCAACCTCTCCAACCTGAACGCCTTTACCCGTCTCGGTCTCTTATCCGATCGCCAAGAGCGAACCGCAACCATCCAACAGCTAAATCGCCTCCGGGTGCGCTATTCGGCTCCAGATGCTCCGATTACCCGTTTAAGCGGCGGGAATCAGCAAAAAGTGCTGTTTGGGCGCGCGATCGTCCGTGCCCCCCGCCTTTTGGTGATGGAAGACCCCACCGCTGGCATCGACATGGGCGCAAAGCTAGAGCTGCACCGCCAGATGCAAGAACTGGCGGAACGCGGAACGAGCATTCTGCTGCTGTCCAGTGACCTGCCAGAAACGCTGATGCTTTGCAACCGCGTCTATTCCATATACGCTGGCAAAATCGTCGATGAGTTGATGAATCCAAATTTACAGGATGAAGAGCGAATCCTGGCAGCCGTGTTGGGACGGCAGACGAATGTGTAGAGACGCGATTAATCGTGTCTCTACGGGTAGAGGGTAGAGGGTAGAGGGTAGCAAGAGTGAAGCGTGAGCAGAAGTATCGTCAGATAGTCAGAAATCAATCGCTGCTGAGTCGGCTGAGGATTGGCCAATTTGTCCTGCCTCTATTCATTCTCTGCCTGGCGATCGCCACCGGACTGATTGAGCCGCGCTTCTGGTCGAATGAGAACTTGCTGAACTTGAGTCGGCAACTGGCAACCCTGATGATTCTTGCGGTGGGGCAGACTCTTGCCGTGATTAGTGGTGGACTGGACTTGTCGATGACGGCGGCACTGGCCCTGAGTGGCGTCTACGGCGTGCTGGTGATGAACAAACTGGGACTGGCGATCGGTATCCTGACCATGATTTTGACAGGCGTCATCTTCGGGCTGGTGAATGGGCTGATCATTACTCTGTTTCGGGTCTCTCCGTTCATCGTCACTCTAGGCACAGCGTCGATTGGCAGAGGTCTAGCGCTGATCGCCACCGCAGGTCTGCCCCTCTATGATGTGCCCAGCTCGTTCAGCGATCGGTTTGGCTATGGAATGTTCGCAGGCATTCCCAGTCCGGCGTTGATTGCCCTACTCACCCTGGTAGCCGGTCATGTACTGTTGCGCCATACCGTCTTTGGGCGCTACGTCTACGCGATCGGCTCCAATGCCAGAGCCGCCCTGAACTCCGGGGTCAATGTTCAACTGCAAACGCTGTTGGTATACGTCCTCACCGGAACCACAGCTGGAATCGCCGCGATCGTGCTCACCGCCTGGGTGAGTGCAGCCCAACCCCTAGCCGCTTCGGGACTGGAACTGCAAGCGATCGCCAGTGTGGTCGTCGGCGGTGTTGCCCTCACCGGTGGCGTTGGCAGTATGCTGAATACCTTTTACGGCGTGCTGATCTTGGGAATGCTGTCAAACTCACTCAATATGATTGGAGTGTCGTCCTTCATGCAAACCCTGGTGATTGGCATCGTGATTGTCGCCGCCGTTGTCCTGGATCGAATTCGCCAGCGCCACAGTCTCTAATGCTGATTGATGATTTTAGATTGATGATTTTAGATTGATGATTTTAGATTGAAGGTTGCTTATACAGCACCCTACACATGAATGCGAGATCTTTATATTGCCAGGTTAGTAGCTCACTGCTGGATTCATTGGCTCGATTACAGATCATTGCACCGCAAGCACCGTGCAGCCAGTATTTTCAATCTGCAATCTAAAATCTAAAATCTAAAATCCCAAATTGATCGCGTACTGCCGCACCGCTTGCACCAAATTCTCCGGTGTGCCAATGTCAAGATAGCTGCCGTTTGCAAAGGCTTCGGCTTCTACGCGCAGTCCTGCGCGATCGCGGCTTGAATCACATCCCCAATCGGTAGCTCTTTGCGGGGAATACCAGGGGGCTGACTTGCGAAGTTGTGCTCTACCTGAATCAAATAGTTGTGCAAAAACTGGGTAAACGTGGGTGTCCAAATTGCAGTGCCCCACATGTAGCGCAAATGAGTTTTCTGGGGCTTTTCGATAATCAGGTGAACAGTACCATCGGCATCGAAGTCCACCATCCCAGCTTTTTCCGGGCGATCGCAGGGAAACAACCCCAGTACCACATCGGCATTGGTTCTGGCTTGCCGAGCCAGCAATCGGGCGTAGATCTCATCGGGCTGCAGCAGAATGTCTGGAAAGCCCAGCGCAACCAGGGAGTGCTGCACAAACGGGTATGCCTGATCCAGTGTGTAGGGCACTCCATGCGGTAGGCGCATAATCAGGTAGCCCAGGTGCATGTCTACCAGTTCGCCATCGCCAAAGTAGGCCGGAATGTCCCACTTGCCAGGACGCAGGATGCAATACGCCCTGGTAATCCCCGCCAGTCGCATTTTTTCCAGCAGATAGTGGCAGACGACCTTGGGACGAGGATTGCTGTTCGCACCTGGTCGAAACCCGATCGGATACAACTCTTTGCTCAAGGGCAGGGGTGCAAGTCGGGTTGCCTGTCCCCCACAGGGCAACAGCGCAATGACCTGCGGCGATTGATTGGATGAGTTTTCTTCGGATTGCGATCGCCCGTCCCGGTCAGGAGTTGGCATAGTGTCTCATGAATGAAGATTCCTATGCAATGTCTTAACAGAACTCACGCACCATTTATACGGCAAATCAGTGTTTTACGAGGATTCTTCTCCCGTAGCAGCACAGCCGGTTGGTGAGAATGACCGAATTTTACGGTGATTTCTCCGTTTCAACGCCGCTGCCCCTGCCAGAAAAATCCCAAACGTCAACAATCCAAGTGTGGCTGGCGGCTCTGGAACTGCCGCTGAATTGAGGGTTGAGAATGCAAACTCTGCGACTTGTCGATGACCGGTTGTCGTTGGGTGAATGTCATCCCAGAACAGGTAGGTATCGGGGTTGGAGCAAACTGCGGGGATTGTACCAGGATTGAGTAGAGGTGGCGGAGATAGACATGAGTCGGTAGCATTGGTTAGCCCAACGCTAGTTGGGTTCGCGATCGCTGAGTTGAGAAGCGAGAACACATCCAGCGTCACCAGATTCACACTCGGATCTAAGCTCGGCTTCAGAATGCCGAGAGTTTGTGCCAGCAGGGAGTTGTGCGCCACACTCAACGCTGTGAGCTGTTGAGCAACAACTTGATTTTGCCGAGTACCAGGCAAATTACCCAAATCCGGCACGTTGGATATCAGGATATTTTTGGCACCATCTGCCACTAATGCTGAAATGGCATCTTTTAAGTTGTTAACCGGTGTCGCAGGATTTGTCACACCTCCACCCAAGTAATCATTTGCACCGGCTGACAGAATGTAGAGCGCATGTGGGTCAGCGCTGGTTGCCTGAGTAAATCCATTCACTTGTTGCTGGAGTCCTGGTAAACCGGGCAGTGGAATCAAGTTGTTGATTGTGTTAGTTGTCCCTGATGTGGCACCCCCAAACGCGAAGTTGCTGGATGGGTCATAGGTCAGCCCCAGTTCCGGGCTAAGGTACTCTACCCAGACCGAACCATTGGAGAATCGTCCGTTGGTATAGAAGGGCTGTGGCGGAATTAATCCGCCGGTGACATTCAGCAAATTGCCAGTATCGACCAGGCTATCGCCAAAGACATGTACCTGACTAAACCCAAACGCCTGAGCGATCGCGGGAGTTGTTGCCATCAGGGTGACTGGCAGGCTACTAGCCAGGAAAGCTTTGCAAGCATTTGAAAACAGCTTTTGACGATGCATTTGAAGGCTCACAACTTTATAAACGCTTAGGGAAAGATTAGTTTGGCCGTCGAAGAAGATGAGTAAATTCACCGCAGCTTTACGAACTTTTCATGAGCAGAAAGCAAGCCAATATGGGGCGTCAGCTCTATTAGAGCGGTGAATCACTACTGTGCCATAACAAATCTGGTGTAAAGATTCGATGAAGTGATAGGTGGTAGCGGTACTTCCCATTCCCCTACTCCCTTTTCGTAGTGCTGCACAGTTGGCGATCGCGCTTCTGCACATTCGGATTTGTTTTCAAATAATCATGCAACCATTGACAACCAGACTTGAGCAAGTCATCAAGTTTCGAGAGTTGTTGAGTCCGATCCAACCGCCAAAGTCTAACGGTTTTATCTCGACTCACCGAGGCAAGGGTTTTGTTGTCCTGACTGAATGCGACATCCCAAACCCAATTATTATGCTTTGGCAACGTTTGCAGCAGAGTTCCGTTGAGATCCCAAAGTTTGACCGTTCTATCGAAGCTAGCTGTTGCAATCAGTTTGCCATCGGGACTGAAACTGGCACTCATCACCCGTTCACTGTGTCCCCTGAACGTTCGGATCTCTTTCCCCTCCCAATTCCAGAGTTTGACCGTTTTATCATCGCTAGCCGTTGCAATGATTGTGCCATTGGGGCTGAAGCTAATACCATTCACTTCGTCAAGATGTCCGGTCAAAGTTTTGAACAATTTGCCATCCCGAGTCCAAAGTTTGGCAGTTCCATCATCACTGGCCGTTGCAATCAGCCTGTCATCGGGACTAAAACTGATGTCTACAACATGATTTTGATGTCCACTATGCCAGTGTTGGACTTTATGCCACTGCTGACCGTTATTCTTCTTGCTCCACAGCCGAATGATTCTGTCACTTCCCGCCGTTGCAATCGTTTGGCCAATGCCTGACGGCAGGCTAGCGCCTACGGGACTGAAACTGGCGCTAAAGACCCAATCTTTATGCCCAGTCAGTGTTTTCTGCAACGTGCCATCGCGATTCCACAGTTTGACGGTTTTATCCCAACTCGCCGTAGCAATTGTGCGACCATCTGGGCTAAACGTGATGCTACGAACCTCATCAGTATGTCCCTTCAAGGTTCTTAGCAGCGTACCATCCCGGTTCCAGAGTTTGGCAGTCCCATCCTCGCTGGCAGTGGCAATGACTCGACTATCCGGTGAGAAACTAACGCCATAAATCTCGCGTCGGTGTCCCTGAAAAACCGAGGGCAGACTGCTGTCAACCCTCCAAAGCCTGATTGTTTTATCAAAACCGGCAGTGGCAAGGGTTTTTCCATCTGGACTAAAGCTAACGCTAACCACCTGATCGCTATGACCCTCTAGCGTTCTTAACAATGTGCCATCCCAACTCCAGAACTTGATGGTTGTGTCGCTGCTGGCGGTTGCCAGAGTTTTCCCATCTGGGTTGAAACGGACGCTCATGACGCGATCGCCGTGTTCTTCCAGAGTTCTGTAGGGACGAGTTGCAAATCGATCATTGCCCTCTCGACGCCAGAGTTTAACGGTGTAGTCCCAACTGGCAGCCGCGATCTCATCACCCTTGGGTGAAAAATCAACGCTATAGATTTTGTCGGTTCCCTTCAAGGTGTTGATCGCTTGACCCACCCTGCCATCCCAACTCCAGAGCCGCACTGTTCTATCCTCACCTGCAGAGGCAATGGTTTTGCCATCAGGGCTAAAGCTGACGCTATAAACTTCGCCATTGTGACCTGTGAGTGTTTGCAGTTCCTGACCCTCTAAACTCCAAAGCTTGACGGTGCTGTCCTTGCTGGCAGAAGCAATGGTTTGACCATTGGGGCTGAAGCTGACATCGTTCACCGCTCCACGATGCCCCTGAAGGGTTTTGAGTAGGACGCCTTTGCGACTCCAAAGTTTGATTGTGTTGTCCTCACCCGCAGACGCGATGGTCTGATCCTTGGGATTAAAGCTCACGCTGTGAACCTCGCCGTGATGTCCTTTTAAGGTTGCGATCGCTCTACCATCCCGACTCCAAAGTTTGACGGTGCGATCGCTGCTGGCAGACGCAATCATCTGACCATCAGGACTAATACTGACTTTCTTGACTAAACCGGTGTGTCCTTCTAACCGGTTCGACTCTTGGATGGCGTAAATGACCTGTCGCAGGGTATTGGTTGTTCTAACCTGCAATTCATCCTGTACACTCAGGATTTCCGTTAGTTGCCGTCCTGCTTTAATGCTGGTGATCAGTGCTTCAAGCTGCTGATTTGAGGTCAGCAAATTCTCTGAGGTTAGATTTAACGCTTTCACCTGCTCGATTTTCAAATCTCGACTTGCCACAACCATGGCGGTAATTGACCCAACTAAAGAGATAGCTAAGATGGCAAATCCAATCCGAATGTGGCGTTTAGCTTTGCGTTGGGCCTCTGCCAAGATTTGATTAGCCTTCCGTTCTGTTTCTAACGCCTTTCGTTCTGCCGCCAGTGCAATCTCAACGTTTCGTCTCTCCAACTCCTGACTAGCCGCCAGAAATTGGTAATCCAGATTGCTTAAGCTTTTACCGTGTGCCCACTCCAACGCCTCGTGCAGTGCTTGTCCTTGTAAGAGGAACTTAGCCTGGCGATCGCAGGCAATCCAGGCTGCAAATGATTCTGCATAAGGACGCAGACTGGCAAGTTCCTGCTCCACCCAATTGGCATTAAATACGGTTGTGTAAATGCGGTTGTAAACCTGCAACCATCCCTGCCGCTCAACCACTAGCCCCGATAGCCGTAGCCCGATTTGGTCAACGCTGCCATCTGCTGCAATCTTGCCCTGCTGCAAAATTTGTTGATATAACCCCAGGAAGCGACCTGCTCGTTGCTCATTTCTCAAAACGCGATCGCGAATCGTTTTCAGATGCTCTGGTTGGTCCTGAGTTTCCCAATTGTTAATGATATGAGTAAAAACAAGCTGCTCAACAAACTGGGTCTCCCCATTCCCCACTCCCCATTCCCCACTCTCCCGTTTCTGCACAATCAACTGACATAACTTTTGCGTCAAAAACGGCTGTCCACCCGTCCACGCCAACACCTGCCGTAAAATTGCTTGCGGATTGTCCACGGTATCTACCAACCCTGCTGCTAGCGGCGTTACCTCATTGAATTGAAACCCAGTTAGCTGAATCGCTTGGCCAATGTTAAACGGAGTTCGCTCTTTGTCTTGAATCAAATCTGACGGCAACGCAACACCGAGCAGCGCAAATGTGAGGCGATTGTAGTCCTGCTGTTCGGCGCGTTTGTTATAACAGGCTCGAATCACAGCAAAAAAATCATCTTTAAACTCAAACCGCAACACGCTATCAATCTCATCAATGAAAATGATAATGCGATCGCTCACCTCAGTAAGCAGCACTGCTTCAACAAACCGACTAAACCGATATACCGGAGACAACAGCTCGTGCTCCCTCCACCACTGGCGTAGATTAAATGTGCTTGTTAGTCCAACGCTACTCGCTAAACGCCAAACTAGCCCTGCATACCACTTGTCTGGCGTCATTTGCTGATTACCAAACTCCGACATATCGATCGCAGCACAGACCACTCCCGCTGTTCGCAACCGATGCATCATCTGAACCAGCAAGCTGGACTTGCCCATCTGCCGAGAGTTCAGCACATAACAAAACTCCCCCTGCTGTAGAGCCTGGTAGAGATCATGGTCTGCCTGCCGAATAACGTAGGTTGGGGCATTTGCTGGCAAACTGCCTCCCACTTTGTATTCGTAGCGATCGGGAATGGGATTAGTCATTGGTCATTGGTCATGGTCATTGATTTGAGAGGCGAGAGGCGAGAGGCAAGAGGCAAGAGGCGAGAGGATTTTAGATTGCAGATTTTAGATTGTAGATTGAGAACTCTCCGCGTCTCCGTGTCTCCCCATCTCCTCATCTCCCACCTCTCACCTTTCACCTTTCGCTCCAAATAACTATTGAATCCTAGCCGCGATTGAGTTCAAGGCAGAGAATTATCGGGTTTGTATCGACTTGCGATCTGCGATCGCCCCTGATAGTGTTTTACTGTTAGCTGCAGCCCAGTTTCAATGGATCATGCGTCGCTCAGTTCGGGTACGTAGGGAGCGCATTCCAGAGGTCAGAGACTCTCTCTGGCGGAATGGTTACCTGACTCAACAACTCCTTGCAGAAGACGTCGGTTTGTCCCAATCGACTGTTAATAGTTTTCTGAATGGTAAATCTGTTGATTTTAGAAATTTCCAGGAACTCTGTAGGATGTTGGGGTTCGATTGGCTAGAGATTGCAGATTTATCTCCACCTGAGGAACCTAAGGAGCGTTCCGCTTTTCTACCCCCACCCCCCTCCAGTCGCAACCATCCACTGATTTTCCACCCTCCCCGCCGTTGCCAGTTTCACTGTTGGAGTTTCCAGAAGGGCAAGAGCGGCTCAACTCAGCGTTTTATGTGGAACGTCCGCCGATTGAAGCAGATTGCTACCGCACCATCCATCAGGCAGGAGCCTTAATTCGGATTAAGGCTCCTCGACAAATGGGGAAAACCTCGCTTCTGTCTCGGATTCTCCACCAGGCAAAGCAGCAAGATAGCCGAGTGGTTGCTCTAAGTCTTCAGTCGATTGGACAGCGATCGTTTGCCAATCCAGACACTTTCTTAAGGTGTTTTTGCGAAGTCGTTAGTCGCGAATTGAATGTCCAAAATAAAATCGACGATTACTGGGGTTTTTCCGATAGCAACACAAACTGCAAAGCGTATTTTGAGGAGTACCTGCTAACAGAAATTACGGAACCGATTACATTGGGGCTGGATGAGGTCGATCGCATCTTTGAGCACGAGGACATCTACACCGACTTTTTTGGGCTACTCCGGGCACTTCACGAAGATGCAAGACGACGTGAGATTTGGGGAAAACTGCGGCTCGTGATTGCCCACTCGACAGAAGTCTACGTTCCGCTAAATCTAAATCAATCTCCCTTCAACGTTGGCTTACCCGTTAACCTGCCAGAGTTTACCCCGCAACAGGTGCAGGCTCTAGCAAAACGTCATCAGCTCGATTGGGACGAGACGAATGTTCAGCAACTTATGACCCTGGTGGGTGGGCATCCATTCTTAGTTCGGCTAGCACTTTATCATCTCGCTCGTCAAGACATCGCCCTACCGCAACTCTTGCAGACTGCTGCAACAGACTCCGGCATTTACAGTGATCATCTATGGCGTCAGCAACTCATCCTGTCAGAGTACCCAGAACTCGCTGCGGCAATGAGAGCTGTCGTGATGGCAGATGCACCCGTGCGTTTAGAAACGAAAGCTAAATTTAAGCTGCAAAGCATTGGGCTAATTAAGCTGCAAGGGGATACAGCGGTTCCTCACTGCAACCTGTATCTTCGATATTTCCGCCAAAGTCAATCAGAAGTCAGCACTTAATCAATACTTCTTCAACTAGTACTCAGGTATCTGTAAGATTTCATAGGGGTGTCACGTTCAACAGGCAGCCCCATGACAGACCCGTTGATGACTCCATCCACTCATTGTTCAAAATGTTCGGATGAAACGCTCCGTACCCACTGCCAAAACAACCTTCACTTTTGGTTAGCAGCAGCCTGCAAGCACCCAGCAGGCAGCCGTGAACGAAATTATTATTTAACTCAAATTGTGCGAGCAATCTCTCCCAAACTCTGGCGAACGAACACGCCTTGCTATGCCGATGCGTTACAGCAAACCTGGCTCTACTTTGTCCGACGGGTCTGCACAACTTATAATCCCGATCGCGGCTGCATCGTCGCGTGGCTCAACACGTATCTGCGGTATCGGTACCAGGATTTGCTCAAAAAGGCAAACGAACAGTGCGCTAGAGAAATTCCGATTGACCCCAGAACTGCTGGCGATGACGACTCCTGGTACTGCGCTGTGAACGATGTTTCTGCACCAGAGTACGGTTCAATTTCACTGCTCGAACAGGTCACCAATTGGGTGGAGACCGATCCTGACGGTGTACTCCGCTGCACTCATCCAAAACAGTATCCACACGTCAACTGCCAAACGGTTATTTTGCTGCGCCTGCCTCCAGAAACCCCCTGGAAAGAGATTTCCACGAGATTCAATGTGCCCCTGCCTACATTGAGTGCTTTCTACCAACGTCAATGTTTGCCGCTCTTACGAGAGTTTGGTCAGTCAATCGGAATTTTGTAAATGGACTGTCTAGAAGAACCTGCTCACCAGGCAGCTAAACCCTGGAAGCAGCGGACTGGTTAATTCATCCTGGCTGTATAACGTGGCAACCAGCTTTAGAACGGCCTTCTCGCGGCGATAGACCTCAACCATCGCTGCTTTCGGATTCACGATCCAGTATTCCTGAACACCCTGTACGGAGTAGAGTTTTAACTTAGCCTCTCGGTCCCGTGCTTCGTTCTTCTTGCCAGGCGACAGCACCTCAACGCTAATTCTGGTGAACCGGTCAAATGTCCTGCTTCGTCCAACAAATTTTCCAGGCGATCGTGACT
>JAAUSG010000103.1:0-15000 GCA_012034055.1 Leptolyngbyaceae cyanobacterium RU_5_1 | reverse complement strand
ATGCCTTGAATCGAAATGTCAACCATTTAGACAGTTTTTTTTGGATTTTCCTGAAAGACCCCTGTAAGCAAGAATCTTAGAGAAGACTGTTGTACTTTTAGGGATTGTGCTATGAATTTTCAGTCAGTCATTACTAGGCTGCATCAGTTCTGGAGCGATCGCGGTTGTTTGATTGTCCAACCATACGATACCGAGAAGGGGGCTGGCACCAAGAGTCCCCACACGTTTTTGCGTGCAATTGGACCGGAACCGTGGTCAGTTGCCTATGTGGAACCATGCCGACGACCGGCAGACGGACGGTATGGAGAGAATCCGAATCGGATGCAGTACTACTACCAGTACCAGGTGTTCATCAAACCCTCGCCAGACAATATCCAGGAAATTTATTTAGATTCGCTGCGAGCGCTGGGGATTCAGCCAGAGGATCATGATGTTCGATTTGTGGAGGACAATTGGGAAGATGCTGCTGTGGGTGCATGGGGAGTTGGCTGGGAAGTGTGGCTAGATGGGATGGAAGTAACTCAGTTCACCTATTTTCAGCAGTGTGGGGGAATTGATTGTCGCCCTGTGCCGATTGAAATTACCCTTGGGTTGGAACGACTGACGATGTATTTGCAAGGGGTAAACCATTTCAAAGATATTCAGTGGAACGAGAGTCTGACCTACGGAGATGTTCACTTACAGGGAGAAGTGGAAGGCTCCAAATATAACTTTTGAAGCATCTGATCCAGAGTTGCTGTTTACGCTGTTTACGCTGTACGAGCAAGAAGCTGAAAAGCTGATGGCAAAGGAACTGGTTTTACCAGGATTTGATTTTGTGTTGAAGTGTTCGCACACATTTAATTTGCTGGATGCGCGGGGTGTAATTTCGGTAACGGAGCGATCGCGCTACATTGGCAAGATTCGGAGTATGGCACGGCAAGTAGCGCAGCTTTATTTGAAGCAACGGGAAGAAATGGGGTTTCCGCTACTCAAGCTGGAGAAGCTAGAAGTGGTTTAATTGGCTGAAGAGCTTTTGCTAGATTTCTTCTTCAGTGAGTCTCTCTGCAATTCGTAGTTTTGCCGATCGCGCCCTGACATTCTTTTGTATTTCGTCCTTTTGAGGAATTTTTGGCTTCTTGGTCAATATTTTCAGGAGGGGTGAATCTTTCAGGCTGTGTTTGACGATGCGGTCTTCCAGGCTGTGGAAACTAATAATGACGAGCCTGCCGCCGGGTTTGAGCCAGCAGGGAGCTTTGGTCAGGAAGGTTTTCAAGACGTCTAGTTCGCCGTTAACAGCAATGCGGAGTGCCTGGAAGACACGGGTAGCAGGGTGGATTCTGCCATAGCGATAGGAGGGAGGAACGGAGTAAAAAATTGCCTTTGCTAGCTGTTTGGTTGTCTGAAATGGACGTCGTTCTATGATGTGACGAGAAATTTTGCGAGATAACCGCTCTTCGCCGTAGGTGTAGAAAATGTCTGCTAGTTTGGCTTCATCCCAATGATTGATGATGTGAGCAGCGGTCAGTTCCTGGCGAGAATCCATGCGCATATCCAGGGGTGCTTCGTGGCGAAAGCTAAAACCGCGTTCCGGGCGATCGAATTGGGCGGAGCTAACCCCTAAGTCTGCCAGGATGCCATTAAACTGGGTGGCACCCGGATTGTAGTTGGCAAAGTTGGTGTGATGAAGCTGGAGACGATCGCGGTAGCTAGACAGGGTGTGTTGAGCAGCGGCGATCGCCTGTGCATCTTGATCAATCGCTGTCACCTGCACATCGGGCGCTGCCTCTAGGATCAAGCGACTATGTCCACCAGCACCGACTGTGGCATCCAAATAGTGCCCACCTGGACAGATGGCTAGTCCTTCAATCACTTCCCGACTCAAGACAGGAATATGGGCAAAGGTTAGTTCTGATGAACTGGAATTGGAGGAAGAATTTGGAAAAATACTGGGATCAGGCAAGGTCATTTGCGTTTAGTGGAAGCCAGCAACCTTAACATTAAGATTATTCTGCCGATGGACTAGACAAATGTTGCTTCCATGTTACGGTAGCCAACGCTTCCAAACCCAATCGATTGCCAGTATTCGTTCCGTTAGCTCAACCTACACGCCTGGACAACGGGAAGTTCCCCGCGTCTTCGTGTCCCCGTCCCCATGTCTCCGTGTCTATCTTTTTCCCCAACTACCGGATGTGCTCGACCGCAGCCTGTGTTAAGCCGCCGTGTGGTCATACACCTGGCAAACCCGATCTAATTCCAGATCCGTCAAATAGTCCACCGTCCAATTTGCCCGTCGTTGCAGCATGTGAAACGGGTAAGTATTGGCAACGCCGACAACCGGAATACCTGCTCGTTTAGCCGCCGCAATTCCGGCAAACGTATCCTCGATCGCCAGACACTCCGAAGGTTTCAAGTTGAGGCTCGGACACTGTCGATTAAGCCGCTCAACCGCTAATCGGTAACTATCTGGCTCCGGCTTACTGGGTACGCGCTCATCGCCCGACACAATTACTGAGAAGCACTCACTCAACTGGCTGCGGCTTAGAACCAGCGAGATTTCTGCGTGCAATGCACCACTTACGATCGCCAACTGAAGTTGGCTAGCCCGAATATTAAAAATGAAATCTTGGACTCCGGGGTAGATGGGCAATTTTTCCAGATTCTCTAACTCCTGCTGATATGCCATCGCTTTACGAGCAATAAGCCTATTTAACGCGGCTTCAGACAACACTCGCCCTCGCTCTGCTAATAACTCGTTGAGGCAGGCGCGATCGCTTCGTCCCAAGCAGATTTGACGAAACTCCTCCGGTTTCGGACGCAGGTTATCTTCAATCAACAGTTGATTGATCAGCTTCTCGTGAATTGGTTCATCGTTAATGATGACGCCATTGAAATCAAACAGGACGGCTTTCAGGGACATAAGAGCAATTTTGAATTAGGAATTTTGGGTTTAAGGCCTAACTCCTAACTCATAACTCATAACTCGTCACTCTTTCTAGCCCATCGCCCATTGAGGTGTTCCGGCTGTTTCCTGTTCCGGCTCAGAAACCTGAGATGCCTGCTCTGCCAATGGCTTCACTCCGCGCGTCAGTTGATTCAGTAGCCAAACATCTTGAGTTTGCACGGCTCCAAATCTAGCCGCACCCATCCAGGCATCTACACTTTCAGCCGCATAATCTCGAATGTAGGGTTCCTCAAAAATCTCCGTAAGCCACTCTGTCTGCCGCAAGACTCGCTGACTACCATCCAAAATCACGACTTCTCCCCCCGTTGTCAGCAATCGATAGCTCTCTTGCAAAATTGCTTTGGAGACGGCGGGTGGATTTTCATGAAACAGCAGAGAAGCTGTCACCAGATCAAAGGAAGCATCCGGGAAACCTGTTGCCTCTGCCTTGCTGTGTCGCCATTGAATGTCTAAACCCGCTTTTTGGGCCTTGTGCTCAGCCACCACCAGCATGTAAGGAGATAGATCTAAGCCAATCACCTCTGCTTGGGGGAATGCCTGTTTTAACAGCAGGGTTGTAGAACCCGTGCCGCAGCCCAGATCCAGGATACGACGTGGCTTTGACTGAATTGAGTCAACCAGGGCTTGACGAACCAGGGTTTCGCTGGGAGGTAACGCGTACTGAGTAATTGGATCGTAGGTGACCGCCGCGTCGCTGGTCAGGTATCCACCTTCAATGCCATGAAAGTTCTGGCTCGTGTAGTAAGCAGGGTAGGTCAGGGAAGGATTGCTGAGGCGATCGCTAGCCATCTTCCAGTCAATGCTGTCCCGAAAGCGCTGCAATTCCTCTTCATTAATGAACAGCCGAACCACAGGAGCAAGGAAGCGCTCAAAAATTGTGTCTTTACGAACTGCCATAAGAGCTTACCAGTTTTTTTTGAGAGGATTATTGTAAGGCAACAAAGCTTCTTTACAGAGTGTAATATAACGATTCTCAATTGGGCTAAACAACTTGCTTAGAGCGGGAGTGGAAGTAAAAGTTTCAGATTCCAGGGGTCAGGAAATGACCTCTTACCTCTCACCTCTCCTACGATACTTACAATGAAATAACCCCAGCCATAAGACTGGGGAATGTTGGTTGCGGAGCCGAAAACAGTTTCAGGAGTCATATTTCCAATGCTTTTGTTTATACAGGATGCTAGTGACGCTGTTGTGACAATCCTATGTCAGTCAGGACTTACGCATTTTGACCAAAACCTCGGAGTTTTAAGCCACTATGCTGGTCATGATGGTTGATTCTTGGTTAAAAACTCCAAGGTTTACGTAAGTCCTATTAGTAATCTCCAAGGGACAGATGAACAGCAAATGTCTTTATCTGGGACACCCTAAAAATCTTCGCCTCTTCAGGACTGACATTTATTAAGAATCTTGTGGGAAGCTGAAAACCGCCATCATTCATGTGGCGGATGAAAGCGACTCAAGCACTTTTAAGTGCCGTCAGAATTTGGTACAATTGCATTGGTTGGAATCCCCACGGTGGGCGTATTTCGGGTAACTGAAATCGGTTGTGAAGCGCTTTTTAAGCGGCACCCTGGAACCGGAAAGCTCACTCAGAGCAAATCGTAGGGTAGCGAAAACCTCGTAAAACAGAGCTGTGCCATCTAACAGATGGACAACACCAGAAAACCAAACACTTAACCCTTTAAGGTATGCGGGGGCACCGCAAAACCTGCTACTTCGGTAGCGAACGCCTTTGGAGATTAGAGCCTCTGGCTTGAACTGAACCGGCTAGTGAATGCGTTGCATAAACGGTTTAACGGGTTAGGAGATTGCTGCAAAGCCCTTTCAAGGTAAGCTGAATCGTCGAATTAGGAACCTTGCCGTATGATTCGGGGAATCCCCCGTCATTCATGCGGGGGAGGATGTCAAATCAATGGTTGTGCAGCCGATACAATAGAGACAAAACATTGACAGGAGAGATATTACTCAATGGCAGGTCAACTGTTGCTGGTAGATGATGAACCGGGGCTGCGGGAAGCTGTGCAAGCCTACTTGGAGGACAGCGGCTTTGCGGTTGATGTTGCCAGCAATGCGCGTGAAGGGTTGGAGCTAGCGAGGCAAAAGCTGCCTGACCTTGTCATTACAGACATCATGATGCCGCAAGTGGATGGCTACCAGTTCCTGAAGCAACTGCGGGAAGAACCTCAGCTCAAGACATTGCCAGTCGTGTTTTTGACGGCCCGGGGCATGACCGCAGACCGGATTCAAGGCTACAACGCCGGATGTGATGCCTATCTTTCCAAACCGTTTGACCCGGATGAACTGGTGGCGATCGTCAATAACCTTTTGGAAAAACAGAATGCACTGCGAGCTAGCGTCGAGGATGACGAATCCCACAACATTGCTGACTTAGCGCGGCAAATTGCCGATATCAAAGCGATGTTAACTCGGCAAGGAGGCGGAATTGCTCAATCTCCTACTCCAATTAAGCTCGACCTCACCCCGCGTGAACAAAGCGTCTTGGATCTGGTGGTTGATGGGTTGATGAACAAAGAAATTGCCCGTCGCCTTGAAACCAGTGTTCGTAATGTGGAGAAGTATGTTAGCCGTCTGTTTGTCAAAACCGGCACCAATAGCCGCACAGAACTGGTTCGCTACGCCCTGGAGCATGGGTTGACAAGAGGGAGTGGGTAACGTGTTCATCAGGTTCCTCTCGTCAGGGATTACGTTTTAAGTTGAGAAAGATGATTTTGGATGAGCGTTCCGGCATCGGGGAGAACATTTAATTGCTGCATTAATCCCAACGCATCAAACAGGGTTTGCAGTTCTCGAATCTTGCCCTCTGAAATTTCAAAAACGTGATTCCCAATGCTCTGATTGGTTTTCCTGTCGGAGGAACACCATAAAGTACGCCGGTGTGAGTTCCTGTCATCTCCCATGGGACGAAACTTTGGTTGCCCTGAGCCAGAACCTTGATGGCGTTCATGTGCAAGTCTGGTATGCCTTCCAGCCACTCTTGAATGTGATGCTTCATGCTGTCGGAACCAACACCATCCCACCTCGGCTGGTGAGCAACAGGACGAGCTACAAAATCAGCCGGAAATAGTTCATCTGCCAGATTGAGCTGGCGCTGGTTCCAGAGTTGCTCGATAAATTGTTCAATCACTTCATGAATCATGGCGATCGCTCCCAAATTAAACCTTGTTCACATCCAGACCTGGAGTTTTTCTTAAGGAAAAGGGTAACACCACTTCAGCCTCAGCTGCTTCCTGGTAACTGCCGGACTGCATGTCGTCGCGGTTGAGCGTCTGGATAATTTGCGTGGCTCGTTCGCGATCGCCTTTAAGACGGTTCATCCGGTAACTCGATCGCTTTCACCAGACGTTCCAGGACATCCGTCAGCTTATCCAATCGCTGCCATGATCAAAACCTCCTTGACTACCTACTAGGTGATAGATAACCAATCAAAAAAAAGAACTATCCTTTGACCAATTGCATCAATTGCTCGACGATCGCTCGATACTGAGTTGCACCTCCATGCGCACGGGCAACTAAGAATCCACCCTCCAGTAGAGAAAAGATCAACGCTGCCATTGCCTGAGGGTCTCCGACAAAGCCGAATTCTCCAGACTCTCTACCCTGATTAAGAATTTGTCCCAGTCGCGCTTCGTTATCGCGGTAAAACGTCGTCACACGTTCAACAAGGGGATGCTTCAGGGTTACCAGCTCTGCTCCGACCATGCCATACAGACAGGCTTTATCTCCATTGCCACTACTGAGGGTTGCTTCAAACAAGCTACAGTAGCGCCGAAGTTTGACCTCGGCTGAGTCAGGTTGAGCAATAATGCCATCCACCAGGCGCAGGAAGTAGTCATTGTATCGATCCAGCAACGCCGCCACTAAATCATCCTTAGACGGGAAGTAATAGTGAATACTGGCTTTCCGAATACCGACTGCTTCACTGATATCCTGATAACTCATGGCATTAACACCCACTCGCTGGACGAGATCCTGAGCAATGTCGAGAATTTGAGTTCGAGTGTCTATCGAGTTCATGAAAGCATCCTACTAGTAGGTAGATAGCCTTGTCAAGCCTGACAATTTGGTTGAGCCATCATCCAGTACCATAAGTCAATACAACCGATGGCTGATCGCTAACAACTGACGATGAAAGGCAAAAAAGTACTGCTCACAGGGGGAACGGGGGGATTGGGGCTGGGTGTGACGCCTGCCGTGTTAGCGCGGGGTGCGGATGTCACGATTCCCTACCGCCGTGCTAGAGAGGTTGAGCGGCTGAAAGGGTTTCTATCTCCGGCAGATTTTGCCCGGATTCAGCTGATCCCGGTTGACCTGATGAATGAATCGGCAGTGCAAAACCTGGTGGATGGCATGGGGCAGGTAGACGTGCTGATTCATTTGGCAGGTGGGTTTTCAATGGGCAAAACTCATGAATACAGCCTGGAACAGTGGAAGCTCGACTTTGACCTGAATTTGACCACGACATTTCTGGTTTGCAAGCATAGCCTGCGCAGGATGCTGGAGGGTGGCTATGGGCGAATTGTGACCGTCGGGTCGCGGGGAGCCGTAGAACCAGGGGGACAACTGGCTGCTTACTGTGCGTCCAAAGCAGGGGTGGTGGCGTTGACGCGAGCGATCGCAGACGAAACCAAAGGCACCAACATCACTGCCAACGTCGTCCTGCCTAGCATCATCGATACTCCCACCAATCGTGCCGCAATGGGTGCTGAAAATGCCTTCCAATGGGTTAAGCCAGAGTCTTTGGCAGAGGTCATTTGCTTTTTAGCATCTGAAGCCGCACAGGATGTACGAGGGGCAGCGGTTCCAGTTTATGGAAGTGTTTAGTGGGGAGTGCGAAGTGGGGAGTGCGAAGTGCGAATCGGATTTAAATCCAACTCCACACCCCGTACTCTTCACTCATATTCGTCATTCGTCATTCGTCATTCGTCCTGCTCTTGCCAACACCACAATGCCGTATACCCGAATTCCGTGCTGTCGAAGGGTTTGTGCGGCAGATTGGGCGGTTGATCCGGTCGTATAGATGTCATCTAGAAGTAAGACAGGGGTTGAGGGGCGGTTCTTTAGAAATGCTTTTCCAAGGCTGAATGCGTCTACCAAGTTTTTTTCCCGCTCAGTTACGGAAAGTTGAAATTGCGCTTGGGTGGCGCGGATACGTTTTAGACCTTGCGGCTGTAAGGGAAGGCGGGTGGCTTGACAGAAGCTCTGGGCCAATAGCTCTGCCTGGTTGAAGCCACGCTGCTGTTTTTGCTGATGTGCATGGGAATAGGGACAACAGTCACTTTGGCGACAGGTTGTTGAGCTGTGAGCCACATCTGAGCCATTTGGTGTCCCAAGGGGCGTGCGAGGAAGGGATTGTTCTCAAATTTGAGGGCTGCGATCGCCCGTTTTAATGCCCCACTATACTGTCCCCAGGCAAACACGGGTAGGTGTCCTGGTTGCAGGAGGTGAGATGGAGAAAACTGGCAGTGCTGAATTTGGCGCTGACAATCCAAACAAAATTCGCGGGGAGTTGAACGTTGACACAGTGGACAGGACGACTCCAAGAACAGCCTTAACCAGTCTCGTAAATGCCAACTGAGCGCTTTCATGACATTTGATAGATGCAATATTCCACCACAGTGTGCCCTTTGGGAGGAGAGAGGAAACAGGGATGAGGGAATGAGGAAATGAGGAGGAGAAAAGTTAACAAATGACCAATGGCCAATGATCAATGATCAATGACGCGATGTGCAACTTAATCCCGAGAAGGATTGATTTCTCGTGGAGCGGGCATCTTGCCTGCTCAAATTGGGCGGACAAGAGGTCCACCCCACAAGGATTTGTTGAAAGTCGCACATCGCGTCGATGACCAACAGCAATCAATCTTCATAAATTCTGAGGAATCCTGATCTTCAAACAAGCGTCCCTCTAAGATTGACTCATAGTCAGTGTGTTAAGAATGGCGGACAAACTCTATCGGCTCGACCAGATTCAACCTGAGCATTTGACTTTGGTGGGATATAAGGCATTGTATTTGAGTCATCTATTGCAGAAGAACCTTCCAGCCATGCCAGGGTTTGTGATTTCTGCTGGAGTATGTCGAGATTTTTTGGAAGCAATTGACTGGCCGGATCCACTGTTTGCAGATATTCCCAACTCCTCTTTGCGGTTGGATATTGACAATCCGCGTCAGCTTCAGGCGATCGCCCAGCAACTTCAGCAAACGATTGAGTCAGCTCCCCTGCCGACTGATTTGTTGCCAGAGTTGGAAAGCGCGATCGCAGAGTTAGCTCATCCGATGTTGATATTGCGTCCTTCGCTGGTGGTGGAACCGATCGCGGCACCCTCAGCGCACCGCAAACAAATTGGTGCTCAGATTTATAA
The DNA here is from genome assembly GCA_012034055.1 of Leptolyngbyaceae cyanobacterium RU_5_1. GTDB lineage: Bacteria > Cyanobacteriota > Cyanobacteriia > Leptolyngbyales > Leptolyngbyaceae > JAAUSG01. Next base: position 5,675 of record JAAUSG010000103.1, on the reverse strand, counting down.
AACTGCTGGATTGATGAATATCCAGGTTTGCCAGGCTGAGGGAAACGCTTTAGCGCAAGGACTCAAGCGCCTCTGGTCAGAGTTGTTTGGGGCAAAGAGTTTGTTCTACTGGCAGCGTTCAGGAATTCACCTGCAGCAGGTTCATCTGGCAGTGTTGGTGCAACCCATTCAACCCGCGATCGCGGCTGGAGTCGTCCACACGACTGGAACTCATTTTCAAATTCAAGCAGCTCCGGGATTGGGGATGGCGATCGCGTGGGGAGAGGTGATACCAGACACGTATCAGGTTGATGCTGAAACCGGTGTGATCCAAGCTCAACAACAGGGTTGTAAAACGATTGCTTACACTCTTTCAAGCCAGTCGCAGGACGTGAGCGATCGCCACCCTGAAGCGCTGGGTGATGCGAAGTCCCAAGGCTGGGAGTCAATCGAAATAGGCTCTCCTACGGTTTCAGGCTCATCCCAGCCTTTGCCTGCTCCCGTTTCGGCAATTGCATCACGTCCCCTAATCGAAAACTCTGCTCAACCCTCAACGGTCGTTCTGGAAGCCCAGATTCTTGACGACCACCAACAGCAGTATGCGTTGAGCGAGGGTATTCTCAAGCAGCTGATTCAGCTTGTCCAAACTGCTGTGACGACAATGGGATCCTTGTTGGAACTGGAGTGGGTGCTGTGGAACGAAGACAGTCCTGTTTTGTACTTAACGCAGGCAACCCCACAACCAGCGATCAGGCGCAAGCCGGAGGTGCCAACACCCCAAAAATCGCAACGTGAGGAAGCTGGGCAATTTTCATCCAGTTCAAGCGTCGGTGAGAATCGGGTGCCAACACCATCTGCCGAGATTCCATTGGTTGTCGCTGGGCTGGCTGCCTCTGGAGGGCAAGCGATCGCCCACGCCAGCCTGATTATGCATTCCCATGAACCCCCACAGAACATTCCACCGGGCACCGTTCTAGTCGCTCCCACCCTTCCACTCGACTGGTTACCATTGATTCGACAGCGGCCGCGATTGTGATCGAGCAGGGTAGCCTGACCAGCCACAGTGCCATCATTGCCAGAGAGATTGGCATCCCGGCGGTCATGGGAGCTGTTCAGGCCACTCAGCGGATTCAACCAGGTGAGCGTCTTTGGGTCGATGGCAATCAGGGCAAAGTTTTTCGTGTCTCCGACCAGACTGACCCACTGCTGACAACCCTCCAGCCACAGTACACGGCTACAGCGGTTGACAACACTCCCCCCGCCGTCAGCTCATCGCCCCCCCCATCGGCACCCAATTGATGGTGAATGTGAGTCAGCCGGATCGACTGCAGCACATTGCGGCACTGCCGATCGATGGCATTGGTTTACTGCGGGCAGAACTGTTGGCGATCGCAGCGCTCGACGCCCAGCACCCAGACATTTGGCTACAGCAACACCGTGAAGCTGAGCTGGTGGAGCGCATGGCAGCATCGATTGTCCAGTTTGCTCAAGCCATGTCCCCTCGTTCCGTCTTTTATCGATCGTTCGATCTGCGCACCCACGAGTTTTACTCACCGAAACAGGATGCGCCTCCGAATTCAGTTCATTCAGTATTGGGAGTACGCGGCACCCTGAGCTACATGCTGAACCCAACGCTGTTCAAGCTGGAACTGGCCGCGATCGCTCAGGTGCATCAGTCTGGCTATCCCAATGTCCACCTGATGCTACCGTTTGTCCGCACGGTGGAAGAGTTTCGCTTTTGTCGCCAATTGGTCGAACAGGCAGGACTCAAGCTTAATCCCCACTTTCAGCTCTGGATTATGGCGGAAGTTCCCTCCGTGCTGTTGCTGCTACCCGATTACGTGCAGGCAGGTGTGCAAGGAATTTCCATCGGCACCAATGACTTGACCCAACTGCTGCTCGGTGTTGATCGCGACCAAGCCCAAATCGCCGCCGCCTTTGAAGAGCGCCATCCCGCTGTGAAACGCGCGATCGCCCAACTCATTCAGCAAGCCCAGGATGCAGGCATTCCCTGCTCCATCTGCGGAGAAGCTCCCGTGCGCTATCCAGAGCTGATTGATGACCTGATTCGCTGGGGCATTCACTCGATTTCAGTGGCCCCAGAAGCCGTTGAGTCAACTTATGGGGCGATCGTTCGTGCTGAACGCAATCTTGTCCTGCAGTCCGTGCGCCAACAAACGCAATAATTCAGAGTTGCATCTGGAGCATTGCCCCAACTACGGGAGTGAGGTTGAGTGGGTCACAGCGATCGTCCATGAGTGACATTTTAGTACATAAGTTCTATAATTTTTTTAACTCAAGCGCAGGTTATTACGCTTGAATGGTTGCATGAACGCTCCATTGGCTCCCGAAACACTCGTTTTTAATCGTTACCGTGTCGTTGGACTGGCAGGACAGGGTGAATTTGGGCTGACATACTTAGCCCAGGATCAAAAGCGCTTCGATGAACTGTGCATCTTGAAAGAATTTATTCCGGTGCAGCAAGACCCAGCCGTTTTAGAAATGCAGCGGCAGTGCTTTCATCAAGAAGCAGCCGTTCTCTATGAACTTCAGCATCCCCAGATCCCCCGTTTCCGAATTATGTTTGCCCACGAAAATCGCCTCTATCTAGTGCGGGATTATGTCGTGGGAAAAAGTAATAGTGCATTGTTGAGCGAACGCAACGCAGAAGGACGCCTGTTCTCTCAAGCAGAAGTGCTGCAACTGTTGGTGCAAACTCTGCCAGCGCTAGCCTACATTCACCGCTTCGGATTGATTCACCAAAATCTTTCTCCTAAAAGTTTGGTGCTGCGTCGGCAGGATCAGTTGCCGGTTCTGATCAGCTTTGGACTGGTCAAGCAGTTGGTGGTAAAACTGCAGCTCCATTCAGTGCCACCAAACATTGCAATTGGAGCAGAGGGCTATGCTCCGCCAGAACAGCGCAAATCTGGCACCCTATCACCCAGCAGCGACCTGTATGCCCTGGCAGCGACCGCGATCGCTCTTCTTACAGGCAAAGAACCCAGAGAGTTGCACCATCGTTGGACCCATACCCTGGATTGGGATCCGGAGATCGAGGTGCATCCTGAACTGGTTCGTCTGCTCAAGCACCTCTTGCATCCAAATCCTCAAAAGCGCTTTACCTCTGCCAGTCAGGCGTTGCGGGCCCTGGTTCCAATTTTGAGCATGATTCCGCAATCGGTCCCACCCATCCGTCAGCACGTCTCTGTTCCCTGGACTCAGCACTCGGTTTCGCTATTTCAACCACAACCCCCAGGCAATTTTGATCAGGAGACTCAACCGGAAACCTCTCCTGATGAAATACCACCTGATTCTTCACCTGATTCCTCAACAGAGACCGTAGCCAAGTATCAAAATCCTCCAGGTGACGGGCTGCTGCGCCCGATCGCCAAACAGTCTCTGCGCAAGCTTTCTCAGAAACCACGGCGTGTCCGTTCAGGCGGAGACTTTCGGGCTTCAGCAATTTTGGTCATGAGCATTGCGCTGCTGGTTTCAGTTGTTTCTCTAAGAACGCTGTCCTGGGTGCAGACAGAGCCGTCCCAATCGCAATCCCCTTCTGCAGACCCCGCCAGCTCAACCCAGCCGCAAGCATCACCCAGTTCAACTCCCGATCCAACCCGTTCAGATCCCAGCCCCTCACTCTCTATGCCAACGCGGGAACCTGGTTCTACTGCATCGAGGACTGAGTCGGTTTCCTTGGACACGTTGCGCGATCGCCGCCGTCAGATTGGGGTTGATCTCCAATTTCTGTCGGATCTCACCGACGAACTCTTTTACGCCAAGCATCCTCAACTACAAGAACAAAAGCTGGGCGATACGGCCGAGCAACGCGAGTTGCGAAATGAATGGACTACAAGTGCTAATGACGTATTGAGCAAGCTGGAGACCCTCAGTCCTGAAACCCGTGGCAAATTGGGCAGCTATCAGCGCGAAGATTACGATCGCTGGCTTTCACCTGACAATGGAGCCAGTTTGAACGGGCAAGAGCTAAATGTTTTGGTCAACAACCGTTTCGGCGAACTGTTTCCCGACCAGAAAGATAAAACCCTGAATCCCAAGACCTTTGGCCAAGTTTGGTATGCGATCGCGGAAGAAGAACTCAATAAGCTAAAACCTCAGTAGCAGGGCAGTTTCAACCGAGATTTAGTCTCAGCTTCTCCGTTTTACGCAATGTCGGCTAACCTCTCGCTATCTGCAGTTCTGCCTGCTTAAGGACGACTTGCCATGCGGCGTAGCCTCTCGCATTCAGGTGTAAGCCATCCGTTGTCAAGTCTGCCCGTAAGTAGCCGTCCTTGTCTGCCATATGGGAGTAAACATCCAGGTAAAACGCGCCGTTTTGTTGCGCGATCGCAGCCAGTTGTTGGTTCAGTTGCCCAATTCGGACCCTCGATAGGGCCACGGTGCGAGTCGGCAAAATGGACTGGATCACAATCTGGGTTTGGGGATGGCTGTGCCGCAGCCGGGAAAGAATCTGGCGGAAGTTCCAGAGGATTCGGGCATCACTGGCACCATGCTTGAGGTCGTTGATGCCGGCCATGATGTAAATCACGCGGGGCTGGGTTACAGAGAAGTCAGATAGGCGCTGCAGAATGTGGCTGGTGGTTTCACCAGAGATGGATTGGTTGAGCCAGATTCGAGTTTGCGGGAGGCGATCGCTGGGAAACCATAAACTCAGCGAATCTCCTAGCATTACCCCTAAGCGATCGCTTTGTCCCCTGGCAACAACCGCTGCTTCCCATGCCAAAAGGGTTCGCCACTGTTCATAGGTTGGTTGCCGACTCGCTCTAATCCAGGAAGCACGGAAACTGTGGGCAGGCATTTGGGAGTGAATCTGTCCCGCTCTCAAGGCGGCCAAGCGCTGGGAATAGAGTTGACTCCCCGATTTGGGCAAATGAGCCATGGATTGAGAAAATTCAGTTGATGAGGTGCCAGACTCTGGACGCACATTACTGCGCATCTGTAGCAACAGTCGGTTTAATCGTTCCTTCTCTGCTTGAACCGCCTGGCTATGCTGTGCTTGCGTCTCCAACTTCAACGCGACCTGATCGGAATTCAAGGATTCTTGAGCTAAGGCAAAAAATAACGGATCAGTCATGGGGGTGGCAAAGGGCAAACTCTGCCTATTCTTCACACAACTCCGGTATTCAAGTCAGGAAAATCTTGGCAAAAGTTAGCCTTATGCTGATTTTGGATTTTGGATTTTGGATTGGCAGTCTATAGCCCTTTGGGCATCGCTGCGCTAAAGGTTGAAAAATCTTCACTCTCAGGGGCTTACAGGTACCCCGAACGAGAAATATCTATCACAACGTTAGAATGGTCAGTGGTCAGCGATCTCTCACAAACCAAGACTATTTCAGCGAGAGAGTTTTGTGACCACTGACGTTTTAGCTGCCGAGTTGTGAAGATGGAGAATACAGCAGTCATTAACTGTGCTGAAGCCTGTGTGAATGGGTGTGTTCTGGGTGACCAATGTCCTCACCTGGAATACAAAACGCAGGCCATGAAATTTGTCAACGAGACTTCCCTAGACAAAATGCACGAAATTGCCGAAGCCGCACTTCGTAAGAAGATGATGGAGCCGCCTCAGTGGGTTTTGCCTGAAGATTGAATAGGGGATAGGGACTAGGGGATAGGGGATAGATTTTCTCCTCCGTCCTCCCTCCTCCGTCCTCCCTCCTCCGTCCTCCCTCCTCCGT
>JAAUSG010000102.1 GCA_012034055.1 Leptolyngbyaceae cyanobacterium RU_5_1 | reverse complement strand
AATAAGGGGGGAAATCGGCTCAAAAGTCCCCCCTTATTAAGGGGGGATTTAGGGGGATCTGCACGCTTTGCTACCAACAGTAGGACTTTTAAAACACCCTGTAAGATCTTCTAAGGTCTGGTGTCGGTTGTCTACAAACAGATCCAATACTTCTCGGTTAAGGGTTTGAAGACTCTGCGTCGTTCGCGAAGCGTGCGCTCTGCGCTCTCCCCCCTAGCCCCCCCTTAATCAGGGGGTAGTGTTCCAGACGTGTGGTTGACCTTCGGTAGGGACGTTACACATAACCTCTCCTAGGGACGAAAACAACATCTTTGAAACACGACCGAGATCCTCCACTTCCAATTTCTTCTGGCTAATGTGATGGAAGAGCGATAATTAAACCTTGTCCACGGGTTCTCGGCATCCGCCAGTATTTACACAATCTTCACTAATCACAATCGAAAATTGAAGTTTTTTCTTTTTAGAACAAGCTGGGAACGGATTTGAGTAATTTATAATCTACAGGATTTGTAAGCTAAACCACGTCCAGCTCGGAATCTGTAGCTCTCCCTTCAGAAAAACTCCAGTCTGGACGTGAATAAGGTTTAGTGGTTCACGTGCATGTTTTGAAACCAGTCGCAGAACAGGTGAAGCCGATGAAAGCAGTTAGATTAGGTGCAATGATTCTGCCGGTGATTGCTGCGATCGCAGCTCTTCCGGCCAGTGCTCAACAGACCGTTGTTCGGTATCAATGTGAGCAAGGGAGTGGCTTTGAAGCAACCTTCTTGCGGGACACAGAAAAGATGAAGGAAGCTAAGTTGAAGCTGGGCAGCCAAGTCATGACTCTTCTTCCCGTCGCGTCTAGCGTCGGACACAAATTTTCTAATGGTCGCACCATACTGTTCGTTACAGAAAACGAAGCATCCATTGAAGTGAACTACCAGACAATACTCAGTCGGTGCTCGACTGGAGCGAATGCGGCGCTAACGGATGCCTACAAATATCGGTACACTCCTGATTAGACACAACCGATTCTAGAACAGGTCAAAGTGTTGTTTTTAGGGACGTTGCTGGCAACGTCCCTTTTGCTTGCCGCTTGTGAATCAGGGTAGACACCCGAAATTCAATCGGGGCAGTTAATCAATAAAGCCCATCAAGCTTTCAGAGTCGTCAATATCATTGGGAGCGATCGGGCGATTTCCGGGCAGACCAGATGACTCCAACAATTGCGGATCGCTAGCCATAATTGGGCGGCTTCCAGGGAGAAGTGCGCCTTCTACCATCTTGATTTCGCTATCGAAAATGGGACGACCGCCCGGCAGCATTTCATGAACCTTAAGATGACTGGCTGCGATCGGGCGACCGTTCATAAACGATCCAGCCAATTCAAGGTGACTGACAGCCACCGGACGGATTCCAGCGACTGACATTGTTTCGGCAACTTCAATTTCACTTGGCATAACGGGACGGTTCCATACGGTTAGGCTAGGTTTTTGCAATTGAACGGCTGACGGCTGCTCCTCAGCCTGCCCAGGTCGGGCTGTAATTTGAACAATGTTATCGGTACTCATCGTTTCTCCAGTCTCTGCTTTAGAAATGTCCGCTGCTGCTGGTGCTTCATGGGTCATCGCTGCCTCCGTTGCTTTAGCTTTAGTTGTTCGGGTGGTACGCGACTTCTGGCTGCTTGCCCCGGTTCCACGACCGTTCGCCTTAGCCGCATTATCAGCAGTCATGACGGATATCTCCTAAATGAACGCTTCGTTAAATTGAAGAATGTAGTAAATGAATTGCAGCTTGTTCATCAAACTCGTTAGAACCACTTGCAAATCTTAAGAAAATATTATAATGGAAAACAAAGTTCAGCGATCGAGCGCTTCACTATTAATTACGTTCAGTACTGATTTGATCTACTAATGAAAAAGTCAATGAATTACTGTTGAACTCATGCAGGTAAACGCTAAAATCCTGGTTCCCGACTACCAAGAGATTTTCAACAAGCAAAATAAGTAGCTAGACTTAATTAAATGTAGGATGGGTTAGCGATAGCGTAACCCATGCGGACGTTAGGTTGAGGCACGAAACCCAACCTACAAAAATTTCCTATTTAACTATGTCCACTTACCTGTAAGGGCAGGTTTGGCATCAAAGCGATCGAATTGATGCAAAAACTTTGGCAAAACCTGCCCCTCCTGACAAAACGACGGGGAGAGAGTCACGACTCTCTCCCCGTTATCGATAGTCTCAAACTCTTACTGCAACCTTAGCGGGTGCGATCAAGCGTTCATACGTTGCCCGCATCTTCAAACCGGTTAAAACCTGGAACAAGCCAGTTCCGTTGTTGGAACCAGGATAGTCGCGGTGTTTCAACAGGAGTTCAGTCAGCTCTCCGTTATACTTGGCTGAGGTTTTGCTGAGGTGCTGTTCAAGGTAGATGACTTCCTCAAGGCGATCGAATTGACCATCAACCTCCAATATCGACACACTATTGCTGTAGTAAGTATCAGGTCCATAGTGCATCCGAATGCCAGGATAGGAGCAGGTCAGCTTCCGACCACAGGGAATCCAATCAATTGTAGACCCCTCATCAAACAAGTAAGCTGGCTCAAACCCTTCTACACCATCGCGTTGAATCATTTGCACGCGCAGAACTTTACGCTCTGTGTCATTCTTAATCAGCTGAGTTGGTAGCACACGAACCACAACATCCGCAAACTCTTTCTGCGGATCAATGTAAGCCGTGAAATCGGGGCGACGTGCATTAATGGCTGCCAGCACATCTTCATAGGTATGTCCACGCTCGGCCATATCGCGCTGAATTTTCCAGGCAATCTTAACCTCGTCGCTAATATCAAGGTACACGCTAAAATCCAACAACCCTCGCACGCGCTCGTCATATAACGGATGCAGTCCTTCAATCACCACAACGTGATTCGGATCAATGCGCTCTGGTGGATCAATCATGCCCGTCTCGTGGTTATAGATCGGCTTATTGATCGTCTCGCCATTCTTAAGAGCTTTGACCTGCTCATACATGAGATCAAAATTATTAGCTTTGGGATTCAAGGCTGTAATCCCGGTCTCTTTTCGCTGCTTCCGATCCAGACTGTGGTAATCGTCCAGGCAAATGACGGTGACAAAGTCTTCCCCAAACAGGTCTGTTAATCGGCGCAGAAAGGTGGACTTGCCGCATCCAGAGTCTCCGGCAACGCCAATCAGAACCACACGGTCTGGCTTATTGGTCATAATTTCCTCTATCGAAAGGGTTTTTACTACGAATTGAATATGCGTGCAAAATATCCGACCTACAGATATCTTTAACTCGATATCTTTCAACTCCTTTTGTAGGTATTTAATACTACTACCAGGCAGATCTTACCAAAACGGGATCGCGGCTACAACCCAATCAGACGGGAAATTTGCTAGCCGTGTTTAATTCGTCAAACCAAATTGGTCAGATACAACACATTACCGCACAATGGTAAGTTAGCGTAGCAGGCTTGCGTGGCAAGCCTTCAGGATGGAAGGAATAGGTATATACTGATAAGCATTTATGCTTAGTCAAAAAGTTTGAGCTCTTGGTCTAGTGGTCTGTCAAGAATTATTTTGTGGGCTTTCAGCCTACAAAATGATAACTCTTCACCATTCCCAAGCTCACAAAATCAAAACTGACAAAGCACTAGGTTAAGGTTTGGAGAATCAGGCAACATGTACAATCCAGGCGCAACAGCAAACACTCGGTCTAGCAGCCGCATGTTTCGATACGAAGTAGTAGGTCTACGTCAGAGTCAAGAAACTGACAGCACTGGTGCTCCCATTCGTCGTAGCGGCAGCACATTTATTACAGTGCCTTATAGCCGCATGAATGAGGTCATGCAGCAAATAACCCGTATGGGTGGGAAGATTATCAGCATTCAGCCCGTGGATGCTGGGAACGGAAACGTTACCCCAGAACAGAAAAATAACTCTGCTACCCTGGAAACTAGACAGAATACTGTTAAACCAGGAAAAGCGAGTAAGCCCATGACACAAGCCAAGGCTACGACAGACATTCCTATTAACATCTACCGACCCAATGCTCCCTTCATTGGCAAGTGCATTTCAAATGAACCGCTGGTGAAAGAGGGGGGGATTGGGGTTTGCCAACATGTCAAGTTTGATATTTCTAGCGGTGATTTGAGATACCTGGAGGGTCAGAGCATTGGCATCATTCCCCCTAGCTTGGATAAAAATGGCAAGCCAGAGAAGCTGCGTCTCTATTCGATTGGCTCTACCCGTCATGGCGACGATCTGAACGATAAGACAGTTTCGCTTTGTGTTCGTCAGTTGGAATACAAGCATCCCGAGACGGGTGAAACGGTTTATGGGGTGTGCTCGACTCACATCTGTAATCTGAAGCCCGGTGATGAAGTCAAGATTACTGGCCCCACCGGCAAGGAAATGCTGCTGCCTGAGGATGAGGATGCCACAATCATCATGCTGGCAACTGGAACTGGAATTGCTCCGTTCCGGGCATACTTGTGGCGGATGTTTAAGGACGGTGAGCGATCGCTCAATCCCGAATACCAGTTCAAAGGACTTGCCTGGTTGATCTTTGGTGTCGCCACTACGCCGAATGTTCTGTACAAAGAAGAACTGGAAGAAATTCAGCAGAAATACCCCAATAACTTCCGTCTCACCTATGCCATCAGCCGAGAACAGAAGAATGCTGAAGGTGGCAGAATGTACATTCAACATCGGGTTGCAGAACATGCAGAGGAGCTTTGGCAGCTACTCAAGCAGCCCAAGACTCACACCTACATTTGTGGTTTGAAGGGCATGGAAGATGGCATTGATGCTGCCTTTTCGGTCGTAGCCGCGAAGGAAGGGATTGAGTGGAAGGAGTATCAGCGGCAGATGAAGAGAGCTGGTCGTTGGCACGTAGAGACCTACTAATGTAGATAGGACTTACGCAAACCTCGGAGGTTTAACTAAGAATCAAGCGTCGTGACGAACAATAACGACTTAAACCTCCGAGGTCTTAGTCAAAATGCGTAACTCCTGGTAAAGATACAAAAAGGTAGAGACGCGATAGTTTGTGTCTCTACCTTTTTGCATAGGGTTTGCTAATCGGGACACAGTTAACCAACTTTGGCTAAATATTTCTCAGCGACTAAAACTCCTGGTTCTCGTTGAATGGGAATGATATTCAAGAGGTCGGTCTGCGAACAATATTTGAGATCTTCGTGACAATTTAAGCGCAGGAGGCGCTTGCCATGGCTGGCATGGTGGAAAAGATCAAGTAGACGGTTTTGCCATTGATGGTAGAGGCTAACGGCTCCGATCACCTCGTCATTTTCGGCCAGGTCTTCCAATGTACAACCAAGGTTCGTGATCAGGCGGTCGGCGATCGCCCCAGCACAGACGGTATCCTCCAACGAGAAGCTGCCTTCCCATCCAGATCCCACGATCCAAACGGTCTCTGGCTTGTGTTTAAGTACATAGTCCACGATCGCTTGACGGTTAATCAAAGCGGCTGCTAGCACAATTGGAGCAGCCTGAACACACTGGAGGGCACGAGTTCCATTCGTGGTGCTGATGAACAAGCGGCGACCTTTAACTCGCTCTGGCGTGCAGCCCAGGGGCGAATTTCCGAAATCGAATCCATCAACCTTAGCGCCGCCCCGCTCCCCGGCTCGAATGCGTTTGTCCGGTGCCCACTGTTCGCTGACTTGCAAGAGTTCGTCCAGGTCGCTAAAAACCTGGACGGCTTCGGCACCCGCTGCTAGAGCGGTCACCATTGTGCTGGTAGCTCGCAACACATCAACGCGATCGCGCAGTCTACGGCTGTTGTCGTTGGAGTTAGCTCAGGCGTATGAAAAATCGATAGCTTCATGGAGCTTTAGGTTGTCTTCTTAAAGATACTTACGTTGCAAGATTGCTTCCCTTTCCATTCCTTCCTACAATAAACCAATCTGGAGCCAATCACTGGATTGCAAGCGTGCATCGGAGGACTCATGACGTACCGCCCCATTATTCTTGGCATCGTTGGAGATAGCGCGGCTGGCAAAACAACGCTGACAAAAGGAATTGCTCAAGTGTTGGGGGTAGAAAACGTTACGGTCATTTGCACAGATGATTATCATCGTTACGATCGCAAACAACGCGCTGAATTAGGGATCACGGCACTTCACCCCGACTGCAACCATCTAGACATCATGCAGCAGCATTTAGCTCTGTTGCGAACCGGGCAGCCGATCCTGAAGCCAATTTATAACCATACAACAGGAACCTTTGATCCTCCTGTCTATATCAAACCCAATAAATTTGTCATTGTGGAAGGACTGTTAGGATATTCCACTCGTGCCGCCCGTGATAGCTACGATGTCAAAGTTTACCTGGCTCCACCCGAAGAGCTGAGATCCCAGTGGAAGGTGAAACGGGATACCCAAAAACGGGGGTATACCGAGGAGCAAGTTCTGGCAGAGATGCGCAAGCGTGAACCCGATTCGGATCAGTTCATTCGTCCTCAGCGGCAGTGGGCAGATATTGTGGTTACGTTTTACCCACCCAGCGACCAGGCGATCGACAACAATGGACACTTGAATGTGCGGTTGGTGCTTAGACCCAATATCCCTCACCCAGACCTAACGAAAGTTGTGAGTAACGATATCATCTATTCCAAAGCGGCCATTCGGATTGGACTAGCTCGGGATATGGGTAAGCCCGTTGATGTGTTGGAGGTGGATGGACATGCTACGGCAGGACAGGTGCTGGAGCTAGAACATTTCATCTGCAATGAGATGCCTCATCTCATGGCGTTTTGCGATCGCGAAATGAACCCGGAACTTGGGAAAGTGGTCGGCACTACGGGTGAATCCCTGCAAAGCCATCCACTGGCCATTACCCAGATTCTGGTCACTTATCACATGCTTAAGGCTACGCAAGCCTATCAGTAGTCAATTCTACTCCAACGGCTAAAAGCCCGTTGGAGTAGATCAATGAACAACGGAGAGGGCGGGATTCGAACCCGCGAGGTTCATCACCTGCTCGATTTCAAGTCGAGTGCATTCGACCACTCTGCCACCTCTCCAAAACCGATTCGTAGAACCTCCATTGAACAGTTTATCCCACATCACTGTCCTACGTGCGATCGTGAGTGGATTGTGTTTGATTACCTTGCCTGTGAGTGTGGCAGTCGAGTGACCAACATTTTTGGGCCACGTCTGAGTTCTCTTACAGCGGTTCTCAAATCAATAAGCTACAGCTCGTGAATCCGGGTGTGGGGTGTAGGGTGGCAAATGAAAACTGCTGTAAGGGAAAGCTACAGATTCCGAACTGAACGTGCTTTAGACGACTGAATTCAGCCATCAGTTCCCAAACGAACCATCAGGATTTGCAATCCTGCCAGCGATAAGTTTCATCCGGATTAACCCGTGAGGGGGGAGTTTGTGACGAAAGTAACCACCTCACCCTCAACATCATGAAGACTTGCGTTCAACTGCGATTAGCGGCAGTTGCGGCTGTTGCTTTGGGTTTTTTCAGTTCAGCAAACTCCGCGATCGCAGCTCCTGGAACTCCCGGTTCAGTTGTTGTCCCCACGTTACCCGTTTACACACCGTCTACGGGAGGCGCTTTCACTCCGCCACGCTCAACCACTCCGCCGTCCCGCTTTCCTTCAATTGGTAACCCCAGCAGGCTTCCCCCGTTGCCAACCGTTCAACAGCCTTCACAACGCCCGACTTATGGCAGTCCTGGATCACCGGCTTCACAGCAACCGATCAATGGACGGATTTATCGAGTTATCGTACCGGATAGTACAGACGTAGCCCAGGAACAGGTGAAAACAATTGTGCCAGGAGCCTTTCGCACGATTGTGAATGGCAGACCGGTGATTCAGGCAGGGGTATTTCGGGAGGAGCGCAAAGCCAGTGAACTCCAGCAAGCTTTGTACCGCAACAATCTGCAAGCAACGGTGATTCCAGCGAACGAGGTCACCTCGACTCAGCCTCCCAGATCGAACTTGCCGTCCGATCCCTTGCCGTCCAATCCGTTACCCTCTGTTCCTAAAACTGGCATTGTGGTCGTCATCGACCCAGGACATGGGGGAGGAGATCCGGGTGCCGTTGGGATTGGTGGTTTACGAGAAGCAGAAACCGTTCTGGATATTTCGCGTCAAGTCGTGTCGTTGTTAAAACAGCAAGGCATTCAAGCAGTGTTGACCCGTCAGAGCGATCAAGAAATTGAGTTGGGACCCCGGGTGCAGTTTGCAGAGCGTGCCAATGCTGATGTGTTTGTTAGTATTCATGCCAATGCGTTTGACGCAAATCGCACCGATGTCAACGGCGTTGAAACCTACTATCACTCCAGTGCCGAGGGGAAACGGTTGGCACGAGTCATTCAAGACAATCTCTTACAGGGGTTGGGCGCGCGCGATCGCGGCGTCAAGCAGGCGAACTTTTACGTGATCAGGTACACCACCATGCCCGCAGCACTGGTCGAAATTGGGTTTGTCACAGGACAAGAAGATGCGGCCCGTATGTCCAGTTCATCCGGTCGGAGTCAGATTGCTGAGGCGATCGCACGGGGTATTTTGCAGTACGTCCGCTAAATCTTCTCTAAACCAGCTTGAGAGGTCGTTGAACACAACCTGTGAATGTCAATAAGTGCAACACTCCTGCTCTAAATGCGCGATCGCAGGCAAAATAGGGTGGCGAGGTAGAGTAATTAGGAATTTTGAATTAAACCTTGTCCACGTCCAGATCTGGAGTTTTTCTTAAGGGAAAGCTACAGATTCCGAGCTGGATGTGGTTTAGGAATTAATCTGGAACTCATCATTCATAACTCAAAACTCATCGCTCCCCCTTCCCCAGTCCCAACTTCTTACTCCTCACTCCCATGGTTCAATCAGCACCTACTACCTTTTACGTCAATCCGGCAACGGGAAACGATAGTGCCGCAGGAACTCAAGCTGCTCCGCTTAAAACCATTACCCGTGCGCTCCAGCAGGCAAAATCCGGCGATAAAGTGCAACTGGCCGCCGGTACCTACAGCGCTGCCAGTGGAGAAGGATTTCCTCTAGTGGTTCCGGCTGGGGTAACGGTGATGGGCAATGAAGCCAATAAGGGCAACGGGATCTTGATTACCGGCAGCGGCAGATTTGTTAGCCCGACGTTTGCCGGCCAGAATGTGACCATGCGGTTGGAAACCAATGCTCAATTGCGGGGAGTTACGGTCACCAACTCAGAGACACGAGGAACCGCTGTTTGGTTGGAGTCCACCAATCCGGTGATTGCTAACAATACTTTCACCAACAACAAGCGGGAAGGGATCTTTGCCACCGGCAGCGCGAGTCCAGCTGTATTTGACAACGTGGCGGTGCGGAACGACTCCAATGGCTTCAGTATTGTGCGGAATGCCAAAGGGGAATGGCGGCGCAATGTCTGCCAAAGTACAGGCTTTGGGATTGCGATCAACGATAATGCCGCTCCGTTGCTAGCGGATAATCAGTTGCTTGAGAACCGCTCTGGAATTGTGCTGGGGCAGAAGTGCCGTCCGGTGTTGCGAAAAAATGTGCTGGAACGCAATACGAGCGACGGGTTGACAGTGATTGACCAGGCATCTCCAGACTTGGGTCAGGGTCAAGATCCCGGCGGCAATATCTTTCGCAACAATCAGGAGTTTGACATTAACAACGGCTCTGCGATTAAGGTGATTTCGGTTGGTAATCAGGTGAATCCAACCAAAATCAATGGCCAAGTAGAGCTGCTTGCCAATGACGTTCCCGGGCCAACTCCGACGCCAACGCCAACTCCCTCTCCAACGCCTGCTCCGGGAGAACTGCCAGATATTCGCGGGCACTGGGCAGAGGGACTCATTCGCGGTCTGGTGAAACAGGGATATGTGAGCGGATTCCCGGACGGCATGTTCAAACCGGAAGCACCGATCACCCGTGCTCAATATGCAGCCGTGATCTCTAATGCCTTTGACTTACCGGCAACGCAGCCTGCTGCCCAGTTTGTGGATGTGCCCCAGAGCTTTTGGGCCTATCCATTCATTCGGGAAGCCAATCAAATGGGCTTCATCAGTGGCTTCCCAGATGGGTCGTTTCGTCCCAACCAAAACCTGACGCGGGTGCAGGCGATCGTGTCCTTGATTGGTGGATTGGGACTCACCGGCGGCGTATTAGATGTACTGGGCTACTACCGGGACCGGGCCCAAATTCCCAGCTACGCGACGGAAAAGGTGGCAACGGCAACCCAGCGACGCATTGTAGTGAATTATCCGAATGTCCGGCGGTTGGAGCCGATGCTCGATATCACACGAGCGGCAATGGCGGCAATGGTCTATCAAGCGTTAGTGGCGCTGAATCGGGCCCCGGCGATCGCCTCTCCTTACATCGTCAACGCCGATCCGTCAGCGCCGGTATTCTCAGACATTCAAGGACATTGGGCCGCCGATTTCATCACCGGCTTGTCCAGACAGGAGCTGATCGGTGGATTTGAAGATGGCACGTTCAAGCCCAATGATCCGATCAACCGGGTGCAATATGCGGCACTGATTGTGAAAGCGTTCAATCCACCCGCCAAACGTGCGGCAGTCAACTTTTCCGACGTCCCGGCAAACTTCTGGGCAAAGTCATTTATTGACCGAGCCTATCAAGCGGGCTTCATTTCAGGTTTCCCGGATGGCACGTTTAGACCCAACCAGAACATTCTGAGGCTGCAGGTGTTGACCTCATTGGTGAGCGGCTTGGAGCTGTCGGGCGGCAATCCCAGTGTGCTGAGTGCCTTTGACGATCGCGCCACCATTCCTGACTACGCCCAAAATCAGATTGCCACCGCAACCCAACAAAAGCTGGTCGTGAACTACCCCAACCTGCGCCAGCTTACCCCTAACCGAGATGCCACACGCGGAGAAACCGCCGCGATCGTCTACCAGTCACTTGTTCGAGCCGGGCGATCGGCGGCCGTCAACTCTCCCTACATCGTCGTTGCCTGACATCCTCCCGACGCTGATGCTACGCATACAGCGCGGGGTTCCTCCTTCAACCAGCCGACTTGTCCGAACCAATTGCTTGATTCAGATAGAGGTCGTTCTGTCTGGAGGCGTTGATTTCCGTATGCCCTACGGTATTTATCCCAGCCAATCTCAATCCCTTTTCTAGGATGTTCCAGGCGGCATTTTCATCTCTGCATCGTACAGAACCGCAGTGAGGACAAACATGAGTGCGGGTACTGAGTGTCTTTTGAACTGGCTGTTTACAATCAAAGCAATCAATCGTCGTGTTCTGGGGTGGAACAGGTTGGTGCACCTTGCCAAACACTTGAGCAAAGTACACCACCCACATTACAAACAAACTCCAGGCGGCATCGCTGATGGATTTAGCCAGATGATGATTGCGAACCATGTTCTGCACCTGCAAGTTTTCGTAGGCAATGAAGTCGCTAGACATCACCAACGCACCGGCTTGTTTTACAGCCCAGTCTTTACGCTGCCTCGATACTTTCAGGTGTTGTCGTCCCAGTCGATTGATTGCTTTTCTGCGATTTTTAGACCCTTTTTGTTTCTTGGAAACTTGACGCTGCAAGCGTTTCAGTTTGTGCTCGGACTTCCTCAAAACCCTGGAATTGTCTACCTCAGTTCCATCTGTTGCTTTGTAGAAATACTTCAATCCAAGGTCAATACCAATGGCTTTGCCTGTAGGCTGAATCGTTTCTTCTCGGTCAATCTCAAGGCAAAACTGAGCGTAGTAGCCATCGGCTTTACGAACTACCCGAATTCGCTTAATCTGCGAAATCTGGTAGAAGTGCAAGTCGCTAGCTCCCATGAGCAAAAAAGTTCCAGCTTTGAAGCCATCGGTGAAGGTGAGATGTTTCCGGTCTTCAGACAGTTTCCACCCAGAGGTTTTGTACTCCACCGAGCGTCCAGTTTTTTTGAATTTGGGAAATCCCTTCTTTCCTGGCTTCTTAGCTGTGCAGTTGTCGTAGAACCGCTTAATGGCAGACCAGGCACGTTCAGCACTAGCCTGTCTTGCCATCGAATTGAGTTTGCCAGCCCATTCAAACTCCTTTGCCAATACAGCACAGAGTTTGGAGAGGTCAGATTGCCCCACTCCTTTGTTATCCAGCCAGTAGCGCACACACTTGTTGCGAATAAACTGAGCCGTTCTAATCGCATCGTCGAGCAATGCAAACTGGACAGAATTCCCTCTGAGCTTGGTTTCAAGAACAATCATGAGCAACAAGACTTGGATCTTATGGGCTTATTTTACCATAAACAATAGTACAAATGTATGCAAAGATGGTCAGCGTTGTCCGATAGATTGCTGGCAAACTCACCGGGATTGACCGGACTCGTTTGCCGCGCCTTTCATATCGACGTTGACCCTATCGAGTACAGCGCGAGCCTTCCCGTCTAAGAGGTAAATACGAATGGCGAATTACGAAGTGATGGACGATCTCTGTAGGAGTAGATTTTGTAGATGATCTATGCCTCTTGGCTAGATCTTTGGCTAAACCTACCCCTACGCCGCCGGAAAATTTACAGCAAGGAATTTTGCGTCATTCGTCCTTCTCACTTCTGGCTGTAACTGGAATCGTGATCACAAACTCCGTCCCCTGTCCTGGAGTTGAGTCAACGCGAATCGTGCCACGATGTTTTTCGACAACGATTTGGTGGGCGATCGCGAGTCCTAATCCGGTTCCTTTGCCGATCGCTTTGGTTGTGAATAGATGGTCAAATATCTGATGCTTTACATCGTCTGGGATACCAATTCCATTGTCTTGAATCTGAATCGCTACCCACTGGTCATCGATTAATTGGGTTTGAATTGTAATTTGGTTGGGATCGGCTTCGATATCGGCAAAGCTTTGCTCCTGATTCGATTCTTCTAAGGCATCCACGGCATTGGCAAGCAGATTCATAAATACCTGGTTGAGCTGTCCGGCGAAGCATTCAACCAAGGGAAGTTCTCCGTAGTGTTTAATGATCTCAATTTCTGGGCGGGTTTCGTTGGCTCGGAGGCGGTGTTTCAAAATCAGGAGGGTGCTGTCGATGCCTTCGTGCAGATCGAAGGGCTGTGGGCGATCGCTGTCGGCGCGGGAGAAGATGCGTAGACTGGTGCTGATGGTGCGGATGCGATCGATTCCGGCCTGCATCGAATTCAGCAGTTTTGGTAGATCGTCATGCATATATTCCAGATCGATCGCCGCCATTTCCGCCTCCACCTCCGGTCCCGGATTGGGAAACGTCGTTTGATACCGCTCAATCAGTCTAAACAAGTCGTTGATATAGTCTTTTGCAGGCTGTAAGTTTCCGGCTAGAAACCCGACCGGGTTGTTAATCTCATGGGCAACCCCAGCAACCAGGCTGCCCAGAGCAGACATCTTCTCATTCTGAACCAATTGCAACTGAGCTTGTTGCAGGTCTTGCACGGTTTGTGCCAGTTCTTCAGACTTTTGCCGCAGTTCTGCTTCCGACTTGTGCAAGCTTTCTTCGGCTTCTTTCAGCAGCGTGATGTCTTCATAACATCCAAACACGCCGATAATCTCCCTGGCTTGATTGCGGAGGGGAATTTTGCTGGTTCTCAGCCATACGAGAGAGCCATCTTCTCGCATTTGCCGTTCTTCGTAATGAATCCGGCTAATGCCGTGTTCCATGACGAACTGATCATCTTCCTGGTAGAGATGAGCCAACTCTTTCCACGCCAGCTCAAAGTCATCTTTACCAATCAATTGTTTGGGAGACGGCAGACCCGCATCCTGAGCAAAGTGCCGATTGCATCCCAAATATCGAAAGTTGCGATCCTTCCAGAACACCCGTTGGGGCAGCGTATCCATCACGAGCTGCAGAAGCTGTTGTGATTGCTGCAGGGTTTGCAGGGTTGTTTGCGATTGCCGATAAAGCCGGGCATTCGCGAGTGAAATGGCAGCTTGAGCGCAGAGCAGGTTGCTGATTTCAACGCGATCGCTCGTAAAGGCCCCAGTGATCAGATTGTTCTCTAAGTACAAAACTCCCAGCAACTTGCTTTGATGCAGAATGGGTAGACACAGCAAGCTTTTGGGCTGCTGACGCTGAATGTAAGTATCCTGAGACAGAGAGGAGTACACCATGGTATCTTCGATCACCAACGGTTGCTGCATCCGTTTAATGGTATGGATCAAGTTAATCGGCACGTCCAGGCTGTCCTGTAGCGGAATCGATTGCAGCACTGTTGCCGTTGCTCCGACCTGCATCACCGCTTCCACGTACAATTGCTGATTTTCATGCAAGATGAAAACGCCCTTCTCAGCGCCAGCATTTTCAATCACGAGCTTCAGGAGAATTGAAAGCAGTTTGTCCAGTTGGATTTCGCTGGACAGTGTCTGAGAAGCCGTGAGCACACTGGCAAGATCCAGGGCATGGGAGACACCGCTTCCAGATGGCAAGGTGCTGCGCTGGAATGGTTGGTTACTGAATGCACTCAGGGCGCTATCTCCCGTGAGGGGGTCTGGCTGATCGTGCAGGATCGGGGTGAGCAGGTGGGAATAGCGGGTTTCCAGGTCGGTGATTTTGGCTTTGGCACCCCAACGCGCATAGCCATAATAGGCTTCAGTCATGTATTCCTGAGCGATGCGCACTTTGCCCCAGTCGAGGTAGAACCTGGCAGCTAGTTCGTTAGCCAGTGCTGCTTCTTGAACAAAGCCGTTTTCCTTTGCCAGGGCGATCGCGCGATCGTACCCATCAATCGCCTCAGCTCGTTGTCCCAATACTCGATATTTCTCCGCTGCAACCAACTCGTATTTGTGTTGAAAATTCATGGGTGCATAAGTTGACCAAAACTCAATTTTTTGTTGATTTGAATCGGTACACTCCAAAAGATGTTCATAGTCCGATCCAAATACTCTTGAGCAGAGCGATAACCGCACTAACGAATCATAAAAATAAAAGACTGGAACAACGGCTTGGGCGGGAACATTGTTCAGGTGGGGTTTAGCCAGATCAGCAAAGGTCAACGCCTGCCTGCTATCCCCGAACCAATAGCAGAGTATAAATTTATGGAAGTTGAGGAAGTAAAGCCCTTCGGTATCCTTGCAGGCTTGATAGCGATCGCGAGATTGTTGCTCATCATGAGCTTCACCCACCAACTGACAAGGATGCAGCGATCGCCCCAGCAAATTCAAGACCGCCTGGCGCAACAGCTCACTGCGATCGCGGGGAATTTCCTGCTTAATCTGGCGCAGCGCTTGCCCATACGCGGTTAATTTTTGTTCTAAACCGGTCAGTTCTTGCCCAGTCAGGTAAGCCGCCTGGCATTCATCGTAGTAGCCCCAGGCTTGGAATTGGATATCTCCCGTTTCAATTCCACTTCGATGCCCAGCTTGCAACACAGGAATGGTTTCTCGCAGATGCCGCTTCCAATGAAGAACAAAGGTCGCAACCATACACATGACCCTCGTTTCGATCGCAGCTTGTGGAAACTGAGACGTCAGGTTCAAGGCTAATTGCCCAAATGCGTATCCAGACTCCAGATCATTCACGATTCCACACAAGAGCATCCCGTAGTTTGCATAGGCAATGGCTGAGAGGGGCCCGTTGCCGTGCGTGATCGACAACTGAGCACCTAAAGCGGCAACTAAGAGAATTAAATTAGGGGCAACGGCATAGCAAGAGGCAAAAATGGCGTTCAAAATTTGCAGCGCGGCTACGGCCTGGCCATTCGTCATCTCAGGCAAGTTGGCCAGGCTTGAAATGTCCTGGTCTCGGTGCAACGCGGCGGTATGGCTCAAAACGGTGCGCACATCCTCATCCGTTGGGCGATCAGGCAGGGTTACTCCCAGCGTTTTGAGCAGTTCTAAGGCAATCTCAACCGCTTGTAAGGGTTTGTTTTCAGCAGTTCGGGCAAGGATTTGAACTTCGTAAACGTTAACTTGATCAAGCAGGGTTTTAGCGTGTCGGATGACAATTTGCGCCTGGTCGTCCACTTGCTTAAAGTGACCGTTCAAAAACGCTAGCTCGACGGCTAATTCATGGAATGTCAGGGCCAGAGGATAGCATTGTTGCCAACAATCTTGAGGCAGTAAAGCAACGCCCACATTGGCATAGTCCAGCGCTGCCCCGTAAGCGGTGGCATGTTTGGCTCGACGACTGGCGATCAAATTCAACTGAGCCAGATTTTCCCGCTCATTCGCTTGAGTAACTAAGTTCAACCCCCGATTGAGTTGATTCACAATTTCAAAGATCTGCTCTTCCCGTTCGGCTTCGGGAGTATTCCTGAATAACAGTTGACCGATCGCCCGGTGAGTTGCCTGCTTTTGGTCTGCCGGAATGAGCGAGTAAGCCGCTTGTTGCACGCGATCGTGCAGAAATCGGTACGTGCAGGCCGTTGGATTCAACAACGGGTAATCAATCTGATGGGTAAATTGAGGGGTTAGAGTGGACGAATCAGCCTCCTGGTAGAACTTGTAAATCTCGTTAGTCGGCAGGATCAGCCCTTCCTTCAACGCCCTCCACAAGTTGGCGGCGGCGACTGCCGAATCGACTTCACACGCGATCGCCAGCGTTGCCAAATCAAACTGATGGCCAATGCATGCGGCCAATTTCAGGATTTGTTGGGTTGTCGGGGGCAGTTTTTGCAAACGCTGTGCCATGAATTCGGCAACATCTTCGGGAACCGACAAGACCCGCACCTGGGCAATATCACACTGCCAGTAGCCGCCCGCCGGATTGAACTGAATCAGCCCATCAGAAACTGTTTGTAAATGTTGTTTAAGCAGTTTTCGGCTTCCTCGTTCGGCGGTTGTTCGTTAATCGCCGCAGCATCAACCGAATCATGACGACATACACCATCGCTTCATGATTTTCAGGCAAG
>JAAUSG010000357.1 GCA_012034055.1 Leptolyngbyaceae cyanobacterium RU_5_1 | reverse complement strand
GGCCAACGTGGCAGCGGATTACGAAGCTGCAAAAGAGTATAGTACTGGGGCTGGAAGCACTGGAGCAAAAGGGGCAACAACCTCTCAGCGCGGGTCTTCACAGCCCGGAAAAGCATCATCTGTCGCTGCATCTACCGGCAATCCAGAGGACTATCTGGACATGGCACAGGACATCAATCAAACCTCTGCTGCAGCAAAGGATAAATAACGCGGACGTGCTGCAAATCTTCATTTGCTGTAAATTTTCCGGTGGCGTAGGGGTAGGTTTTGTAGACAATCTATGCAGCTTGGCTAGATCTTCGGCTAAACCTACCCCTACACCGGTCTATATCTGTCGTTGAGCTGGAGCAACCACCACCTCAGCAGAATCAAGGGTAACGGCTGCGCGGAATTGGGGGGAGAGAAATCCCTGCCAGATAGCGACTGACATGGCGCTGATAATTGTACCGAATACGGTAGAAGTTACGAGTGTACTGATCAGGTATGCGGCTGGAGATTTTTGCATGGCGATCGCTCCCTACAGAGTGTGATTTGGCAAATGGTGATTTGACTCTATATACGAATTGTTCTGCTTTTAGGATTGCTCGTGTCAGCGATTTCTTTGGTTTTGACGTTCGCTTTGGCGTAACCGTTTTTCTAGCGACAGGGTTGTATAGCAATGCGGACAACAGATTCCCTCTTCATAATTTGCAGAGGCTTTGTCTTGCTCAGAAATCGGATGGCCACAGCCGCAACACATCTCGTGAGTTCCGGGTTCCAGTCCATGCTGAACCGCAACCCGCTGGTCGAAAACAAAACATTCTCCTCGCCACAAACTCTCGTCAGCAGGAACCTCCTCCAGGTACTTGAGAATCCCACCTTTGAGATGATAGACCTCCTGAAACCCTTGACTCAGCAGGTAGGAGGATGCCTTTTCACAGCGAATTCCCCCGGTACAAAACAGGGCAATTTTGGGGTGTTGGGCCGGGGTGAGATGAGTTTGGACGTACTCTGGAAACTCTCGAAAGGAGGTTGTTTGAGGATTGACAGCACCCTGAAATGATCCAATGCTGACTTCATAGTCGTTGCGGGTATCGACCACCAGAACCTCTGGATCTGAAATGAGTGCATTCCACTCCTGCGGGCTGACATAGGTTCCCGATTGGCTTGCCGGATCGACCTCTGGCATTCCCAATGTAACGATTTCATGCTTCAAACGCACCTTCAGGCGATCGAACGGTTGAGCATTCGCGTAAGACTCCTTGTGTTCCAAGTCTGCTAGGCACGGATCTGATTTCAGCAAGTCCAGGACAGCAGCGATCGCGGCGCGGGAACCTGCGATCGTGCCGTTAATGCCTTCCTGAGCCAGCAAAATTGTTCCTTTGATCCCTTGCGTTTGGCAATGCTCTATCAGAACTTGCTGTTTTTCCGCGCGATCGGGCAATCTGACAAACTTGTAGAACGTAGCGACAACCAACGTCATTTTACTTATCCCCTGAGCCGTACCTCTTCTAAATCAAGCTCATGTTCAAGTCGATGCAGCACTTCGTCATTGATCATCCCTTGATTTCGCAGTTTAACAACGATTCTACGTTCAGTGGCAACT
Organism: Leptolyngbyaceae cyanobacterium RU_5_1; assembly: GCA_012034055.1. Lineage (GTDB taxonomy): Bacteria > Cyanobacteriota > Cyanobacteriia > Leptolyngbyales > Leptolyngbyaceae > JAAUSG01. Next base: position 2,084 of record JAAUSG010000357.1, on the reverse strand, counting down.
GCTTCCCGTTGCAGAACCTTGAGTGCTGCCAGTTGCTCATAATTGCCGGTATCCATTGCAATGCACACATCACAATATTGACGAATGCGCTCCTCATACTCACTTCGCAGCCATTGCACCATTGCGGATTCTTTGAGCGTGTTATTTTCAGCAATTAGTTCTTCCAGGCGTTCCATCGCCGCTTCGGCCGCTTTGAGTCGAGCTTCCATTTCTTCACGCTCCGTGTTGCCATCATCCACCACTTTGAGCCGCCGGATGAGCAGCGGTAAGGTCAATCCCTGCAACACCAACGTGACCAGAATCACACAGAAAGTCAGGAAGATCACCAGGTCGCGGTCAGGAAACGGCGCTCCAGTGTTCGTCACGAGTGGCAAGGCAAGAGCGGCTGCTAGGGAAACGACGCCGCGCATCCCAGTCCAGGCAATAATCATCACCTGTTGCCAGGGAGGAGAGGGATCACGCTGCCACAGTTGGCGGCTACTCCAGCAGGGAAGGTAAGTGGCTGGAAAAACCCACAGGATGCGGATGCCGATGACAACCGCGCTGATTAAGATTCCGTACCAAATCAAGGTTGTGGCTGACCGCTCCGCGATCGCCTCCAGGATGCTGGGGAGCTGCAGTCCAATCAGAATGAACACGAGACCGTTGAGCAGGAAGACAAACAGTTCCCAAACTGAGATCGTCTTAATTCGCGTCATCGGTGTAATGGCTTCAGAACTGTGCCAGCGGTGATAAAGCCCGACTGCAACGGCGGCCAGTACACCTGATACGTGCAGATGTTCCGCAACCAGGTAGGAGGCATAACTCATCAAAATCGTGCCAGTCATCTCCACCAGTGGATCGTCAATCTGTCGGTGAATCCAAATGATCAACCAACCGGCTGCCAATCCCACCAATACACCAGCCGCCGCCATCAGCACAAACCCCAGACCGGCATTCCAGATTGAAAACGTGCCTGCGACAACGGCGGCAACCGCAAAGCGATAAGCCACCAAACCAGTCGCATCATTTACCAGGCTTTCACCCTCAAGAATCGCCACAATTCGCTTGGGAACACTGAGCCGTTCGGTAATCGCCGCTGCCGCTATTGCATCGGGTGGGGAAACGATCGCCCCCAACACAAAGGCAACCGGCCAGGTCATGCCTGCGATCGCCGCATGAGCCACCACCGCCACTGCCCCCGTTGTCACCAGCACCAGACCGATCGCCAGCAACAGAATCGGTCTCAAATTGGCCCGGAAATCCCGCCAGGAGGTGTACCAGGCGGCCGCTGTCAGCAGCGGTGGCAGGAAAATCAGAAAAACGACTTCGGGATTCAGCTCCACATGGGGAAGACCGGGAACGAACCCGATCGCCAGTCCACCCAGCACCAACAAAATGGGATAGGCGACTTTAATCTTTTCAGCAATCACTGCAAGGGCAGCAACCGCAAACAGCAACCCAAAGACGATTTCGATTTCATGCATAGATGAGGTTCAGCACTCTTTCAGGATTTTGGCGCGAACGGGCAACGAGGTGATCGTTATTAAAAAGTATTACAAAAGTGCGTAGAACCATAGAATTTGCCGATAGTCCAGTGTGAACTATGTACCTCGCTGGATTCCAAAGTTCATGGATCAACTGGCAAATCAAGTTTTGCACGATCGCTACCAACTTCAATCCCTACTCGGTCGCAAAACAGGACGGAGAACTTTTCTGGCAACCGATTTAGAAACGCGATCGCCCATTGTCATCAAGCTGTTGTTATTTGGACCCGACTTTACCTGGAATGATTTGAAACTATTTGAACGGGAGGCAGAAACCCTCAAATCTCTTGAGCATCCAGCCATTCCTAAATATCTCGACTTCTTTGAGGTGGAGACTGAGTTGGGCAAAGGGTTTGCGCTGGTACAAAGTTATATCGAGGCGCGATCGCTGCGGGAGTGAGTACAGTGTGGCTGCACATTTAGTGAAACAGAGTCAGACACCCCCAGCGAAGCTGGTGGCTTGATGAGTGTGAGCGCCCCAAGGGCGGGTAAACCTCGCTAGAGGTGTCTGAATTTAGCTAGAAGCGCCCACTTTGGTCAGACGCTTCCTGCTCGCGA
>JAAUSG010000101.1 GCA_012034055.1 Leptolyngbyaceae cyanobacterium RU_5_1 | reverse complement strand
TTAGCTCAAAGTCCCCCTTAATAAGGGGGATTTAGGGGGATCTTGCACGCTTTGCTACAAACAGGAGGACTTTTAAAACATCCTCTTAATGAGTACTGATGAGATTCCGTACAACTGCTTAACCTGCTTGGATTCATCGAAACTTTTTTAGTTCGCCCGAATGGGTGAATTGCGGTTATCCACTGAGAGGAAGTGAAAAGCTAGCAAACTCAGCGAAGCTATTCACAAGTCATTCATACTCTCCTAGAAGACATCTACCTATGATAACTGCAGACGTTTTCCCCCATCCTACCGTTACCGTTGCACAAGTCATCAAGCGCATTCTCGGTACTGGCAAGATCACTCGCGCTGATGAACAGTTTTTCCTTTGGGTAGTAGCTGCCAGAACTCATATCAGCGACGAAGATGCGAATCGGGTGACTGATATTTACGATCGCCTTAAGATGGGATTGCTCAAGGTGGTCGATTAGCCTAGCCAGACCATTTACACTACCAGCCCACGATGACTTTCCACATCAAAGACGCGATCGCGAACGTGGCTAAATGCTGTGGCAACAGGTTCCAGAGGGGCTGACGGGCAATCTTCTGCGTTAAAATCACGCTTAACCAGAAGGAAGCGATTAACGTTACGGCTTGTAGAAACGCAATGACGGCAGGATGGGCAACCGCAACAGGCAAATTGGCTGTACCAAAGCCAAACGTAGCAAAGGTTACAGGAATAGCCCGTCCAGCTTCCGTTAATCCCAACCGCAGATAGTGGGCAAGACTTGCACCCAGAACCAGCGGTAAGTACCCGTAGGCAAGTTTCAAGAAAAGCGGCGGTCTACCTGTACGGTTGAGCAGACGGGTAAGCTGGTGAGTGAGTAGCGCCAAAATTCCTGGCACCAGAAATGCAAGCACCGACACGCCAGCGTGAATCCCAAAGTGGTCTAGATGCAAATTCCACCCAAACTGCTGCTCTATTTCTGGCAATCGGTGCAGCAACACTGCACCCAACAGCAAGAACAGCAGACAAATCTCGGAGTAGGTCGGCGTGTGGGTTGTCCACAGTTCAATCCCCGGTGGACGCAAGTTTAGCTCTACTGAACGATGCGGGCAGGCTTTCAAGCATGTCATGCACAACACACAATCGCGATTGTCTTCGAGCTGGGCTGGATGAGAGTAGACTGGGCAGCCCCCCGTTTCTTGCCCTTCTCCCTTTTCCGGTCCGCCTTTGTAGCACTGATAGGTGGTGCAGGTGGCAGAGCAAATGCCTTGCTGCGCTCGTAGCTCAATCATGGCTAGCTTGGCAAACATCCCATTCATGCCCCCAATCGGACACAGATAGCGGCACCAGAAGCGACGCTCAAACAACAGAGAAAAGATTACCGCTCCAGCCGTAATCAACAGCAGCAAGCAACCAGACAAATACGCGGTGTTCTCTAAGTCCCATAGCTCTTCCCAAAGCAAAATCAGGGTAAACAGGCCGAACAGGAACCATCCGCCCCATTTTTCGGCATCCTGGCGTGGCCAGGGTAGAAGCTTGCGGGGGTAGAGCCAGAGGGAAATTTTCTGGGCCAATTCACCGTAGATCATGAAGGGACAAAAGGCGCACCAAATCCGGCCAACGAAGGGAAAGGCAACCAGGATCAGCGGCCACCACAAGGCCCAAAAAGCGTTGAGGGCAATGTTGCGATCGCGGCTCTGGGGTCCCAGCATCAGCACCGCAACCACAACCGCAAAGAAACCTAGGGTAAAGCCATAGTTGATGCGATCGGGATACCAGGGGCTGCGCAGAAATCGTCGCAATTGGGGATAGGCATTTAGCAGATTCAACCGGAAACGCTTGCCTTTACTACTGGTGGACCAAAACACTTCTTCCGTGAGTTCTGGTGCTCCATTAAGCTGGATAACCGCCCGTTCAATCAAGCTTTCCAGTTCAGTTAAGTTACCGGGGAAATCATAGCCCTGTAATCGACGAATGGCTTCTGGGGTAATTTTGGGCTTGGGAATTCCCCTGGCACGGCAAATCAGGCTGAGGTAGTACTCTGCCTGTGCCACAATATCGGCTTTACGAATCCTCAGTGGCGCTATCTTGATCACGTGACCGACCAACCCTTTTCGCTCCAGTGTTGGCAAAACCCGTTCAGAGGTCATCATAATTCGGGCTGCACAACGGCGAGGGGTTGGAGGAGGCTCACCCTCACGCGCAACCGGAGTATACTCACCCGTTTCCAACAGCCCGACCAACTTATTTTGCAGTTCCAGATTGAGATCCTGCAGGTTATTAAGGAGTAACGTGCCGGTTCCCAACCACTCAATCAGTCCTGGCTTGCCGCCTGCTCGACCAAACAGTTCCGCTCCACTGGCCTGTAGAGTATCGCAATTGACTTTAATCATTGGCTCGTGGCGATCGCGAGAGCCAAAGTGAATCAACGCCGCCGTGTTGTCTTTTTCCAAGCCGGGTTCACCGAAGACCAGGACTGATGTGCGATCGTTCTGCGCCTTTTTAATCTCCTGGCGTTGGCGCACGGCGTAACGGCTGGTGCCCACAATTCCGCGCTTTACCTTGGGCACCAGATAAGGACGTAGCGCGATTTGACGGTCTCGCTCGTATTCCAATTCCGCCGCGACTTGATCGAGTTCACTAGCTAATTGGCGTGAAAATAGTTGACCAATTTCAGGATATTGCTGTACCAGATCCAGAAACGCTGCACGCGGAATCACCCATAAGACGCAATCTGTTAGGGTAATGACCGTCCGCTCTGCAGGCTGATCGAGCACAAGTTCTTTGAGATGAAATGCGGTACCGGGGAGTAGACTGACTGCGCTAGCTGTTGTGGTTTTGCTGGTATGGTAGCTTTCCAGTCGTCCAGCCTTGAGAATATAGAGTGCCTGGGGTGGGGTATCTTCTAAAACAATGCGGCGGTTTTCCGCAATCATTTGTTCTTGAATCGCCGCCGCGATCGCTGTCAGAGCAGCCTCGGACAACGATCCAAACAGCGTGTTTTCTCGCAACCAAGCAACCTGCTCCTGTCGTTCCATTGCTCCACCTATGTCTTAATCAGCAGTCAGTACCCTAGTCCACTGATTACCATAGCTATCAGCTATGTGTTGCAGAAGAATACTATGTTTACAAAACGGGTGCAGCCTAGACAACGGCATCTTTTTGCTTAAAACAAAACCTCTTGCGATGACAAGCTACAAGGCGCTATGCCATTAAAACCTGCGATCGCAAGAGGTAAAATTAAGGCTATACAAGCCAGCATCGCTGACTAACAAATTTCAACTACTGAGGGCAAACTGCTTTACCGTTTGCATTCAGCACAACCGTACCTTCGTTCTTGTTGATCACGAAGGGAACTGAATCTTTACCCACTACCCGAACCAGCTTTGGTTTAGCATACAAGCAAGCCCGAACAGCAGTAGCCCAATCCGCAACAGGAGTTGCAACGCCAAACTTATCAGTAATTGGGGTATCCGTGGTAATCGTGTCGTTCTTAACAACCTGAACGTCAATCGGCAGGGTGAAGAGAGCCGGGTGAACGGGAGGGGTTGGCAAGTCATGACCCTCAATACCAGTCAGGGTTTCCTTGTCAAGAACTCTAGTAGTAGCAGAGGGAACTGCTCCGGCTGGCAGAGAAAATCCCACCATTAATCCAGCAGCACCAAGTACGGACAAAATGCGCATGTTCATCTTAAAACAACTCCTCTCAACAACCATAATTACAACTGAACTATAAAGCATAACCATTCATTCCCACTCAGTTGCTCCTTTATTTCTACACCGTTTTGCGGTTGTGAACCAGTACTTGAATCAGATATTTTTGACAACAAAAGCTGGGATCGCCTACCAGTGGACTTGAGCACGCTCATGAAGAATTCGTCCATAAACCGCTTCTGTTTGTTGAGCTAGCTTAGTCCAGCAAAAGCGACGATCTAAATCCTCATAGGCATTGTCAACGAGCCACTGAGCATAATCGGGATTCTTCAAGACTTCTAGAATTCCCCAGGCAAGAGAATCGGGATTGTTGGTCCAGGTGACCACACCCGTTTTCGTATGACGGACAATTTCTGGAAATCCTCCGGTATCTGAAACAACCACCGGAACGCGAGCAGCAAAATTCTCTAAGACAACGATACCAAACGGTTCGTACAGGCTGGGAAATACTGAGCAGTCCGCAATCACGCGGAACTTGTTTAAGTCATCATCAGACATAAACCCAGTGAAATAGCATTTGTCCCAAATGCCCATATCCCAGGCTTGCCGCTTGACTGCATCCAGGTTGCCACTGCCAATTAAGACAAACTTGACGTTGCCATCCATTTCCCTGATCACTTTAGGAGCAGCACTAAGGAGGACGGAAACCCCTTTCTCGTAGGTCATCCGCCCGATGTAGTAAACAATCTTTTCGTGGTCAGCGGCGAAACGATGGCGAAATTCTTGAGGATCAAAGTCTTCAGGACATTTTTTCTCTAAATGAATCCCGTTATAAACAACGTCAATTTTGTCCCAGGGGATATCTAACGCCCGTTCTACTTCCAAGCGCATGTAGTTAGTGCAGACGATAATCCGCCAGGCGTTGTAGGCCAGTATTCCCTCTTTGCTGCTCACGTAGCGCTGCTGGTCAGAGTAGACGCCGTTGTATCGACCAAATTCTGTCGCGTGGATCGTTGCGACGAGCGGAACTTTAAAGGTGTGCTTGAGGGCGATCGCGGCATCCCCCACCAACCAATCGTGCGCATGGATCAGATCAAACGGGCCTTCTTCCAGGAGCAATTTGCCCCCATGCCGTCCCATGCTTTCATTCATGTTAGCGACCCAGTGAAAAAAGTTATCACTGCGGTGCACACTGACCCTGTGGACATGCACTCCATCCACCACCTCATACCGGGGAGCCTGTCCAAACTCAACGGTAATGATGTGAATCTGATGGCCGCGCTTGACTAACTCAGGATACAGTTCCGCCACATGCCGAGCGATCCCACCCACAATTCGAGGCGGGAACTCCCAGGCTAGTATTAAAACCTTCATTAACATCTATCTTGACATTTGACCTATCTTACTTAAATTTACGTATTCGGTCACGGGGGCGGTGTTAAATTGGGGGCATATGCAGGATCATCATGCCTCAAATCATCTCTCCAGTCCTATCTCCACCGCTGCTGCTGGCTACGGATGGTTCATCCAGTGCTCATTTGGCTCAACGACTAGTTCGCCCGATCGCTGAACTGTTTCAAACCCAAGCGGAGTGGAAGCCGCGATCGCCCATAGGAAATGCGTCGCCACTGCTCACTGTTCTAACCGTGCAGCCTCGCGTCTCAAATCGCTCCAGGTTTAGCAAGCAGATTACCCATGCCCATCTCCAGAAACAGGGTGATTCGCCGACAGCAACTCTGGAGTCCGATGCAATTTCTACAAATGGCTCAACTGGTTTCATCCCTTCTTTAGAAAATTTGACGGCGCTCGTTGAGATGGATTTTTCGGCAGACTTTCCGATGTCGCTAGAGATCCGCCAGGGACGCCCTGCACCTGAGATCTTGAACTGTGCCCGCACCCTTCAAGCCGGACTGATTGCCGTAGGGCATCGGGGCGGGGGGGGAATGCGAGAGCTGTTGTTAGGGAGTGTGTCCACCGCGATCGCCCGTTATGCACCTTGCAGTGTTTTGGTTGCCCGCTCTGCTGCCGAGGCTTTGCCAAAACCCAGCTTGAGCCATGTTCTGCTGGTTGTAGACAGCTCTCCAGCCACCCGACAGGCGATCGCAGCCACTTGCCAACTGATTCCGGCTGGGATTCGGCAAATCACGCTTCTCCACGTCCAGGCTCCGCTCAATGCCAATTATTTAATTGGTCCATTTGTTTCCCCCACGCCAAGCTGGCAGCTCAATCAATCCCTACAGACGGTTCAGAAAGAGCAGGGTGAGCGAATCCTACAGCAGGCACGAGCCAACTTAGACAATGCTAAAGACAATGCCAATCTGGAAATTCATACCCGGATGCAAACTGGCGACCCAGGTCCGCTGATTTGTCAGGTCGCCCAAGAGCAGGAGATAAATCTAGTTATATTAGGCAGTGATCTGACCCGGCGATCGCTCCTGTCTCCACTCCACGCTATCCGAAGTCCCCGTCGAGAGTCTAAGGAGCAGACAAACCCACCACCGGTTCTACGTAATACTCGCCTTAGCATCACCGAAGATTATGTCATTCACTATGCTCCTTGTCCGGTGCTGCTTTGTCGTACTACACAGCCAAGTTAGATAGTTGGTCATTGGTCATTGGTCATTGGTCATTGGTCATTGGTTGTTGGTCATTTTTTCAAGGCAACCATCAAATGATGCGTGACCAAAGCCTCCTAGAATGAGGGGTACGGTTTATGTCTCAACTATTCAACGACTGGACTAATGACTCATTCAACGGATGTTGCCGCTTTGGCCCGCTTAATGGCAGCCGATTTTAGCAACCAGCAACAAGCATTTGAAAACCCCCCCCTTTATGCCCATATCCGCGTCTGTATGCGTCCCCTCCCACCAGAGCTGCTTTCAGGCGTAGGTTTATTTCTGGAACAAGCCTACGACTTCATGCTGAACGAACCTTATAGGGTTAGAGTGATGAAACTCTCCATCCAAGACGGACGAATTTATCTAGAGAACTATAAAATTCGGGGAGAAGAGCAATTCTACGGTGCGTCCCGTGATCTCAAGCGTCTGCAAACCCTCACAGTAGATCACTTGGAGGAAATGCCTGGGTGTAACATGCATGTGGAGTGGACTGGGGACAGTTTTAGAGGACAGGTAGAACCCGGAAAAGGCTGCATTGTGGTGCGCAAGGATCGGACGACTTATCTCGACAACGAATTTGTCGTTAACACAGAGACTCTGATCAGCTATGACCGAGGACGCGATCCTGAGACTGACGAACTGATCTGGGGTCGATCGCAGGCCCATTTGAATTTGTGCGCTGGGCAAGCTTTGCAGATGAAGTTAACGATTGAACGGGTTAAGCCACGTTCAGCTCGGAATCTGAAGCTTTCCCTTAAGAAAAATCCAGGTCTGGGCGTGAACAAGGTTTAATTACGGGGTCGCGGCAACCCTTTAAAGCGTTGAGCAAGGAGCAGTAATAGATAAACGATAGCCAGATAAATAGCTGCAGAAACGGCAATTACCAGGGGAAAGTTATTGTAAATCATAACCAGCGAAGGCGAAGTCAGCAGAACAAACCAGTGCAAACAAACCAGGGATTGCATTCCCAAAGTCGTTTAGTGAAACATCTATAGCCTATGGCAACAAAAAAGGTGCTTTAAGAGAGCAATGCGACAATACGAGGCTCTCAAAAAGAATTGCCTACTCAGCCACTAATCAGCCCAGTTAAAGGAGGTGAGCAGTCGTCTAAAACTATCTCGAAACAATGCCTAGCGTGAAAGAAAATCTTCAGTTGGCTCTCTTTTCGAGGAGAGACAAGCTAGACCACCGCTAAACGACCAAACCAATATTTGGCGCTTCTACTGCCATCCTCTTAGCCACCACCCGCGTATTGATTTTTGAAATGCTTAGTATCAAGCTAGCACAAAGGCTGTTGTGCTGAGAGTTTCAGCAGCAAGTTTTTGAGGTTAATTTTTCTGTTTTACACCGGATGAGATCCCTTAGAATAGTACAGAATACTTAAAATTTCGTAACCTTTCGTCTGAGTTGGACACCCATGACTCCAGCTACTTCTCTTTTCGCTCCCGTCGATGATGACCTTGCTCTGCTCAATGAAAACCTTAAGAACCTGATTGGTGCTCGTCATCCGATTTTGTACGCGGCGGCAGAGCATCTGTTTGGGGCAAGGGGAAAGCAGGTTAGGCCAGCGATCGTGTTGTTAGTATCCCGAGCAACATTGCTAAACCAGGAAATTACATCCAAGCATCGCCGCTTAGCTGAATTAACAGAGATGATTCATACAGCCAGTTTGGTGCATGACGACATTATTGATGAGTCAACTCTACGCCGAGGGATACCGACGGTCAATGCCAGCTTTGGTAGCCGGATCGCGGTATTGGCAGGAGACTTTCTGTTTGCTCAAGCATCCTGGTATTTAGCAAACCTGGACAATCTAACCGTAGTCAAACTGCTGTCAGAGGTGATCAAAGACTATGCAGAGGGAGAAATTCAGCAGGGTTTAAACCGGTTTGATGCGAGTCTGTCAATCGATGCTTATCTTGAAAAAACTTACTACAAACGGCTTCACTGATTGCGAATAGCTCCAAAGCAGCGGCTGTGCTCAGTGAAGTGTCTGACAGTCTGACAGAGGATCTTTATGGCTACGGTCGCCATTTTGGTTTGGCATTTCAAATTGTGGATGACATTTTAGATTTCACCGGATCAACCGAAGAACTGGGTAAGCCAGCAGGGTCAGACCTGAGGAGTGGCAACTTAACTGCACCGGTGTTGTATGCACTGGAGGAGAAGCCTTATCTGGAGGTACTAATTGAGCGCGAGTTTGCCCAACCCGGAGATTTGGATCAGGCGATCGCCCTGGTGAAAGATAGCCAGGGAATTGAGCGATCGCGCCAGCTTGCTACACAGCATTCCCGAATTGCAATTAAGTGTGTGGAAAATTTATCAATCTCCTCATCTCGCCAGGCGCTGGTTAAGTTGGCAGATTATGTTCTCAGTCGTCTTTATTAACTAATGGCGCTAGTCAACCTCAGCGTAAGTCCGTCAACCCCTGGGTTAGGCAGTACTGAGGACTGAGTGCTGAATAAAAACGGCAGGCGTATTTCCACCATGCACCAATAGTTACTACCCTGCTACGTAGCTTTTGATAGTTGAAACCCTATCAAATCCCATAAATGCTCTTCTGGGGCTAGGCAGTCCCAGAAAGTCACCGTGGCGGACTATTGCTCAGTAGGCTAAAACAGTGTGTGCATGGAATCCTAATCAAAGCCACCGCTCTTAAATCTCAAATATTTTTAACCAAATTAATATAAACATTCTTTTATAAAGATAAGTTTCTTATCAATAAGGGGTACATATATCTTTCTTATAAGATGAACGATTCATCGTAAGTTTGATTTGTTACATCAACAACGGTTGATTTAAGAGATTCCAACTAAAATTTCGCTGTATAGACGACTCTTTATCAAAGATACTTCAGTAAGTTCAAGATTTTGCAATCTTCATTCTGAAAGTAAAATTAGGAAGAAAAAATATACTGGAAGCGAAATTGAGCAGTCAAATTGCACTTTTGATAGGGAAATGTATAACCGATAAGTTGTGCTAAAGTTCTTGCATCCGCAATTGTTAAAACGCTTAAGACTCTCAGATTGATTCTTTCCACAGTCTCCGCAGTTGCCGTTAATTAGCTATCTTCTAAATTACCGAGCCTGTATCGAATTTTTTCTTAGAGTTCAGGCAGTTTAACTAATTGTGTTGGTGATTCATTGGAGTTCATTGACAAATTCACTTGCAAACTTTGGAATTAGATTTCTGAAGGATATTTTACGGTTGAGCGCAGGTTTTAGCTGTGTGTAGTGTGAAGTTTACGATGACTGGGAACTTTCAGCCTAATTAACTAGAATTATTTTCTGCTTTCCCTGTTGATAGAACGGGTTGAAGACGTAGCTTAGACGACATATAAATTTCCCTTTTTAGGGTATGGAGGTCATTGTAAGCTAGGGTCTGGATTCTAAGCCAAGAGTGAATGCTTTTCTTCAAAAGGCAATCCCTGGCTGGCTCGTTTTCACCTCTGAAAATCGTCTGGACATGGAAGAATGATCGATCATTCTTTTTGAATGTTTTCGGTGTTTGTTATCAACATTACTGTCAGTCATTAACAGAATCATGTTTCTCCAAAACCAGAAGTGCGTCTCTCTAATTTCAGTTCACGGTGATCCATCCGCTGAAATTGGGAAAGAAGAGGCGGGGGGTCAGAATGTTTATGTGCGCCAGGTTGGTGAGGCCCTGTCGAGACAGGGATGGCGGGTAGATATGTTCACCCGTCGATCCGACCCCGATCAGCCTGCAGTGGTTCAGCACAATGAACGGTGTCGAACTATTCGGATTACTGCTGGAGCACAAGCGTTTATTCCACGCGATGAGTTGTTTGAGTATTTACCAACGTTCGTTCAAGGATTTCTCAAGTTTCAACGGCAATCTGGCTCTCAGTGTCGTGTGATACATACCAACTATTGGCTGTCCTCCTGGGTCGGTATGCAACTGAAGAAAATGCTGCCTGTTTCTCAAGTTCACACGTATCACTCGCTGGGAGCGGTGAAGTACCAATCTATCCCGACAGTGCCGCTGGTTGCTTCTACACGGCTTGAGGTTGAGAAAAATTGCCTGGAAACAGCGGAACGAATCGTTGCAACCAGTCCACAGGAGCGAGACCATATGCGATCGCTCGTCTCGACAAAAGGCAACATTGACATCATTCCTTGCGGAACCGACGTGACTCATTTTGGCTCTGTTTCGCGAGAGGAGGGCCGACAAAAGCTAGGGATTGCTCCTGATAAGAAGGTGATTTTGTATGTTGGTCGGTTTGATCCCCGGAAGGGGATTGAAACCCTGGTGCGAGCAGTCGGGCGTTCGAGTATCCGGGAACGTGGCCATTTAAAGCTGATCATTGGCGGGGGGAGTCGCCCCGGACAAAGCGATGGATTAGAGCGAGAGCGAATTGAGGACATTGTTGCAGAGCTGGGTATCGGCAACATCACCCAATTTCCAGGTCGCCTCAGTCCTGCAGAACTGCCAAATTATTATGCCGCTGCCGATGTCTGTGTCGTACCCAGCCATTACGAGCCATTTGGATTGGTGGCGATCGAGGCAATGGCGTGCGGAACTCCAGTGATTGCCAGCAATGTGGGTGGATTGCAGTTTACGGTGGTATCAGAAGGAACTGGCTTGCTGGTGCCACCCAAAGATGATGCCGCCTTTGCAATGGCAATCGATCGCATTTTGATGAATCCAGATTGGCAACAGCAACTGGGGCAGTCTGCTAGACAGCACGTTGAGGAGAAATTTAGCTGGGATGGCGTTGCATCCCAATTGGGTGATCTCTATCTTCGGTTGATGGAGTCGTCTAAGGTAACTCCAGTGAGTGCTTAGAGGATGTTTTAAAAGTCCTACTGTTTGTAGCAAAGCGTGCAAGATCCCCTTAAGCCCCTTAATAAGGGGGACTAGGGGGGATCGCTGAGTGCTTAACATCACAGACCATACCTTTTCAAACATCCTCATTAAGGTGAAAACGGGATATTACATCCGACTTTTGTACTGAGCAATATCTGAATGTTCCTCCAGGTAATCGAGCAGGTTTAGAAAATCAGCCTTGGGCGCACATTTGCCACCAATCGGCGTGAATGCCAGCTCAGGCTTGTCGCCATTGTAAATATGGTATCCCCAGTAAAATAACTGCCGACTGTTGCGGATGGATGCGTCATCGGGGTCGATGAATTGGAAGCGCTCTTCCTGTTCCGAAAGCTTGGAAAAGTATTTTTTATATTGATTTTTTAGCACCTGAGCTTTTTGTGCCTCATCGCGGAAATAGTTATTGATTAATACAAAAATATAGGCCTGCCGATTCACGCTCCGAATAGCCTTCAAGGTGTTCTTAATCACATAGCCATTTTTATTTAACCCCAGTGGATTGAGTGTTGTTGGAATCAGGCAATATGAGAATTTTTCAATCAGATCAACGGGGTTTTCTTCAAAGACTGGAGAGCAATCGCAGACAATCATGTCGATGTTTTCAGGTGGAGTATTGCGATCCCATTCTTCAAGCTCAAAAACCTTGACGGTATGTCCGGGGCGATTGCCAACGCTTGGCAGTATCACACCCCCATCGAGTAGGGTGGTGAGGTTCTTCTGGGGGTCGAGATCAATCAGGGCGACATTATAACCAGAAAGCGCGATCGCCCCGGCTAAGTGAGCACTAATGGTTGTCTTGCCAACCCCACCTTTACAGGTAAAAACACCCACATAGATCAGCTCTTTGGGAGGTGGTTCTGTTTCGTGTTCTTCAAAGCGAATCCAATGAACCGTGCCTTCTTTAATCACCGCAAGTCGTACTTTAGGGCTGTCTGCATTTGCAAAGTACGTTAGCGCATTGTGCGTGTACCCATTTGCAGAAACCAACAATCCTTTTGTAAATCGTCGCGCAACGGGTAAATCGAAAAAGTTCAAAAATCGTTCAATTTGGGGAACTTTAACTGGAACTCGATGGTTTTTAACTTGAACCGCGATCGTTTCACGCCCTTTGAGTGCTTCAAAGTCATATCCAGTTGTGTTTGGAGGAGGCAAAGTCACTTGCCAGCCCGCCTTCTCCAGTTGTGTGGCAACGGACTGTTCAGCATCGCTTAAATGTTCATCGTCAGCCATAGCTTTCAAAATGTTCCTTCACCTATGTTGGGAAGAAGCCAATTGGCTGCTTCTATCAAGATACGACCTTACTACCCTAAAAACCGATGTTTGCTCCTATGTCGTCAACTTTCTTTACGTCTGCAAATCGGTTATCGGTGAAGCTTTGTATTCCTTCCTTCTATTTCTAAAATTAATGGAAAGATCAGTTTAGATTGGTATGTTCTGTTCTATTTTTACAGAAAATTTAGGGTTGAAAAGGAGTTTGATATGTCCTGAGTTGTTAACAATATGGCGAGATAGATGTTTAACTCGCGACTTCGGGAATAATTACCTGAATGACCTTCGCTTGAGTAAAGCTGACACCTGCAAACACTCAGGCGATTTCCAGCAAACAAAATGCCTGTAAGGGCAGGTTTTGTAATGAATCCATTGATGGAACAGTTCAATCGCGGCTAAACCTGCCCCAACGACAGCGGGTATCTTTATTTTCAGAAATCTCATGCTAAATTCCATACAATATGGACTCATGGAATAGTCCAAACTTCGATGACTAATCGATCAACTGGAAACTTGACTGACACGACGCGTACTAAACATCCGAACCAGCGGTGGCAGATCGCTCCAGAGCAAATGGAGCTAGTTGCACAGATCGTTCAGGCAACGGGATTATTGCCCTTACTGGCACAGGTACTGATTAACCGCAATCTCACGAATCCTGAACAGGTGCAAGCCTTTCTGCAGCCAGATTCCCAGTTTCTGCCCTCGCCGCTGGCAGAATTCCCCGATCTGCCCCTTAGCCTGGAGCTACTAATCAACGCCATCAACACTCGGCAGCGAATTGCAATTTGTGGAGACTACGACGCTGATGGCATGACCAGTACCGCCTTGTTATTGCGGGCATTGCGGGGACTAGGAGCACAGGTGGATTATGCGATTCCGAGTCGAATGGCAGAAGGATACGGAATCAATCAGCGGATTGTGGAAGAGTTTTATGAGGAAGGGGTGGGTTAATTCTCACGGTTGACAACGGGATTACAGCTCATGCACCGATCGCCCGTGCTCGTGAACTGGGTTTGACCGTGATTATCACGGATCATCATGAGGTGCCGCCCATTCCACCGGAAGCCAATGCGATTCTTAACCCCAAGTTGATTGCCGAAACGTCGCCGTATCGAGGGCTGGCAGGAGTCGGGGTGGCGTTTGTTTTGGCACGGTCTTTGGCGCAAAGTATGGGAACCGGCCAGGAACTCGGCAACTCGCTGCTGGAACTATTTACGCTGGGAACGATCGCTGATTTGGCTCCGTTAACGGGCGTGAATCGGCGTTGGGTGAAACAGGGACTGCAACTGCTGCCGAAATCGAAACTAGCAGGAATCCAGGCACTGATTCAGGTGGCGGGGTTGAGTGGAGAACGGAACTTAAAGCCAGAGGCGATCGGGTTTCGTCTGGGTCCCCGGATCAACGCGGTAGGTCGGCTGGCAGATCCCCAAGTGGTGATTGAACTGCTGACGACAGACGACGACGGGGTGGCACTGGAACGGGCGCTGCAGTGTGAACAGATTAACCAGCAGCGGCAACGGCTGTGCGAGGAAATTGAGCAGGAGGCGATCGCCCTTTGCGAAAGTGAGCAATTTAATCCTCAAGAGGAGCGGGTTCTGCTTCTGGTGCAACCCAACTGGCATCACGGGGTGATTGGCATTGTGGCCTCTCGGTTGGTAGAACGCTACGGTGTACCCGTGTTTATTGGCACCTATGAAGATGAAACCCAACAACACGTTCGGGGTTCAGCACGGGGCATTCCAGAATTTCATGTATTCGAGGCGCTGGAATTTTGCAAAGACCTGCTGGAAAAACACGGGGGACACCGGGCTGCCGGGGGTTTCACCCTGAAAGCAGAGAATTTAGAGGCACTGCGATCGCGGCTACGCACTTTTGCCCACCAGTGTTTGCAATCTGATCATCTGAAACCGCTGGTCATTGTTGATGCTCAGGCAAGATTGGAACAAATTGATTTCAATCTGTACACCCAACTGGATGCGCTGCATCCGTGTGGGATTGAGAATCCAGAGCCGACCTTTTGGTCGGCCAATGTGCGCGTGCATGAGCAAAAGCAAATTGGCAAGGGGCATCTCAAGGTTGTCCTGAGCCAGGAGGAATTCAATGGCAATGGGGTGCAGTCACCTTGCAAGTTTTCCGCGATCGCTTGGCGCTGGGGCGACTATCATCCTCTGCCTGCTCGTTTAGATATTGCTTACCGCCTGCGTACCAATGACTGGAATGGCGAAGTGGCTCTAGAGCTGGAGCTGGTGGGCGTTCGACCCTCTACAGTTCCCAATTTACGAGCTGAGTTCGTGTATGAGGAACGCCTGTATACCTGCAGGCTGGTGGACTGCGAGAGCAGCAAGCAACTCCGCATCCGCAATTCCCAGGGCAAGGTTCTTGTTGTTCAGCAAGGACAGCGATCGGGCGTTTTGACCAGAACCCCAAATGAGACTGTCGAGGTAGACGTTTGCCAACCGTACTACTACAACTTGATCAAGTCCGCTCTGAGTGCGTTGGGGATTGGAGGACAAACTCAAGAAAGAGCAGGGGAGGACGAAGGTAATAAGGGAGTAGAGGAAGTACTGTCGGCAAGCAATTGAACGCCGTATACATCCTCGTAGAGGTTCTGGTCGGTGGGCAGTAGACCTGTGCCAAGGCTGCTGAATGCGACATAGCTACCGTCATCGCTGATGGTTGGCAGATAGGAGGTGTTGAGGATATCGGGACCGCTACTGTAGCCGCTGATTAGCGTTGTGGTGCCAGTTGTCATATCCCAGGCAAACACATCTGGATAAATGCCGTTGCTGTCGTTTGTTACCAGATCGCTGGCATTGCTAGTAAAGGTGATAGAGCGTCCATCGTCACTAATGCCAGCAATGTAGGAGCCTTGGTTGCCACTGTTCGTACCAGTTGCGTTGACGCTGATAAGTGGTGGTACCGGCTACCAAATCGCGCACAAACACATCGACGTTCCCATTTGTATCAGTTGCTACCAGATCACTGACAAAACTGCCAAATGCCACATAGCGTCCGTTGCCACTGATGACGGCTGACTCGCCAGCCCGTCGGAAAGACCCACTATTATTGCCACTTCCAGTGTTCGCGTGATTGATGCTAACCAGGGTTGTAGTGCCCAGTTGCAGATCTCGCACAAACCAATCCAGCGCATTGCCGTTGGTATCATTGGAGACTAGATTGCTGGCCGTGCTGCTGAACAGCACATAGCGTCCGTCATCACTGATCTCAAAGACTGAGGAACCGCGATCGCCACTGCCCGTGCCGCTGGTATTTGCGCTGACCAACGTCGTCGTGCCCGTCACCAGATCGCGCACAAACACATCACTTGTATTGTTCGTGTCGTTTGCCACTAAATTGCTGGCAGCGCTGCTAAAGGTGATATAGCGTCCATTACCGCTGATCGCAGGACTGGTGGAGAGGCGATCGCCACTACCCGTGCCACTGCTGTTCACACTGACCAGCGTCGTGGTTCCCGTGACCAAATCCCGCACAAACACATCTTGAGTTGTGCCGTTTGTATCGTTCGCAACTCGATCGTTGGCACGGCTGAGAAATGCCACATAGCGCCCGTCGTCACTGATCACGATCATAGGAGGAAATAAACGGATACGACCCTGGGCTGCCACTGGTCGTACCGCTGTAATTAATACTGACCAGCGTGGTCGTACCCGTGACCAAATCCCGCACAAACACATCGCTGCTGTCGTTGGTGTCGTTTGCCACGAGGTCACTGGCGTAGCTCATGAATGCAACATAGCGCCCATCGCCGCTCAGAATTGGGTCGTAGGAACTGGAACGGTTAAGGGGATTTGTGGAATTATTGGTGCCGCTATTGGTGCCGCTGCTGTTCACACTGACCAGCGTTGTGGTGCCAGTCAAGCGATCGTGCACAAACACGTCATCAGCGTTGTTACTGTCAGTGCTCACCAAATCGCTAGCACGACTCACAAAGGCAACATATCGTCCGTCAGCATTGACATCACTCAATCGACTGATGTAAGGAGTCGCTGCCAGCACTCCAAGACTGGCAGAGTCACTATTACCGGAGAAACCGTTGAGATTGACAGAAATCAGGTCTAGTTGAGTATTCATGGGAGGCGTTATCCGAATTTAGTAGAATGACCACGATGCTTCCCCTGAAATAAGCGATCGTTGCCCACGGCAGCAAGGTTGCAAGACTGATGCAGTTGAGATTCTCCAACCCGATGCAGAATAGGCTACGAATTTTGCGGATTTCCTACTCTCATAATTTAGCATCGGCCAGGATGTTGATAGTACCCACGCGGGTACCATCGTCTGTTTGGCATAAGCGATAGCCGTAATGCATCGATCTTTGGAAAACCTAGTGATGATGAAAGTGAGGTGCTAATGGTAGTGATATGTGGATAGTCAAGTGGATAGTGCGATCGCTCCTCCTCCTCTACCTGGCATTGACTCTCTTTGCCTTCGTGTCTCGAACGGACTCATCTTCAACCTCACGCTGCCAGCTACCGCGACACTGCTGACACTCTGAAGCTGCTGA
>JAAUSG010000356.1 GCA_012034055.1 Leptolyngbyaceae cyanobacterium RU_5_1 | reverse complement strand
TAAAGCCCTTCGGGCATACAAGAAAAGGGGGATCTTTCACGTTTTGCTACAGACAATAGGACTTTTAAAACATCCTCTAAACTTCAACCGGAGATTTGCGATCGGTTGGAGTGCGGAAGTCACCATTGGTATCCACTTCAACCTTAATCAGGTCGCCCTCGCCCGTAATCAGACGAGCGCCGCGATTGCGGGTGAAATAGTTCCAACCCCATTGGATCATCACAATCAGCTTGTTGTCGAACTCAATCAGATAGTAGATGTGGGCAAAGACCCAGACGAACCAGGCGATCGCTCCCGATAGCTTGACAAATCCCAGATCCACGACCGCTTCGTTTTGGCCAATTACCGCCAGACTGCCGACTTCCTCATATTTGAATGGGGACACCCCCTTGCCTTGAATCCGTCCTTTGATCAACCTGGCAACATATTGACCTTCCTGGATGGCCACGGGAGCAACGCCAGGCAGCGGTTTTTCAGTCTGGTGAGAGTAGTTGGCCAGATCGCCAATCACAAAGATGTTGGGATACCCGGAGATGCTCAAGTCGGGTTCAACCATCACCCGACCGACGCGATCGAGTCCAACTCCGGTGCGATCGCAGAGCACCTGACCCAGGCTAGAGGCTTTCACACCGGCCGCCCAGAGGATGGTTTTGGCCGGAATCTGCTCAATCTGGTCTCCTTGTTTAGCCGTGACCACGTTATCGGCAATGTTGGTGACCAGGGTTTTGGTTTGTACGCTGACGCCTAGTTTAGCCAGCGAAATGGCTGCCTTTTCGGAAAGTTCGGGTGGGTAGGGAGGCAGGATACGATCCATGCCTTCCAGCAGCAGGATTCTGGTTTCGGTAGTGTCAATGGTGCGGAAATCGCGCTTCAGGGTGTTGAAGGCCAACTCCGCGATCGCCCCTGCCAGTTCCACTCCGGTTGGCCCACCGCCGACAATCACAAACGTCAACCAGGCTTTGCGTTTTTCGGGGTCAGATTCCTTCTCCGCCGCTTCAAAGGCCATGAAAATTCGACGCCGCATGTCCAGCGCATCTTCAACCGTTTTCAAGCCGGGAGCCGTTGTTTTCCAGTGGTCATTGCCAAAGTAGTGGTGACTAACGCCCGTAGCCACAATCAGCGTGTCATACTCCAGTTGCTGTCCCCGCGTGATCACCGTCTGCTGCTGGGGATCAACGTCAACCACCTCATCCATCAGGATGCGCGTGTTTTGACTGTCACTCAAAATTCCCCGCAGCGGAGACGAAATGTCCGCAGGTGAGAGTGTTCCGGTCGCAACCTGATACAGCAGAGGCTGAAACAGGTGAAAATTGCGTTTATCAATTAACGTAACGTGTGCCGATGACCGCCCTAGCATCTTGGCGGCATACAGTCCTCCAAAGCCGCCACCGACAATGACGACCCGATGGGGAGAGGGTTGTTCAGCAACATCTAACATGGCTGCTCCTGATCTGGTCTAGTGAGTCTTAACTCCAGTTAACGCTGGCGATCGCTGCCTTGACAAGGGCAATCCTAGCGTGGACTCAACATTTCCTGAGTAGCAACAGCTACGCGGAATCATCCGGTCGTAAGAATGGAAATTCACAACACACGTTCCAGCGTTGACCATCGTGAATCAGCAGGGTTAGACGAGCAACGATGAACTCAGCCTGCAAGGAGCGAGATTGAAACTCCTGCCACGCCAGCTTAAAGTTTTGCCGGGTCAAATCTCGAAAAGCAACAGTCATGTGAGGCGCAAACGGACGAGCTTTGGACTTGGGATCAACGATTCCCAACCTGGTTTCCATCAACTCCATCAGCTCCTGCTGCACCCTCAAAAGCTGAGCTGTTTTCAGCACGTTGATGTAGATGACACGGGGCGGAAAAGCTGCAAATCCCTCCAGGCTAATGGGAACGGGAGCCTGGTTGAGGGCAAACTCACTCAGCGGGTGCTTTAAAATCGCCATGTCTTCTGCCAACCAGTCAAACGGTGGTTGCAGCGTGATGTGCGGCGGTGATTTCTGAGCGGCTCGACTGTCGTAGCAGTCTGCAAAATGCTGTTTGATCTGATTCGCATTATCCTGAACCGCCTGCGGCGGCAACAGGGCAATAAAAAAGCGCTTGCGGGACTGATTCACCGAACCCCACCTACTTAATCCTTCAGTGTTTGCTGACATCTCTCAGCCGAGAGGGTCGATGTTCCGGACGTACAATGAATATCTATACTCTTCGCCAGATCGGGATTTCGCAACCGTGGTTACTCAAGCTTTTACCAGTGCTTACGAACAGAAAACTCAGGACATTGCGCGTCAACTGATTGCTGCAACTCGCGAAAACCGCTCATTGTTTGCCCAGATGCGCGACCAGATGCGCTGGGACGACAAGATGCTGAATTGGGCGATGAGTCATTCGGGGTTGCGGGTACAGTTGTTTCGGTTCATCGATTGTCTGCCATCTCTGCGCAGCAAAGCTGAAATCGCCCGCCATTTGCAGGAGTATCTGGGTGATCGCACCGTGGAATTGCCCGTTGCCATGAAGGGGTTACTCAACTTTGCCAATCCCGATTCGATGCCCGGACAGCTTGCTGCTACTACGGTTTCGACAGCGGTTGAGACGTTGGCGCAGAAATATATTGCCGGTGAGAATATCCAGCAGGTGATTAAAACGATCGAGCGGCTGCGTAAGGATCGGATGGCCTTCACGGTCGATTTACTGGGCGAAGCCGTGATCACTGAAGTCGAGGCTCAGTCGTACCTGAACCGTTACCTGGAATTGATCGAGCAGTTGACGGATGCGGCCAAGCGCTGGTCAACCATTCCGCAAATTGACCAGGCGGATGGCGAGAACTTGCCCAAGGTGCAGGTATCGGTGAAGCTGACAGCGTTTTACTCCCAATTCGATCCGCTGGATGAAATGGGTAGTCAAGAAAAGGTCAGCGATCGCATCTGTCTCCTGCTCCGCCGCGCCAAGGAAGTGGGGGCTGCCGTCCACTTCGACATGGAGCAGTATCACTACAAAGACATCACCCTCACCATCCTGAAGCAGCTTTTGCTGGAGGAGGAATTTCGCTCCCGCACCGATGTGGGCGTTACCCTGCAAGCCTATCTGCGCGACAGTTTGCATGACCTGAAGGATTTGATTGGCTGGGTTAAAGAACGGGGCACTCCCCTGACCATGCGCCTGGTGAAAGGGGCGTACTGGGATCAGGAGACGATTAAGGCAGTCCAAAAAGACTGGAAGCAGCCCGTTTTTAATGACAAGGAATCCACCGACGCCAACTTTGAGGCGATGACCCGCCTGCTGCTAGAGAACCACGAGCACCTCTATGCCGCGATCGGCAGTCACAATGTGCGATCGCAGTCCCACGCGATCGCGATCGCCGAAACTCTGCAAATTCCTCGTCGCCGCTTTGAGCTGCAAATCCTTTACGGCATGGCAGACAAGTTAGCAAAAGCGATCGCCGACCAGGGCTACCGCGTCCGCGTCTACTGTCCCTACGGTGAACTCATCCCCGGCATGTCCTACCTGATTCGCCGTCTGCTGGAGAACACAGCCAACAGTTCCTTCCTGCGCCAGAACTTGGAAGAACGGCCGGTGGAGGAGCTGTTGGCAATTCCAGTGATGAAAGATGAGGAGATCGGGGAAATAATTCAAAATTCAAAATTCAAAATTCAAAAATTTCCCTCACCCCCACACCCCCAC
>JAAUSG010000100.1 GCA_012034055.1 Leptolyngbyaceae cyanobacterium RU_5_1 | reverse complement strand
GGAGGGCGGAGGACGGAGGGCGGAGGGCGGAGGTATCTTTCTCATCCCTCATCCCTCATCCCCCGGAAGCAATTGTTGAGGCGCGGGGTTGGGTTGTCGGCGCAGATGGCGTGGTGGAGCTGGTTGCTCATATGCCTGCGGTTAATCCTGCCCGCTTTTGGACGGCTCCGGTTTCCTGTCGAGCTTTTCAAGGGAATTAAGTTCTAGCCGATCGCGCCTGGGTCAATGCCGCGCGATCGCCATCCTCTTTGCCAGGCGATCGGCATATGGCCGCTCCTGATCTACTTTTGAAACCGCGTGAATAAACCCAAATTTCCAACCTTATAAGGAATTAGGTGGACGAATGCAATGGCGACTAACGCCTCTATCCACCCATTAAACTCTCTCTACAAATGACGTTGCTGAAAGGCAGTATGAATCGAAACGTCGTTTCGAGCCTACAGCACCTATTTCATACCTAGAATCAGCAACGCCCTACAAACAGACAAACACTCTAATCAGGAAACCACTCATGTCTGAACATTACCAACTTTATCAGGCACTTCTGACCAAGAAAATAAATTTCAACAACAAGGAGCAAATCCAATGGCAACAATTCCAGGTACACCGGGCAATGATTCTTTGTTTGGTACTAATGGGCCCGATTCCATCTATGGCGAGGCGGGTAACGACTCCCTGGATGGCTGGTATGGCAACGATTACTTAAATGGGGGGATTGGGAACGATCTCTTGCTGGGTTCCTTCGACTACGATACCCTTCTCGGCGGTGAAGGTAATGATAGCCTCTATGGCGAACCTGGAAACGACGCTTTAGATGGTGGTTCAGGTAGTGATTATCTTTCTGGAGGTACGGGAAATGACGGACTGGCTGGTGGGTTCGATGACTCCGACGACTACCTTGATGGTGATGAGGGCAATGACACTCTCTACGGGGGCGGGGGCAATGATTTTCTAGATGGTGACGTTGGCAACGACTGGATGTATGGCGAGAATGGCGATGATAAGCTTTATGCCTGGGTTGGCAATGATTACCTGGATGGTGGCGCTGGCAATGACCTTCTGCATGGTCAAGGTGGTTCTGATACGCTTTATGGGGGTTGGGGCAACGACACCCTGATTGCTGGCGGTGACGACGTTTATGACTACCTAAGCGGTGGTGAAGGCAATGATCGGCTCGAAGCCGGGCCTGGAAATGACCTTGTCTACGGTGACGCGGGCAATGACACTCTCTACGGCGACTTCGGCAATGATACCCTCTACGGCAACGGGGATGACGACTACCTCTTCGGTTTTGATGGCAACGATATCCTGGTCGGCGGCACCGGCAACGACTATCTCGATGGTCATCTGGGCTACGACGTTGCCACCTACTCTGGACAATACACCACGTATAATGCCTCTTTTACTAGCAATGGGGCTGTTCAAATTACGGGTAGTGAAGGCAGTGATTTGCTCTACGGAATTGAGCGGATCTACTTTGGAGATGGAGGATTCTATAACGTCTACACCGGAGATGCAGGGGCTAACAGCCTCACGGCAGATCCCAATGTTTGGTCGTTACTCTGGGGGGGCGATGGCAACGATTTTCTGACGGGAAGCAATTACAACGATACCCTCGATGGTGGCACTGGCATCGACCAGCTCTCAGGTGGTGCTGGCAATGACTACCTTGATGGTGGCGCAGACAACGATGATCTCTATGGTGGTGCTGGCAATGACACCCTCGATGGTGGTGCTGGCAACGACTGGCTCTTAGGCTATACCGGGAATGATGTCCTCTATGGTCAGGATGGCAACGACCTCCTTGAAGGCGAGGATGGCAACGACACTCTCTTTGGCGGCAACGGCAATGATACCCTGATCGGTGGCTTCGGCAACGACACCCTCTCTGGCGGGAATGGCAATGACACCATCAACGGCTATGGCTCCACGCTCAGTAATGAGAGCCAGTACGATCGCCTCACCGGGGGAGCAGGATCTGACATCTTTGTGCTGGGCGAAACCGGTAAAGTGTTCTACAACGAAACTGGCGATGGCTATGCCGTGATTCAAGATTGGGATCCGAAAGCGTCGAGTACAGATACCGAGTTCGATCGCATTCAGCTCGCCGGTAACGCCAGCCAATACAAAATTGAATTCACCAGCGTCAGCGGCATTGGCACCAGCGCTAAAGATACGGAAATCTTCTACCGAGTCAACAACACCTGGGAGCGGATCGGCATCATTCAAGACTCAACGAATTTCAACTTCAGTCGGGATGTGGTGTTTGTGTAAGTGGGTAGTGGGTAGATCGTCAGCGATCGCACCTCAGTACCTCCTGGTTGAGAAGCGATCGCCTTTCTTTTCGCAACTCCTTTGTACAGGAGCACTATCCACATCCAGATAACCAGGGCAGCCTCTTTCAGCGCCCCTAACAACCTTCAAAAACTTCAAAAACAAGGAGCAACTAACATGGCTATCTATAACGGTACGGCAGGGGACGATGTCATCGACCCTCGCAGTTCTGAAAACGATTACATGTCTGGCTACGCTGGCAATGACTTCATTGCGGGATGGTATGGCAATGACTATATCAGCGGCGGGACAGGGAACGACTCTCTCAACGGTGGATCAGGCAACGATTACCTTGACGGTAATGATGGCAACGATGCCCTCGACGGCGGGGATGGCAATGACAGCATCATCGGTGGAGCCGGGGACGATTACCTCCTGGGTCGTTCGGGTGCCGACTCTATGGCTGGTGGTGTCGGTAACGACAAGTACGTTGTCGATTCTGCTGCTGATTTAGTTACCGAGTATGCTTCAGAAGGGATTGATACGGTTGTCTCTACCATCGACTATGTTCTGGGAACCAACATTGAAAACCTGACCCTGGTTGAGTCTGCTGTCAATGGCACAGGGAATGAATTGAACAATTACATATTGGGGAACGCTCTGGGTAACACGATTAACGCTGGAGATGGCGACGATATTGTCAACGGTAGAGATGGGAATGATGTCATCAGTGGTGGCGCAGGAAATGACACTCTGCATGGGGATACTGGAAATGACGTTCTGAAAGGCGGGTCAGGCAACGATCTCTTCTACGGCGGCGACGGAAACGACACGCTTTATGGTGGAGATGGCAATGACTATTTCTATGGCGGGAATGGCAACGATGTATTAATTGGCGGGATGGGTAAGGACACCCTCTACGGGGGGGCAGGTGCGGATAAATTCAGATTTGACTCTCACGGGGAAGGCGTTGACATCATCAAAGACTTCAATCGCAGTGAAGGCGACAAGATTCACATCAGTTTAAGTTTTGGTGCCACCTCTCTGAACCAATTCAGCTACGACAGCACGACGGGTGCCTTGTTTGTCGAACATGGTGGTTCTGGTCATCCTGGTCGTATTCAGTTGGCAATTCTTGAGAATAAACCGGCTGGTTTCTCAGTTCAAACTGATGTTGTGTTGATCTAAGGCTGGACTGAGTTTTATCTGAGGTCATCCGGTGAGGGCGATCGCCCTCACTGAATGCAACACTTTGCAATAACTATCGGAGCAATCCAATGACAACGCAATCAATTCAATCAACCAATCAGAATAAGTTCGCTAGAGCGGCGGCGTTTATCTATGGTGTAGTTTGTTACGCAATCTTCTTTGTCACCTTTCTGTACGCGATCGGATTCGTTGGCAATTTCATCGTGCCAAAAACCATTGACTCTGCACCCATTATTCCCTTGGGACAAGCGTTTTTGGTGAACATTGGCTTACTCGGACTGTTTGCTGTTCAACACAGTGCAATGGCACGTCAAGGATTTAAGAACTGGTGGACGACATTTGTTGCCAAACCGATTGAGCGCAGCACGTATGTCTTGTTTTCTAGCCTCTGTCTAATCATGCTGTTTTACTTCTGGCAACCACTGGGCATCACGATTTGGACTGTGGAAGCTCCAATGCTTCGTAATCTCTTGTATGCCTTCTTTGGCTTTGGTTGGTTGCTCGTATTAGCATCTACTTTCCTGATCAATCACTTCGATCTATTTGGATTGCGTCAGGTTTATCTCTACCTGCGCGGCAAAGACTATACACCGCTCAATTTTGCTACGCCTGGACTGTATCAGTATGTGCGTCATCCATTGTATGTCGGTTGGTTGTTTGCATTCTGGTCAACGCCGATGATGACGGTTGCCCATCTTGTGTTTGCCGTGCTCACAACAGCGTATATTCTGATTGCGATTCAGTTGGAAGAACGAGATTTGATTAAGGTTCACGGAAACGCCTATACGGAGTATCGCGATCGCGTTCCCATGCTGATTCCATTCAGCCGCCGCAAACCCTAGCTGAATAAACCAAAATTTTCAACCCTATAAACCTTTAGACAGCCAAGCACATAGCTCAGGCAATGACCAAGACCACTGTTCTAATCACCTGTTATTAACAAGGAACGTTACACCATGAATCTCAAATCTTTTGGCTCATCGATCGCGCCCAGCTCTCTCAGTCTTCTACTGCTGCTCGGAATCACGGCTCCCCTACTCCCAATTGGGATGCCGACCGAAAGCGCGATCGCCCAAACCCGTACCCAACGCAAGAAAGTGGCGATCGTAGACTTTGATTTTGCTAACACCAGTGACCCCAGCTATTGGTATGCCTACCGGGGCGGTGGAGCCGCCAGAGGCATGAGCGAACTGCTGATTAACAAGTTGGTCAATGATGGCACCTTCATCGTTACCTCTCGCAGTGCGTTGGAGAACTACCTGCGCGACAAGCGGATTACTCACGCGACCATCGACGAAGCCACGGCGGTGAAAATTGGTCAGGCGCTGGGCGTGGATGTCGTGATTGTGGGAACGGTGACTCGCTTTAACGTCGAAACCCGGCGAGCAGGAGGCAGCTTTATGGGCTTTGGGGGTGGTTCAGAGAAAACGAAAGCCGTGGTGCAACTAACGGCTCGTATGATTGACACCAAGAGCCAGAACATTATTGCGGCCATGGATGGGCTGGGTGAAGCGGAACGCAGTGGGGGGCATGGTGCGATCGCGGGTTACGGCAGCGGCAGCAGTAGCGGCAGCGGTACCGATGAAATTTTGAGCCAGGCAGCTGATAATGCCGTGATTAAACTGGTTAGTCAGATGAAAACCCGCCTGTAACCCTTAAGTTGATCGAGACGGAGTTTAAGCGTTGTATAAGCGACTTGTTTTTCTAGCGCAAATGCTGATCAGTATCTGCCTATCTCTCCTGCTAGGATTGACTTCGGAAGTATCCGGGTTAATCTCATTAGCAAACGATCGCGTCCGGTCTGATGTTCAAACACCAATGATGATTCATCGTGCCGGTGTAACTCAAATAGCTCCTCCAGCGCTAGCGAACTCGTTGGTTGCAACGACATCCTCAACGACGACAGATGCCACACAGCTTGTCCAGTACGGTCGATCGCGCTACCAGGCTGGACAATTTACCCAAGCGATCGCAGCCTGGCAACAGGCTGCGACAACTTATCAAGCCCAAGGTGATTCTCTCAATCGAGCACTTGTACTGAGTTATGTGGCGTTAGCGTATCAGCAGCTTGGAGATAGAACGAAGGCAACAACCGCGATCGCCACTAGCCTTTCTATAATTCAAAATTCAAAATTCAAAATTCAAAATTCAAAATTATTGCTTGCTCAAGCACTCAACACCCAGGGCAGCCTGCAGTTTTCTCAGGGGCAAACCGAAGCCGCTTTAGCAACCTGGCAGCGAGCGGCCGACCTCTATCGCCAAGCGGGGAATGAGCATCGCCGAGTTGGCAGTTTAATCAACCAGGCACAGGCCCAGCAGGCGTTAGGACAGTTTCTTCAGGCACGGCAAACATTGGCGGAGGTGGAACAGACGCTTCAGCAGCAGTCCAATTCACCCCTGAAGGCGATCGGATTACGCAGCTTGGGAACCATTCGGCTCTTGATGGGTGATGCCGATGCCGCTTATCCAGTGCTTCAGGAAAGTTTAGCGATCGCCGCACAACTTGCTCTCCCGCAAGACATCAGCGCCACTCTGATCAGTCTCGGTAATGCTGCCCGCGCCCAAAACAACCCAACAGCAGCCCTGGACTTTTATCAACGAGCCGTCAGCACCAATGCTTCCCCCCTAATAAGCACCCAGTCCCAACTGAATCAACTCAGCCTGCTATCGAATCAAGAACAACTCAATCAAACCCAACGGACAGACGCCCAAGTGCTGGTAACAGCCATTCAAACCCAACTGGAAGCCCTGCCAGCTAGCCGAGCGACTGTTTATGCGCGGATCAATTTTGCTCAAAGCTTGATGAAGATGGTAACGGATGGGAAAGCGGATGAAGCAGATGGCTTATCCGTTTCATCCGTTGCCAAATCCGCTGCCCAAACCCTATCAGTTGCCGTCCAACAGGCAGACCAGCTTGTCGATCAGCGGGCTAAGGCTTATGCACTGGGATATCTGGGTAGCGTGTATGAACGCACTCAGCAGTGGGCAGAGGCGGGACGGTTAACGGAGCAGGCGTTGCTGATCGCTCAGTCGGTGAATGCACCGGAGATTGCCTATCAGTGGCAATGGCAGCTTGGGCGAATCTTGAAGGCACAGGGGCAGCGAAGTGAGGCAACCCGTGCTTATGAAGCTGCATTTAAGACGCTGCGATCGCTGCGCAGTGATTTGATTGCCACCAGTCCAGAGTTGCAGTTCTCGTTCCGCGAAAGTGTGGAGCCGTTGTATCGGGAGTTTGTGGATTTGCTGTTGCAGTCGTCTGGAACTCCTAGCGTGGAGAATCTCAAGCAAGCTCGTGAGGTGATTGAGTCGCTGCGATTGGCGGAGTTGGACAATTTCTTTCGCACGGCTTGTCTAGAAGGACAAAGTGTGGCGATTGACGCGATCGCGCAGACGGATGCCGCTGTGGTGTATCCGATTATCCTGGCGGACCGACTGGAAGTGATTCTCAGCTTGCCGGGGCAGCCGTTGCGCCAATACACCACTGTTGTCTCTCAATCAGAGGTGGAGTCTACATTGGAACAATGGCAACAGAATTTGCTGAAGCCACTGACAACCCCTGAGGGCAAGCGGTTGGGACAGCAACTGTATGACTGGCTGATTCGTCCGATGGAAGCGGATTTGGGGGAGCGTGCTGCTTCGCAGATACCGCAAGGGTCGTTGAAAACGCTGGTGTTTGTTCTAGATGGTTCGCTGCGAAACGTACCCATGGCAGCCCTTTATGACGGTAACCAGTACCTGATCGAGCGCTACACGGTTGCCCTGTCACCGGGATTGCGATTGCTCAATCCACAACCTCTACAGCAGCGTAACCTTCAGGTTCTGGCCGCCGGACTCACCGAGGAGCGCGGCGGATTTAGCGCCCTCCAGAATGTCGAGCGGGAGTTGAACGAAATTCGCGCAGAAGTACCCAGCCGCGTTCTCTTGAATCAGGCATTCACCAGTTCGGCGCTCCGAGATCAGATTAATGCGTTACCCGCTCCCATTGTTCACCTGGCAACCCACGGACAATTCAGTTCCAATGCCAATGAGACCTTCGTGTTGGCCTGGGATAAACGAATTAAAGTGAACGAACTGGGTACCTTGCTGCGCCAGCGGGAGGAACAGCGAGAAGAGGCGATCGAACTGCTGGTTCTGAGCGCTTGTGAAACAGCGACGGGAGACAAACGGGCCGCCTTGGGTTTAGCAGGGGTCGCAGTCCAGGCAGGCGCACGCAGTACGCTGGCCTCCCTCTGGAGTTTAGACGATGAATCAGGGGCAGCCTTGATCAGTGAATTCTACCGTCAGCTCGCGACCGGAAAGCTATCTAAAGCAGAAGCGCTACAGCAGGCACAGTTGAGTTTACTGCGGGACCCCACCTTCCGCCATCCTCGCTACTGGGCACCTTACGTGCTGGTGGGGAATTGGCTGTAATTTACAGCGAATAATCAAGCTCTAAATTGCCAATCCAGTGAGAGGTTGGCTACCAGGGCGATCGCGGTCTGTTGAATTGAGCGATCGCGCCAGATTTTGCGTCCCAGACTTCAGGGCTGCATAAATCCAAAACCTGCCCGCAAGAACTCTTAGAGAACGACATCCACGCGATCGCCAGAGGCATTTGACAACCATCAAACCTGCGTAGTCTGCCGAATCGGTGAATCCCCGTTCTCGAACACTTAATTTTCACATTACCAAGGAAGAAAGACGTATGACCTTGCTCAATTTAGGCCAGTGGATCGTGCATGATTCGCGATCGCTATGGCGAAACGTGCTGATTCAGCCGTGGGTTCTGTTTGTTTCAATCCTGTTAGCGTTTTTACTTTGGTCCCCAACGGCTGCTTGGGCAGAAACCTTACCGACCTGTAATAGCGGGCAGGAGTACGATGCCGGTCTTTGCTATTCCAAGTGCGACCCAGGCTACAAGGGCGTCGGACCCGTGTGTTGGAAGTCCTGCCCCGATGGCTATAAAGACGACGGGGCGCTCTGCCGTAAGGATGTTCAAATTATTGCCAAGGAGTCCTATGGTCGCGGTGCTGGTGCTCCCTTGACCTGTGCTAGCGGTGAAGACTCTGATGCCGGACTGTGTTATCCAAAGTGCCAGAACGGGTACAAAGGGGTAGGCCCGGTGTGCTACGAGTCCTGTCCCAGTGGCTATAAAGATGATGGGTTGACTTGTCGGCGAGATGCCAAAATCATCAGCGCTGACAATAGCAAGTGTGCCTGGTACGACAAATGCGGGATTGCTGCCGATAAGGGTTGCTCAAAATGCCCGGCTGGCTACAAAAATGACGGCTGTACCTGCCGGATCGATGTCCACATCTTCGGCAAAAAAACCTACGGACGCGGGGTTGGTAAACCGATTAGCACCTGCGCCAATGGACAAGAGAAAAATGGAGCACTCTGTTATCCAGCTTGCAAACCGGGGTATAGCGGCGTCGGTCCGGTGTGCTGGAAGTCTTGCCCAGACGGTTTCAAAGATGACGGTGCTGTTTGCCGCAAGGATGCCCATATTTTTGCTAAAGAGTCCTATGGTCGCGGCGTTGGGATTATCCCCAGTTGCAGCGTTTCCAGCTTTACCCGAACGGTGTCGAGGACGATCCCTGCTGGTCCCAATAACACCTTCACGATGATTGTGGCCTCTGACCCACAGCTACCGTGGTGGGATCATGATCCACGCTGTAAGGACAGTGACTGTACTAAAAATCGGGGCATGGAGACCAATCGCAACCAGACTTCTGCTATGAACACGGTTCAGAACGCTAAGTCTGGGGATGGCAGTGTTACCGGCAAATGGCCTGAGGTGAGTCAGTTAACCCAGGGAGCTGGGTCTGCGATCGCGCAACCAATGGGAGTCGTGATGAATGGGGATCTGACTGCGTTCTGGCATGACTGGCAGGCAGATTTGTACAAGAAGTTCTACGATCCAGCAGCCAAAGGTGCCGATCCAGCCGTTCTGCGACTCCCCATCTTTCCCGGATTGGGTAACCATGACTACGCCAACAACGTCAGGGATTGCTACGGCAAGACAACCGATAAAAACTTCTGTGCTAAGCAGGCAGTTGAGTATATCAAAGGCATGATGGGCTGTGGCACGGTGTCAAACTTTGATGCAACGCTGGTAAACAGCTATGACAACAGTAGTCTTGCCTATTCCTGGGACGTGGGCAGCTATCACTTTGTCATGCTGCACAACTACCCAACCTATGCGGAGAAGGATATTTCCATTCAGTCGTCGATCGCCTGGTTGAAACAAAACCTCAGCTCAGCGACAGCCGCTGGCAAGAAAAGTGTCCTCTTCATTCACGATTTTGGCGACGAATTTAAGGCAGATACTAACGCTGCGCCCTTTCAAGAGTTTCTAGGGGCGATCGCGAATCAAAATGTGGTGGCGCTATTTGCCGGTCATATTCATGACAGTTTTGGCAACATTGGCACCATTCCAACCACGAACATCCCAGTCTTCAGAAGTGGAGCATCGGAATACAACAAATTCCTGCTTACAGAATTCGGCGACACCTACATGAATGTCGGCGTGATCGACAGCCAGAACGGTGTGCCTAATTTCTATCAGCTGATCAGGCTAAAAATTTGCAGACCTACAACTTCTGTAGCAGCAAACGACCGGATGGAACCACCGAGGTTCACAACTGCGCGTAGCCGCTGAATCTGTAGCGTTTACGTTTAGACGCTACAGATTCAAATCCCTCGCCTGACGGCACTCCCCTTAATCAGGGCGGAGTTGTTTCAAGGTCGTGCAAGAAAACTATAGTTGCAAAACCCATTGCTTGGGGGGCTGCCCCCAACCCCCCCAATGCAGGGGACGGCTGCGTCCCCCGCACCCTCTCCAGAAGGTGCTGAGTGCTGAGTGCAAATGATCTGGGTACAACCAGACCCTGTAGCTGTACCGCAGTCTTTGTAACTCACAACCAATTCCTTGCGGGGGGTGTGGGGGAGTTAGGACCCCACGAAGCGGGGGTCTAGGGGGAAGTCCCCCGGCGTCGATGCAACAACGGAGCACTATCTTTATTGTCTTTTGCCACGATGAAACCACCCTGCCTTAATAAGGGGGGTGGGGGGATCCGGAGATTCAGGCGCTGATTCAACCTACATCGTTCCACAGCGATCGCATCTCTACTTACCAATTCACAAGGAGTTACCATCATGGTTAACCGACAACCCATCCTTAATCAATTCCGCCATCAGTTCTCTTTGCGACTAATGAGCGTTTTAGCACTACTAATTGTTGCATTCGGTTGGTCAACACCAGTCTGGGCTGCTAATCATCTAGAACGTAATGATGCAATCAATCCCAATCTGGAAAAGCAAGTCTTACAAGTTATTCATCAACATCCCGAAGCCATTTGGGATTCATTCCAACTCTACCAAAGTCAACAATTTGAGCATCAACAAAAAACGCAGCAAGCTCTTTTGCAGAACCTGAAATCATCCCCTCAATCTGTGATTGAACAGTCCCCTGTCAGCGGAGCAACGGCTCAGAAAATAGTGCTACTTGAATTTGCAGATTTTCAATGCCCGTATTGTGCAAAAGCACACGAAACCGTCAAGCAATTCATGGAACAGCATCAAAAGGATGTCACATTGGTATTTAAGCACCTTCCCCTAGCTGAAATTCACCCTGAAGCCATCCCAGCCGCAAAAGCAGCCTGGGCCGCCGATCGCCAGGGCAAGTTCTGGCAGTATCAGGATGCGTTATTTGCTCAACAGGAGCAACTTGGTGAAGCCCGCTATGTTGCGATCGCCAAAACCCTGGGCTTAGATTTGCAACAATTTAACCAGGATAGACAGAGCGTCACCAGTGATCAACTGATCCAAAAAGATGTGGAGCTGGCAGAACAGTTGGGCGTTTCAGGAACTCCGTCGTTTGTGATGAATGGAACGGTTTTCTCCGGTGCAGTTCCGTTGTCTGAGCTAAATCGGGTAGCAGGTACTATGTAGGTTGCCACAAACAAACGGAATAGGCTGGGAGTGTCATTGGTCATTGGCAAAGGAGGGGATTGAGAATGTTTAACGACAGATGACACGGCCTTCACCGACCGGATGGGGCAACGCGACTGAAGGGTCAGCGACTAGAGCGATCGCGCCATCCGGCAAAACGATCCAGCCTTGGGCTTCAATAATTGGGGTGTGGGGTGTGGGGTGTGGGGAGGGTTGTAAAGATGAAGGATGAG
This sequence comes from Leptolyngbyaceae cyanobacterium RU_5_1, assembly GCA_012034055.1. Classification (GTDB taxonomy): domain Bacteria; phylum Cyanobacteriota; class Cyanobacteriia; order Leptolyngbyales; family Leptolyngbyaceae; genus JAAUSG01. The sequence goes on along the minus strand of JAAUSG010000100.1, from coordinate 5,369 downwards.
GGATGAGGGATGAATCCGGAGTGTCCTCCGTTCTCCGTCCTCCGCCCTCCGTCCTTCCCAGAATTGGTTCCAAATCTTGCCAAATCGTGTCGGCTGCGATCGGGTCCACAGGACTGGAGGGAACGCCGCCGCGTCCGGTATTGACGAAGCTGCCACGCTGGCTGCCGGGTGCGCGACAACCTTGAGCCAGGGGTGGGGTGCTGAAGGTCTCAGAGAGGTTGGCGGCGCGTTGAACGGGGTCAATGCCGAGGGTAGTAATATTCACGCTTCCGGCGAGTCCAAATTCGGAGCTGGCAGTGATGTCGCTGAAGGGGGTGAGGCGGGGACGAAAGGCGATGCCAAAGATGGCTTGGGTGGCAATGGCGATGTTGCCCCCTCGACCCGTAAAGGCGTTGGCGGTGATGTCGCTGTTTTCGCTGGGAATGGCCACAATGAAGCCTGCATTGATGGCAATATTGCCGCCGTCTCCGGCTCCTTGAGCGGTGCCAGCCGTGGTGGAAATTATGCTCCCGCGACGCAACAGTAAAATATCTTGAACCGTTAGGTCAATGTTGCCGCCAGTGTTGCTTGCTGTTTGAGCAGAGATGGCGGCGTTGGTGTCTAAGTTAAGTGAATTGGTTTGGACTTGAATATTTCCCCCTTCGCCACTACCTTGACTATCCACTGAAATGCGGGCGCGATCGCGAATGGTGATCCGTTCAGGATTGAGAACAATGGTTCCGCCATTGCCAGTTGAGCCAGAGGTAGTGGTTGCCAGCACTCCACTGCCACGTCCAAACAGATCAACTGTGTTGGCAATATTCAACCGGATGTTGCCTGCATTCCCCTTGCCTTGGGTATCGCTGTTGAGCTGAGCACCGTTCGCGATCGTCAGATTTCGAGCAGAAACAGTGAGATTGCCGCCGTTGCTTTGTGCCGTTGCAGATACTCTGGTAAATACTCCCCCTGCCGCTCCATCTTGCCCAGTTCCCGACACAACCAGCCCTTCTGTAGCAGTAATTGCAATATCGCCCCCCAATCCAGCCTCAAGCACTTCGGTGCTGACTCTGGCTCCATTCAAAATGGAAAACGTTTGGGTAATGAACGTCAAGTTGCCGCCTCGTCCCCTTGCCAGGGGTAAAGCTGACTGCACCGACTGCCTACCTTGTCCACCTACCTGGCTGGTTGCCCCGGTGACACCTCCCACAGTCAGGGCTGTATTGCCAGCATCAAACAGGATGTCGTTTGCAACGACCGTGATATTGCCACCGTTCCCTTCGGCACCTGGGTTCACATCTGAACTGAATCTGCCGCCATTGGTGACGGATAAGCGCTGGGTCGTCAGGAAAATATCGCCGCCACTGGCGCGGCTACCTTGGGAGGTGTCGCTGCCGATGATGCTGCCAATGCCATCGAGCGAGACCAGTTCACCCGTAATATTGACGTTGCCACCTCGACTTGCTGGATTGCTGGAACTGGCGATGCTGCCCAATTGGGCACCGTTTTGCAAGGAGAGCGATCGCGTTTTTAACGTGATGGTTCCGCCAATGGCGCGATCCGCCGACTGAACTGTGCTAGAAATTGACGCGGTTGGGTCTGAGAATTGATTAAATCCACTTCCCACCAGGGTAATGGCATCGCTGGCATGAATGGTAATGTCACCCCCTTTGCCAGATCCGCGTGTGCTGCTGATAATTTCAGAGCCATTGGCGATCGCCAAGTTGTCAGTGGTAATGGTGATGTCGCCACCATTGCCACTCGCACCATTGGCAACCAAACTCAACAAGCCACCCGCAAAGGGCTGATTAGAGACGGTTTGGAAGCCGTCCATCGAAATGCGGTTTGCCGTGATGGAAATCTTTCCCCCTGATGCGTTATTGTCTGCGATCGTGGCAATCAATCCACCCTGAGTCATCTGTAATTCCTGAGCGATAAGGGTGATGTTGCCACCGCTGGTTTTGGGATTTCCGGGCACGTTGAATAGGTTAGCCGTTGAAATCTCACCCCCTGACATAAGGATTGTACCGCCACTGGTGAGCGTAATGTTCCCCGCCAGCAATCCCGACGAAATGATGCCACCAGCTGGAGTGCGGATATTGGTCTGAGCCAGGAGCGTTACATCGCCGCCGTTGCCTGCCCTGAATACAGACGTATCGATCGCGGTTTGCACAGCAATGTTGTTGCGTGAGTCAATCGTAACAGCACCTCCGTTAATCGCATTTCTGGCATCAATAACGCTAACGCTAATGTCTCCAGTCAGGCTACGGTTGGGTTGATATTGATTACTTAGGAAAACTCGACTTGGAACACCATTTTGCTGAAGATTGAAGGCAGCAATTCTGCCAATGGTGATGTTGGCACTGGTGGGTGCAGCGAAGACGGGCTGTACAGGCAGTCCTCCAGCAACACGATTGCCCGGTGGAGGTTGCCAGGCGATGCCAGCTCGAATATCAACGGTGGGTTCAAGATTGCCATTGATGCGCAGCAATGAGCCATCCGAAAGGGAAAGGGTTTCAGCGATCGCGTTGCCAGTGTTGTCCCGGAATCCCACAATCACATCTCCTGGAATGGTGACGCTGCCCCCCGCCAGGATATGCAGCGATGCCCCCTGATATCCCGCCAGAAACACGTCGCCATTGGCGCGAATGATCGGATCGTGGATGCTGATTAGATTCCCTAACGCTCCATTCAGCGTTTCCACCCGAAACTGCCCCCCACTCCAGAAATGAGCGTCGCCGCTAACTGAGTTGGCAGACTTGAGCACTAAATCGCCACCAGCAAACAGCCCGCTATCCGGATGATTCAACGCCAAAATATCGACGCTGTCACCCTGCACCAGCAAATTGCCTGTAGCTGCTGCGATCGCGGGTTGAGTTGAGGTATCGCGCACCTGCAGCCGATTTTGGGCTTCCAGGGTGAGGTTATTTCCAGCCTGCACCTGTCCCTGCACGTCCAGATTGGCGGCAGCCAGGGTTAAATTATTGCCCACGACCAGGTTTCCAGCGACGATCATCGTGGCCTCGCTGCCTGCCCCCATCTGTAATCCCAACGGCACATTCACCGTGAGCAGTGGCGGAGCTTGCGGATTGGTGGCGCTGTAGTTAAATCCATTTTCAAACAGCACCCCTTGGGCTGTACTGGCAACAAACGAGCCGCGAATATCTAATCGAGCGTTCGATCCAAACACAATGCCATTGGGATTGAGAAAGAACAAATTTGCGCTGCCGTTGGTTTGAATCAGTCCGTCAATGGTGGAGATGGAGTTACCCGTTACCCGCGTCAGGATGTTCTGAATGTCGATCGCGTTATTGAACCGCGCCGCACCTCCCGTGGGCACCGAGAACTCACGAAAGCTGTGAAACAAGTTGGTTCCGCGAACTGTACCGCCATCAATTGTGCAATCCGTGCAGCCGGGCGCAACCGTGGAATTGATGGGTAATGTGGCGTCGGGGATAATTTGGGTCAGGGCAGGAGTTGTTCCGGCTGCGATCGCGACTAAGCTGGCGATCGCTCCTACAAGAACCTGGGATTCAATCAGCAGCCTACACTCACCAGACTTCAAGCGACTCTCTCCCACCCATGCCCCCCTTTCCGACGGTTTATCTCTTGCACCTCACCACCCCTTAAAGCTATTGATTTAGCCTGTGCAAAAGGTACTTGCTTCAGCATATGCGGAAATTACTGTTATGGATCTAGAACCCATCGCAAAGGTGGCGCTCATTCTCACTCACGTCAGGGTTGGTTTTTAGGTAATCCTGCACCCAATTGCAACCATATGCCATTACCTTATCTAGATCGACAACACGATCTAAATTCCACAGAATCACTGTCTTGTCGTCACTTGCCGAGGCGAGGGTTTTACCATCAGGGCTGAAAGCAACTCCCCAAACTTTATTGCTATGCCCATTGAGAGTAGTCAGTAAAACAGGCAAGTTGCCTGTCTCTATTTTCCACAGTTTGACCGTTTTGTCTGCACTCGCCGAGGCAATCATTTTTCCATCAGGGCTGAAAGCAACTCTAACAACCATAGCCCTATGTCCCTCAAGATCGGTCAACAAGGTGCCGTCTCGCTCCCAGAGTTTGACTGTTTTGTCGTCACTTGCAGAGGCGATTGTATTCCCGTCAGGGCTAAAAGCAACTGCTTCAACTGGAGCGTTATGTCCCGTGAAGGTAGTCAATAAAACAAGTACTTTTCCCGATACTTTCCAAACTTTGACGCTACTATCGTCACTGGCCGAGGCGATCGCTTGACCGTTAGGGCTGAAAGCAACATCTAAAACCCCAGCGTCATGCCCCTCAAGAGTAGCTAGCAATATGCCGTCTTTGTTCCACAGTTTGATCGTCCTGTCTGCACTTGCTGAAGTTAGAGTCTGACCATCTGGGCTGAAGGCAACTTTGTAAACTGTAGCCCCATGCCCCTTAAGAGTATTTAGTAGGGTGCCGTCTTTGTTCCACAGTTTGACGGTGTTGTCATCACTTGTCGAGGCAATCATTTTCCCATCAGGGCTGAAAACTGCGCTCTTGACTTCGCCCCTATGCCCTTCCAAACGATTGGACTCAACCGCCCCATAAACTGCCCGCCGTAGCACCAATTCAACATTATTCTGAGTGTCTGCGTCCACCCTGCTTAAGTTTTGCAATTTTCGCCTCGCCCTGATTGCTTCTCTGAGTGCATCCAGCTTTTGATCTGAAGCAAATAGCGCTGCTGAAGATGCGCTGATAGCTTTGACTTCGCTGATTTGTGCTTGCTTCCTTTGCTCATTTGCCCACAACGCAGCGATCGCAGCGAAGACGGCCAGAATTGCCATCACAGTGACTCCTATAAACATCTCTTGCAATCGCCGCCTTAAGACCCGATTTAACCTGGCTTCGCCAAGCTTTCTCTGCTCTTCGGATTTCTTCAGTTTTTCAACGAGTTCAGCTCCTTGCCGTTGCCGGATAAACGACACCAGGTAATCGTGAATCAGTTGATAGCGATTTGCAGGAATTTCTGGAACCAGAACCACCAATCCCGATCGCACAAAAATCTTGAGTACCAGATCTAGTTTCTCAATTTCTGACTCCAATTCAGTAGTTAATCCTTTCAGATCCACCTCTAACTCAGGGCGTGTTTTGAGCGGACGAGTGTTATTCTCATCGGTTAACAAGTACAGCACAACCTGAGCAATCGTCTGGTTTTCTGGATCACATTCCTTGACCACTTCTTCTAAATACCGCTCAACCAAGGTCTCCTTAGAGCCACTTTGTTGATACTGCTCTAGAGTGGTAAGAAACTGTTTGTAAATGTTGTTTAAGCAGTTTTCGGCTTCCTCGTTCGGCGGTTGTTCGTTAATCGCCGCAGCATCAACCGAATCATGACGACATACACCATCGCTTCATGATTTTCAGGC
>JAAUSG010000099.1 GCA_012034055.1 Leptolyngbyaceae cyanobacterium RU_5_1 | reverse complement strand
CGCTAATCTATATCCCCTACTCAGGAAGAAGAGCGGGTTGAAGTCGCGATCGCCCACTCCGCCAAACGACAGAGCGATCGCGCCGTCTACATCTGGGATTTTGTGGATGGCTACCAGGGTAATCCCAACGATGCGGGCTTTGGGAAACGCAACCCGCTGCAGGCATTGGAGTTTTTAGAGAAACTGCCAACCACAGCCGCGGCTGTCTTCATCCTGCGGGACTTTCACCGTTTTTTAGATGATGTCTCCGTCTCGCGGAAGCTGCGCAATCTAGCCCGATTGTTGAAGTCGCAGCCCAAGAACATCGTGATCCTGTCTTCCACAATTACCATTCCCGACGACCTCGGTGAAGTCCTGACGGTCGTAGAATTTCCCCTGCCCAGTGCAACTGAAATTCAGGTAGAAGTCGAACGGTTGTTGCTGACCACTGGACAATCTCTGGAACCTCGCACATTAGACGAATTAGTACGCTCCGGACAGGGGCTTTCGATTGAGCGCATTCGGCGCGTTCTAGCACGCGCGATCGCCACCCACGGAGAACTGCGCCCGGAGGATGTTGACCTGATATTGGCAGAGAAACGCCAGACCATTCGCCAAACTCAAATTCTTGACTTCTACCCTACCGCTGCAAACATCTCCGACATTGGTGGGCTTGATAACCTGAAAGACTGGCTGCTGCGTCGGGGCGGAGCCTTTTCCGACCGGGCCCGGCAATATGGTTTGCCCCACCCGCGTGGCTTATTGCTGGTCGGAATTCAGGGAACCGGCAAGTCGTTAACGGCAAAGGCGATCGCGCATCACTGGCACCTGCCGCTACTCAGGTTGGATGTGGGTCGGCTGTTTGGTGGACTGGTTGGGGAATCTGAGTCTCGTACCCGGCAAATGATTCAGCTTGCCGAAGCCCTCGCCCCTTGTGTTTTGTGGATTGATGAAATCGACAAAGCCTTCTCTGGGTTTGATAGCCGGGGTGATGCGGGAACTGCCAGTCGCGTTTTTGGCACCTTCATCACCTGGATGGCAGAAAAAATGACCCCCGTTTTTGTCGTTGCCACAGCCAACAACATTCAATCCTTACCCCCTGAAATGCTGCGCAAAGGACGATTCGATGAAATCTTCTTTGTCGGGCTGCCCAGTCAAGAAGAGCGCCGAGCTATCTTTGCTGTGCATCTGTCTCGTCTGCGTCCTCATACGTTGAAGCAATACGACCTGGATCGGTTAGCCTACGAGACACCAGATTTTTCGGGGGCGGAAATCGAACAAACCCTGGTAGAAGCCATGCATATTGGCTTTAGCCAAAACCGTGACTTCACGACAGATGATATCCTCGAAGCTGCCAGCCAAATTGTCCCCCTAGCCCGCACCGCTCAAGAGCAAATTCAGTTTCTCCAAGACTGGGCCGCTTCCGGTAAAGCACGCCTGGCATCCAAGCACACACCCCTGAGCAATCGCATTCAACGCCAAATTCAGCAGTCGGATTCGTAAAAATCCAAAATCGCTATAGAATTGCCAACACATTCATTCATACGGCCTATGAGTTGGTCAGGTTTACTTAAAGTGGTGAGTGGGTTTTTGGTGGCGATCGCCCTCCTCGTTGGCGGCGGGTATCTTGCCACCCAGTACCTCATTGCTCAGTTCATCGCACCGCCTCCTAAACCCATTTTTCCCAACGACAAACCCTCTCAATCGACTAAGCCGACTGCAACGACTCAGGCAACGTCAGCGCCTTCACCCAAACCTAGCCCAAGCGCAAGTGCAACTCCTTCACCTAAACCCAGCACAAGCTACAAAGCCCGGATCACGTTGGGTGAAGGTCTAAATGTGCGAGAACAGCCCACTGTCGAAGCAAATCGGGTAGGTGGAGTAGAGTACGATGAGGAGGTAACCCTGTTGGAAGAGAGTCAGGACAAAGAATGGCAACGAGTTCGAGTAGAGTCTAGCGGTCTGGAAGGTTGGATTAGGTCAGGCCACACCGAGAAAATCAGCGAACAGGATCCCCAGAATTAGCAATTACAACAAAAAATGCCTCAAGCAGTGTGCTGAGACATTTTTGCGTAAAAAATCAGTCTAAGGACTTAGTTAACTTCAAAAGGAAGTAGAAAAGTTATTTCTGCTACTTAACGTTCTCTAAGAGATTGCTGAACCCTAGAACTGGCCTTCAAAATGGCGTGCAATGGGGTTAATACCAATCAATTATGAAGCACAAATGCCTTTGGCTTTGCCAAAAACCTATAAGGCTTTCAGCTATCAGATAATGCTCATACTCATCTGTGATTGGTATAACCCAACGCTATGTGCTAAAGGTACTTTTCAAGAGTACTGGAGAGGGTCGTTTTTGGCACAGCACCGACAACCATATCAACTCGCTGCCCACCCTTGAAAATCATCAAGGTCGGGATGCTACGAATGCCATATTGGCTAGCAACAGCTGGGTTTTCATCCGTGTTAACTTTAACAACCTTTATTTGTCCCTCATACTGAGTCGCAATTTCATCCACAATTGGTGCGACCATACGGCAGGGACCACACCAGGGTGCCCAAAAATCTACTAAAACCGGAACACTGCTTTCAAGAACTTCTTGCTTAAACGTAGAGTCCGTAACTTGTGCGGCTGCAGACATGCTCAAAATCCTTGCCTATATTTGATTCTCAAGATTCTACCATAGCGAAAACAATTGATTTCTCATACAGCGTCTACACATATAAACATAATTCAGGAGCACCAGTTGACTAATGCGTTGGCAAAAAAAGGAACCGCCCGAACAAAGTTCAGGCGGAGTGTGGTGTGAGGAGTGAACGGAAACATGCGTCTCCGCTTCCTTCATTGTAGACGACTGATTCAGTTTTTCCAGGTGTTGTTAAAAAGACCGAACAAAGTCTTAAGAATTTGATCAGAAAGGTGCTATCAGGCAGTTACTTACCCATCCCCAACTGCTGGGCTTTTTGGTAAACCTTGCCCTCTGTAAGCAGTGATGGAGCAATCACAACCTCAACTTGTTGCATTTCTTGAATACTCTTTACCCCTAACGTACCCATACTGGTCTTTAGAGCACCGAGAAGATTATGGGTGCCGTCGTCGAGTTGAGCGGGGCCGCGCAGAATTTGCTCCAGAGTTCCTGTGATACCAACTTGAATCCGGGTACCACGAGGCAGCACAGGGCTTGGAGTTGCCATGCCCCAGTGATAGCCACGTCCGGGTGCCTCTTTTGCTTTAGCAAATGGAGAACCAATCATCACCCCATCCGCACCACAGGAAATACATTTACAGATGTCCCCGCCCGTAATCAAACCGCCGTCTGCGATCACCGCAACGTAGTTGCCAGTTTCGTGGTGGTAATCGTCACGAGCTGCGGCACAGTCCGCGATCGCGGTTGCCTGCGGAACTCCTACTCCCAGCACCCCACGGGAAGTACAGGCGGCTCCCGGTCCAATTCCCACTAGCACAGCTGCGGCTCCCGCCTTCATCAAATTTAACGCTACCTCATACGTCACGCAATTGCCTAGGATCACTGGGAGCGGCATTTCCTGACAAAATGTGGCTAAATCGAGCGCCACGACTGACTCGGGTGACAAGTGAGCCGTTGAAACAACTGTTGCCTGAACAAAAAAGAGATCGGCTCCCGCCTTGGCGACAGTGGAACCAAACTTACTTGCACCCGCAGGTGTGGCACTCACGGCTGCAATTCCGCCCTGCTCTTTAATTTCTTGAATTCGCTGCGCAATTAGCTCCGGCTTAATCGGTTCGGCATACAGCTCCTGCATCAATGGTACGAACTCATGCTTACCCACAGAGGTCATCCGCTCTAAAACGGGATACGGATCGGCATAGCGAGTCTGGATACCTTCTAAATTCAGTACCCCCAGTGCTCCCAACTGAGAAAGCAACACGGCCATTTGCACATCCACCACACCATCCATCGCGCTAGCAATAATCGGGATCTCTCGCTCTATACCACCAATCATCCAACGAGTATCTGCCAGAGCGGGATCAAGGGTTCGCGTTCCGGGAACCAACGCAATTTCATCAATTCCATAAGCCCTGCGGGCGGTTTTGCCCTTGCCAATTTGAATATCCACCGCTTATCTGCTCCCAAATCTGTTTAAGTTAGGCTATCAAATTTCTGGGTCAGGAGTGAGGAGGAGTGGCTGTGGGCGATCGCTACTCGGCATCGCTAATGACGAGCGTTAACCATAAAACTTCTACTATTCCACCACAGTGGTTTTGAGGAGTTGCCAAACCCCGAAAAAATTAATTTACGGGGTTTTGATGGGTTGAAAACCCATCAAAATCTGCGTGGCAGAGTACAACTGGCTGGGTGTATGGCTACTAGTGCTGCTTATCATTACCTTTTCAGGTTCACCCATCTCAGTCTGGATCTCGTTTGTACAATCTAGGATTGCTTCTACTTTTCGATTCTGCTTGTGTAGAGTACCAGCTATGCCACTCTTTAGATGTGCGAATAGAGAGCCATAGCAGCAGTAGGGCAACCAATCCTCCTTGTTGGGGAGCGCGGAAGGCCGAGAACACCAGCGCAACGCAGAGGACATCCTGGGCAAAAATAACCCAGAGTGGGATGCGCTTCATTCGGTAGAACCAGCCAGTTTGAACGAGCTGTAGAACACATGCCAGCAGCCCACCTGTAATTCCAAGTAGCCAAACGAGTGATTCAAGGGTAACGGTAGCACGCACAACGGCTACTCCCATAATCGCCCCGACGATCGGGCTAAACATAAGTTGGATGCCTGACAGCAACCGCTGACCAGCACGATTCTTGGAGGCGAAGATCTCAACCAGGGACCAACTAACCAACACCCCTAAAACAACATGTGGATCGATTCCCGAAAGAATTGGCACTTGTGACCACAAACTGCCGCCATAAAGCAAACCAATCAGAAGCAGCGGCAGCGCAACTCGCATTCCTGCCGCTGCGGAAGCAGAAAGTACAGCTAGGAGTTCAAGCATAAGATTAGCCACTGAGTTTGAGACCTATGTCATGAAGCCCTGAATAGTCTAGAGTCACATGATTTTTAAGCCTTTAATATTCAGTTTGACTTGGATAGGCTAGGGTGTGGTTCGATTTACGAAATTCCAATAAATGCTTAACGCTGTATACGAAAAAAGAGGGCATTAATTTGCCCTCTACAGAAACCTCTCTTAACTTATGCTTATCTAAAACCAACAGCTGCCTGCCAAACAAATGCCAGTAGCAAGAAAAATACTGGAATAATCGGCAGAACGTCTACTAAGGGATCAAAGATTGAATATGCTTCGGGCAATTTTGCTAAAAGTAGAACCACATCCATGAATAAAAACCTCTCGCACGGGCTTCAGAATTGCTATGCATCTTAACATGATGCGGTACACAAAAGATAACGGTAAGCCGAGAACCAGGTAATAAATAATAAGGTTCCCTTCAACCAGTGCCCAAATTCTTCGTTGAAACGCCCCTTAAGAAGGGTATGACGAATTCGTTGGGTAAATTGGATCAGCTCGGTGATGTTGTGAATTGAGAGCAGAGTATAACCCAGTAGCTCTTGGGAGCGCAGCAGATGGCTCAAGTAAGCGCGGGTGAAATGTTTGCAGGTGTAGCAGTGGCAGGTTTCATCTAGCGGTTTAAAGTCTTGTCGGAATTTTGTGTTTCTCAGGTTCCAGCGCTCTCCCTGCACTAAAGCATTGGCATGTCGTGCCAGGCGAGTGGGGATCACACAATCAAACAGGTCAACTCCGGCCGCGATCGCCTGTACCATCTCCCGGTGGGTGCCAACTCCCATTAAGTACCGGGGTTTTTCTGGCGGTAACTGGGGAGTCGTAACGGCAACAATCTGTTCAATCAATTCGGGAGGTTCGCCGACACTAACGCCTCCGATCGCGTATCCTGGCAAGTCCAAATCTGCCAATTGCTTGGCGGCAAACTCCCGTAAATCGGGATAAATCCCACCTTGAACAATCCCAAACAGAGCCTGGTCGGGTCTTTGATGGGCGGTGATGCAGCGTTTTAGCCAGCGAAAGGTTCGTTCAGTGGACTCGATCACACTGTTGCGGCTGGCAGGATAGGGTGGGCACTCATCAAATGCCATAATCACATCGGCTCCAAGGGCATTCTGGATCTCGATGGAACGCTCTGGGGATAGATGAATCATCTGACCATCACGAGGAGAACGAAACGTGACGCCTGCTTCAGCGATCGTCCGCATCTCGCTGAGGCTAAACACCTGAAACCCACCAGAATCGGTCAGGATGGGGCCATCCCACGCCATGAAACCGTGCAATCCACCTGCCTGTGCCACAATCTCTTCTCCTGGCTGCAGGTGCAAATGGTAAGTATTTGCCAGTACTAATTGTGCTCCCGTTGCCCGAAGCTGATCAGGTGTCAACGTCTTGACATTTGCAAGCGTACCCACTGGCATAAAGCGCGGAGTTTCTACTTGCCCGTGGGGAGTAGAAAATACGCCCGCCCTGGCACGGGTATGACAACAAACTGCCTGAAGATTAAATGAAAACTGCGTACTCAAGATTACCTGACCATAGCCACAGACCTTTCATTGTGCCATTTCCAAACAAATTCTGTGTCAAGGCGGGAAAAGTCCAGGTAAGCTATCTAAAGTATCATTGAGCAATCGCTGTAGGGGCGGGTTTTGTCGTCAATCTAAGGTTACAAGCAGGGTCTATGTCCAAACCCGCCCCTATCGTCAACGGGAAATTTACACTAAGAAATTTTTAGCAGAATTTCCTTAGAAGGAGAAATGTTCGTCATCGTCGATTTGCACATCCCAACCTGCAGAGAGCACTTCGGCGACCACAGCTTCTAGAGCGGCGACATTGAGATTACGATTGTGCTGCTCCATCAATGGATTCGAGAGAGGAATTAACCGCAACCGGCGAGTATCCTGAACCAAATCAAAGTAAGGCTTTTGCTCCGGAGATTGCCCCAGTTCAAGGTAGTCAAAACTTTGAACGTTGAGATACAGGGCATGGTTGGCAATCAGGGTTGAGCGGTGGGGATCAGCAAAAACCTCAAGAACGTATCCCTCTGCTTGACTGGTAAGAACCCCATCTTGTGTGTGGAGATATTGGACACGTCCTAAATCAGCAAGTAGCTTCTGCATGTCTTGCTTGTTGATGACTGTTCCAGTGTCAACAATGCAGGGAGCAGGCGATCGCTTGCTGCTAGTAGGTTGATCGTAACTCATGGAGAGATAGCCTCTGAACTTGAACGAGCCTGGAATTCAGATGCAGAGGATGACTCATTAATCAACCACTAATCTTAGGGGGTACAAAGCAAGAATTGGTGGGTGAGTCATCTGCTGTCAGTATGCAGGAGTGCCCTGAAGGGGGAAATACTTCATGAGACGCTCAGAAATTACAAGTTTCACAAAATTCAACAATGTAATTCAAATTTAGGAGAGAAGTAGCAAAAGAAAAATAATCGACAACTTTGGGGGCAAGTTAGTGATGCATGAAATAATTCTATCCCAATATTTTTGGGTGACTGCTGACGACTTCGACTAATTTAATCAAAGGAATGATAGCCTAAAGGGTTGCCACAGATGTATGGGGGAGATCTAATCCTCTCTACTAGATATAGAGATCGCTGCAGCTAACATCAAAAAGAATTAAATTTTAATGGCTGATAATTGTCCAACTAAACAACGATCGGTTAGCCCACAGCGATCGGGACTGCCCGGTTTTTTAGGGGCGATCGCGTTCTACACCAGTCTGCCAGTTCCTCAACAGTGGACGCTGGAGTTTCATGGCATCGCTCGGTGGGCACCCGTAGTCGGGTTGCTGATTGGTGTACTGTTGGGAGGTTTGGATGCGGCTCTGCAGGTCTTGGGAATGCCAGTACTGGTGCGGAGTGCGGTGGTTGTGATCAGTTGGGTGGCAATTACTGGCGGGCTGCATTTAGACGGTGCAATGGATACAGCCGATGGACTGGCCGTTCTTGATCCCCAACGTCGCCTAGAGGTGATGTCCGATAGTCATACCGGAGCTTTTGGGGTAATGGCCGCGATCGCCATTCTTCTGCTAAAGACAACTGCACTGACTAGTTTGGACTCCTACCGTTGGCTAATAATCATGGCAGCAGCCAGTTGGGGTCGATGGGGGCAATTGGTTGCGATCGCCCGCTACCCCTACCTGAAACCTGATGGAAAAGGTGCATTCCATAAAGCGGCAATCCGCTCCGTTTGGGAAGCGGTTCCAGGTCTCCTCTTGCTCCTGGGCCTCAGCAGTCTTTTCCTATTTCTGAATTGGGATCACTGGTTGATGGCTATTGGCATGGCTATGGGTGGGGGAGCGATCGCCCTGCTGACCGGAGCCTGGTTCAATCACAAACTGGGTGGACATACCGGAGATACCTACGGTGCCGTGGTGGAGTGGACAGAAGCGATCCTGTTGTGTTTGTTGACGATGGTTGGGTGAAGGGATGAAGGGGTTTCATCCCTTTACCCTTTATCCCTTCATCCTCTTTTCGCCTCTCGCCTATTGGCTTTACATAAACTCGATCGCACCGGGCCGTTTCCACCCCAATCGCAGGTTGATAGTCACTGCTTTCGTAGAGCTTGACGGCTTCCTTAAGGACACTGGCGGTTTCAATCCAGATTTGCTCAAAGCCACGAGCGGCGATCGCGGTTTCCAGTTGCACCAACAACAATCGCCCTAATCCCTGTCCTCTGACTTCTGGCAGCAAATACATCTTGCGAATTTCGGCCGCATTTTGCCCACGCTGAATTGGGTAATACGCTCCAGTGCCGACTAGCTTGTCTTGCTGCTCGATTACCCAAAATTCACCGCCGGTTTTCAAATAGCAGGCTTCGACCTCCAGCACATCCCGATCCGCTCCGGCTGGTTCCCAGCTCAAGCCATACTCAGACAGAACAGAACGGATAATCTCAGCAGCGGTATGGCGATCGCTCGGTTGCCAGTCCCGAATCACAAAATCACGATAATTCGTCCGTTTGCCACTAACCTCTCGATAAATCCGGTACTCAACCTCATCGAGTACGTTTCCACTCAAGTTTGTCTGTTGAAATTCCCGTGCAACCCTTCCACCCAAACTTTCTGGAATTTTTCGGCTTGGAATGTTCCGCTTATCCACCGGATAGGAAAGGTAAGTGTAGCTCAGACTCTCATCTGCCCATTGCTTCAATCGATGGATTGCTTCTCTGCCGTAACCATTGCCTTGAGAAGATTTTTTTGTCCAAATGCCCAATTCTGGCGTGTGGGTATTGAGGTGATGAATCCCACAAACTCCCACAAACTCCAAATTATTCTTTCGCAAAATCACCAGTATCAGATCGGTACCGTCTTGTCGTAGCTGAATGGCTTTTCTGATAAAGTGCTCCGTCTCTTCAGGAGATTCTGCAGGTTTCGGATGCATATAGGTCGTGACTTCACTGGTAAACTCCCGAAAAATCTCATCTCTAAAGTCCAGTGAAATTGGCTTCAGCAATAGTCTTGAGCTTTCTAACTGAAAATTGAGTTCTTTAGTCATGCGTTCTGATACTTCTGACAGACTTGTTCAACAAACTAGCTGTGAATCCGAGGTTCTGGATGCAGAGTTGAGAGTAAATCACTTTCCGCTTGAGAGAGTTCTTCTAACCGCTGATTGACAACCTCCCGGTCGAAGTAAGTGGTTGCCAGTAGCCAGTAAATACCGTAGTGGCGGGCTTCGGATGCCATTAAGCCCCGGTAGAAGGCTGCCAGGTCAGGATCGGGGCAATGCGTTCCCAAAAGCCCCAACCGTTCGTGGCTGCGGGCTTCGATCAGTCCAGAAATCAGCAGGGAGTCCAGGAGCCGGTCTGGTTCGGAGGGACGAATTTGGGTTTTCAACCTTGCGCCGTAGGGAGGGGCGGAGAGGGGCCCAAGCGAGATGCCACGACGCTCCAGAATTTGGTTGACCTGTTCAAAGTGTTCCAGTTCTTCCTGGGCAATGGCAGTCAGCGATCGCACCAGTTTCGTGTTCGACGGATAGCGAAACATCAGATTCAACGCCACTCCTGCGGCTTTCCGCTCACAATGAGAATGATCCAGCAAAATCGTGTCCAAGTTTGCCAACGCCTGTTCAATCCAAACTGGAGAGGTTGATTGTTTTAGGAATTTGATTGTTGTTGAAGCTGAGGACATTGAATTTGAATCTAGGTGAAAAGATAGTTGGTACGAATGGTATAGATTCAGCTTCAGAATCAAGATTCTTAACCATCTGCTTTACAAACGTTGTAACAACTCGTCGTACTCTGCATGTGCGCCAATCCAAAACCAATAAATATGGTCTTCCTCTAGCAAACTAAGAACTCGGTAATTCAATCCCACACGAGCTAAGTAGATCGGTTGGCGCTGACTGACCCGTTTGAATTGAAGACTATTATGGTACGGATCTGATGACCAAATCGCCAGTAGCAATTTCCTGACGCACCAGCTCGGCTAGACGATCCCACTGCTTATCCGTTGTAGTTTCAAACCGAGTCTTCCACATTTGCTCATCTTTTATTTCGGCAAGGATGCGGGTAGCAATCACATCTTGCTCTTCAGCAGGTAAAGCTTTCAATTGGGCGATCGCTTTTTCAAGCAAGTCAGTCATAACTACCTAACCGGAGGACAGATTCTAATGATTATCGCTTACAGCAACTCCTAATTGCTATATGCAATGCCTAAAGCCACTGCCATCAGAATAAGCGTTGGAACCAAAGTAAATAAGGATTGTAAAGGCTGTGTTGTAGTCCGCGAAATACCATAATCACAGTCTTGTCTCCTAAAACCCTCTGAAACGTCCAATCCGGTCATTTTACAAATTACCATTGAGCCTAGCGATGACAGCAATCTCCACTATTTCTAATAGTATTCAACCTTTACGGCAGTCCAGTTACGGTTGCCCAGAAATATTTCTTAAAAGAATTGATATCCATTTGTAGACGCATCTTCTTTGACCAGGTATAGATATCGAAGCCGATCGCATTGCCCTGAATTGAGAGATTACCCAGTAGCGCAATCCAGTGACTGGGGAAGGGAATGGGCGGTGGGGTGTCGCTCAACATCCCTTCAGCCGTAATTAGGGCAAAGGCAACCCCACCCGCTTGAATTACAGTTGCGGCTTCGGTGATGGACTGGATGTCATTCACTAAATAGGCGTGGTCGTAGTCAACCTTTTGGTAGCCTAAGATTTCCCTCACCCAGCCTTTCATTTCCCAGGATTTGGTCATGCCTGCCAGATTGCGGATCAGGTCAGGAGTATTGGGTTCAACCGGGAAAAGGATATTTTCCATTTCTCGCAGCGTTGCCAGAACCATCCAGTCTGCCTGCCCCATGCGTAAATTGCCCCGGCTGGCGCGGCGCAGTTTGTCAGATGCCAGGATGAATTGAGTGGTTCCGTTGAAACCGCCGGTTAAGAGCAGCGTTTGACAAATCTCGACGTATCGGATGGGCTGCTTGCGGATCAGCTCAAACAGAACGGCGGCTGGACCACAGAAGGGCTGACCGCCTTGATTGATCAAGAAAGGATTATGGACGCGCGATCGCACCTCCGAAACAATGATTGCTTTATCCAGAAACGTCCAGACACTGGGGGCAATGGATGTCTCGAAGTTGGCGATCGCAACCTCTGCATCCTTGATCAAATCTGAATTAGGCGGAGTAACCTCTGTCAATACCTGCCTGGTAATCACAACTCAATTCCCCCCTTAAGATAGTTGATTTTTTAGCAACCTTTCCCCTTATCTCTTCATCCTTCATCCCTTCATCCCTTCATCTCCATCACACCCTTACTCCTCGCTCACTTAATCATTTTCTCCGGAGCAAATCCAAGTTTTTTTGATACAGTGATGAGATTCTGAGATTTCCTAAGCCATTAAACAAATCGTCTAGTTCGCCCGTGTTAGACGTTTTTGCAGGTTTAGGAAAGCTCCAATCGCGACTTAACTGGTGTTTCCTCCATGCTCCTCAAGGGCGTTTGCTTCTATAATCGCCTCATTAATCGATCTGGTTCTTATTTGTGCTTGCAATTTACCCTGGCAGCTTCGATCCAATTACGCTCGGTCACCTTGATGTGATTGAACGAGGATGTCGGTTATTTGAACAGGTTGTTGTTGCGGTACTCCGTAACCCAAATAAAACTCCGCTGTTTACAGTCGCAGAACGAATGGAGCAAATTCGTCGTTCTACAACTCATCTATCTAACATCGAAGTTGACAGTTTTGATGGTCTAACCGTGACCTATGCCAAGATGCGACGAGCAAAGGCACTGCTCCGGGGATTGCGAGTAACGTCTGACTTCGAGATGGAGTTGCAGATGGCACACACCAACAAGACCCTGTCGGAGGAGATTGAAACCGTCTTCCTGGCAACTTCTACTGAGTACAGCTTTCTAAGTAGTAGTTTAGTGAAAGAGATCGCTAAATTTGGCGGTCCGATCGATCATCTTGTTCCACCACCTGTTGCCCCGGATATTTACAGATGTTACGCCAAGACTCTTCCAGTATCGGTCCCGACTCCGGATTTAATGCCAACGCTGGAGCATCCCAAAACGGAGTCTCTTCCCGAGATGCTTCGCGATCTGGAATAGATATTCAACGGGAACTCAATCGACTGGAAGAGATTATTCTTGACAGTCCAAGAGTGCCTGTTTGGAGACGTACAGCGGTTGATGAGGAACTGCTGATTGAGCAGCTCGACTTGATTCGCTTGAGTCTACCGGAATGCTTTCACGAGGCTGAAACGATCGTTCGTCATAAGGAAGAGATTTTACTGCAAGCGGAGCAATATGCTCAGGAGATGCTTGAGACGGCGGAGCGTCGGGCTACTCAGATTATGAATGAATCTGGGATTGTCCGGCAGGCAGAAATGCAGGCTCAGCAAATCCGACAACGAGTGCAGCAAGAGTGTGAGGCAATTCGAGAGCAGACGATCGCCGAAATTGACCGAATGCGCCGTCAGGCTCAACAGGAACTGGAAGACATGCAGCGCATGGCGATCGCGGAGTGTGAAGAAATTCAGGCAGGCGCGGACGATTACGCCGATCGCACATTACAAGATATGGAGAGCCAACTTGCTGAAATGCTCCGCATCGTTCGTAACGGTCGTCAACAGCTTCAACCAGACGCACCGCCAAGTCGGCGAGATATGCCCGGGGCGTCGGGACTGCGATCCCAAATGCGAGGCGGGAAATAGAGAGTAGAGGGTAAAGATACGTATCTTTACCCTCTACTCTCTTTAGTGTCATTCCTATCTGACCTGTGCTACAACTCGTCATGGAGAGCGTTACAGGTTTATGGTTAAAATGCCGTTCCCTCGAATTTTCACAGCTATTGTTACGGTCGTTTTTAGCGTAGCAATCGCGATTTCAAGCGTGTTTTTTGATACAGGTTTAGCCTTAGCTCTTCCCACCGTTCCGCCGCCATTGGTTGCAGCAGGCGGATTCTTCCCATTCTTCTCCGGTATCCGTCCGACAACACTCGGTACTCAGGATGGCAATCTGGCTGCTTGCCCAGACTCTCCTAACTGTGTCAGCAGCCAAAGCCAGGACAAAACTCACGGAATTGCTCCAATTCCTTACACTGCTTCTGCAGAAGAAGCTTTCAATCAGCTCAAGGCTGTCATTCAAACCCTTCCTAGAGCTGAAATTATTACCGAAACAACCAATTACCTGTATGCCGAATTTACCAGTTCCTTAATGGGATTTGTTGATGATGCGGAGTTCTATGTAGATCCAGAAGCACAGGTCATTCAGGTGCGATCGGCGTCTCGAATTGGACAGTCTGATTTGGGCATTAACCGCAAGCGAATTGAAACGATTCGAGAAAAGCTGAATGGACTGAATTTTGCTGATTAAAGGGATGGGGCAAATACTGAAAGAATTCGCTCAGCACTTCAGCAGCGGAAATAGTTACGGCTCAACTATCAATTGTTAGTAGCGGTGGAAATGGGTTGCAATGATTTCGAGCTGTATTATCCATCATTGGTTTCCTCTGCAATCATAATGCTGCTGGATTTAATCACCGCGTAGACTTCCTTACCAACGGTTAATTTAAGGCGATCGGCAGAGGCTCTGGTAATGGTCGAAACGAGTTTAACGCCCTGAGCAATTTCCAGAATGACTTCAGCGTTGACGCTGCCGACAATCAACTGCGTAATAGTTCCTTTCAGTAGATTGCGGGCGCTCACTTTCATGGATTTCAAGCCAGAAGACTGATCCGGAGTGGTCTTTTCAATCCCCTTGGTTGGCTCCTGAATGGCTGTAGACGCGATCGCGTCGCGATCGAGAGTGCGAACCAGTTCGCGCAGAATTTCGGTTTTGGTGCGCTGCGATCGCCGGCAGTATTGCTCTAGAATCTGGCGTTCTTCTTCGGAGGATTGAAAGGTAATCCATCCCTGGTGCTTTCTGGGCATAGACAGTACCAACTTAGTTGGTAAAATAGCGTTCATCGATCCAATTTTACCGAGCTACTATCTCCCGATTATTGTTTTACCGCTGGCAAAACCTGCCCCTACCAAACGGGATGTTTTCTCTCAGACATCTCCTTACCGAAAATCTTGGTAGGGACGAACGGCCGTTCGTTCCTCCAGGGGTAAAATCTTTCTCAGAAATCGCCTAAGTTCTATATCAACAACACCTATGCGTAAACGAAGACACCTGTTTACATTCTGGCTAGAACTTGCTGTTGCATTGGGGCTAATAACAATTATTGGTCTCCCAAATTTTGCTCCAGGGACTGCCCAAGGAAACACAACATTAACAGTTTCAGCGGCGGTTAGTTTGACCAATGCCTTGAACGAAATTGCACCGTTGTATCGTCAATCACGACCAAATGTGACCGTGCGCTATAACTTTGCCGGTTCAGGAGCCTTGCAGCAGCAGATTGAGAATGGGGCATCTGTCGATGTGTTCATCTCGGCGGCAGAGAAACAGATGGATGCACTGCAACGGAAGAATTTGCTGGTTGCAGGGACACGGCGGAATTTGTTGACGAATCGCCTGGTCTTAATCGTGCCTGCGAATGCGGCTGGAATCACGAACTTAAGGAGTTTGAGCCATGGCCCAGTGAAGCGAATTGCGATCGCGGAGCCGCGCAGCGTTCCTGCCGGGCAGTATGCTGAGCAAGCCTTGAGAAAGCAAGGACTGTGGGATGCGCTTAAACCAAAATTTGTGTTGGCTAACAACGTGCGGCAAGTCTTGCAGTTTGTTGAGTCTGGGAATGTGCAAGCGGGCTTAGTCTATGCCACGGATGCCAGGACAACCAATCAGGTGAAAGTGGTACAAACGATTCCAGCCAATCTGCATGATCCGATTGTGTATCCGATCGCCGTCATCAAAACGAGCAAAGCGCCTGCGATCGCAAAAACCTTTGCACAGTTCCTGTCGGGCAATGTGGCGCGAAACGTATTCACAAAGTATGGGTTTGGAACAGCTTATACCAATTTTAGATTTTAGATTGACGATTTTAGATTGAAAGTTGCCTGTGGCTAGGCACTTTCAGCCTGATCATCTGTAGCAGTCATCAATCAAATTGGTATTAAGTCATGGAGTCTATAGCATTTGACCTTTCTCCGCTCTGGATTTCGCTGAAAGTGTCTGGTGTTGCGACGCTGGTCACGTTTTTGCTGGGAGTCAGCGTCGCCTATCAACTTGTGGGCTATCGCGGAAAATGGCGATCGCTGCTGGATGGGCTATTGATTTCACCGTTGATTTTGCCGCCCACGGTGGTGGGCTTTGTGCTGCTGCAACTATTCGGACAAAAGGGGCTGGGTCCACTGCTGCAACGGCTGAATCTGGAGATTATCTTTACCTGGTATGCGGGGGCGATCGCGGCGATCGTCGTCACGTTTCCAATCATGTATCGCACGGCGTTAGGAGCCTTTGAACAAATCAATGGCACCTTACTACAGGCAGCTCGAACACTCGGTGCGTCTGAAGTTCGGATCTTTTGGCGCATTAGCCTGCCGCTGGTGTTACCGGGAATTTTAGCCGGAGCAACGCTGGCATTTGCGCGGGGATTGGGAGAGTTTGGTGCCACGTTGATGCTGGCAGGCAATATTCCCGGTGTGACCACGACGATTCCGGTGGCAATCTACATGGCGGTTGAAGCCGGAGACACCCAGCAAGCCTGGATTTGGTCGGGCGTCATTTTATCGATTTCACTCTTCGCGATCGCCCTGGTTAATCTCTGGACAACCACTCGTCGCCACCATACCGAAAGCTACCGCTTACTGGGACTGCAACCCGCTAGCAATCCAATCGTAACGACAACCATCAACCCAAGCGCAACTGCTATCACATCTTCAACGGGACTCTCAGTAGACATTCGTAAGCAACTATCCGGGTTTACTTTAGATGGGCAATTTAGCTGCGATCGCCAACCATTGGGCGTGTTAGGCGCATCGGGTTCTGGAAAAAGTATGCTGTTGCGCTGCATCGCCGGAACGGACACGCCAACGCAGGGACGAATTGTGCTGAATGGACGGGTGCTGTTTGACTCAGAGCAGGGAGTTAATGTTCCGAGCCGCGATCGCCGGATTGGATTTATTTTTCAGAACTATGCCCTGTTTCCCCACCTGACCGTGGCGCAAAACATCGCCTTTGGGTTACCGAAACATCTATCATCTGCCGCCGTCCAGCAACAGGTAACGGCACACCTGGCAACGGTTGATTTAGACGGATTCGGTCACCGCTACCCGCATCAGCTTTCAGGCGGACAGCAACAGCGCGTTGCCCTGGCCAGAGCCTTAGCCAGTCAGCCAGAAGTCTTGCTCCTGGACGAGCCGTTTTCTGCCCTGGATACGCATTTGAGGAGCCAAATGGAACGAGAGTTAATCACCCTGCTCAACAGTTATCCGGGCGTGACGCTGTTTGTCACGCACAACATGGAAGAAGTCTACCGTGTGGCCGAGCAACTGCTGGTCTTGGAGGACGGTCGCGCGATCGCCCACGCCTCGAAACAAACCATCTTTGAGCATCCAAAAACGGTTAGTGTCGCCAAACTAACGGGGTGCAAAAATTTTTCCCGCGCCCTTGCCAGAGGTGCGCAACAAATTGAGGCGATCGACTGGGGCTGTGTGTTAGAGAGTGTGGAGCCGGTGGGCGATCGCTTAGCATCAGTCGGCATCCGCGCCCATCAAATCACGTTTTCCCATTCCCCCATCCCTCATCCCCCATCCCCCATC
>JAAUSG010000010.1 GCA_012034055.1 Leptolyngbyaceae cyanobacterium RU_5_1 | reverse complement strand
AAACCACGGGGTTGGGTCTCAAAAGTTCGTAGAAAGAAAAGCTGTGGACTGTCAGAACTAGCTGACTCGGCTTGGGGCTGCCCCCCAAACCCCCCAATTCAGGGGACGGCTGCGTCCCCCGAACCCCCTCCAGAAGGGATTGGCAGTGAAGTGCAGCAGATCTTGGTACAACAGATTGGAACGTTTAGATCAAAAGTCTTTGTACTTAACAAACGAACTCTTTCGGGGGGGTGTGGGGGAGTTAGGACCCCACGCAGCGGGGAACCGGGGGGAAGTCCCCCGGCAAAGTTTCAGGCAATAGGACTTTTATGAACGTTGCATTCTAATCTCCTAATTATGAAGATTCTATTTACGTGTCACTATACCTTCAACACCAACGCTGGAGCCGCTGGCGTTACCTGGCGGCTGGGGCGAGACTACGAACGGTTGGGGCACGAAACCGAGTATTACTCACTCGACAATTTACCGTCGCGATTGCATCCGTTGGTAAAGGTAGCCGCATTTCCGGAGTTTGTTGCCTGTCGCATTGCTGCATTAGAGCGCCAGCAACGCGTTGATGTCGTGGATGCTTCGACTGGCGACGGTTGGTTGTGGGCAGCGTTGAACCGCAAGCGCCAGACTCGTCCATTGATCATCGCTCGCTGTCATGGGTTGGAACACATTGAGCATGAGGAATACGTGGAGGAAGTGGAGCGGGGTAATTTGCGCTTGAGCTGGAAATATCCGTTCTATCGTGGCAGTATTCGACTCTGGGAGGCAGCGGCGTCCATGCGCTACGCCGATCTGGTGTTGCTGCTGAATCAGCGCGATCGCGACTACGCCATTGAGAAACTGGGAGTTGATCCCGATCTCGCCCACATCGTTCCCAACGGGATTCCCGAATCATTCCTGAATCAACTATTTCAGCCACTTACAGACCCCTCAACAATCCGGATTGCTCAAATCGGCACCTACATTCTCCGCAAAGGGGTTCATTATGGCACTCCAGCGCTCAACACTATTCTGACCCGCTATCCCAATGTTGAAGTGACATTTCTGGGAACTGAATGTTCGCCGGACACGACAAATTCGATCGCACAAGTCTACGCCGATTTTGATCCATCGGTGCGCGATCGTGTCCAGGTGATTCCCCACTACCGCCACGAAACTCTGCCCGACCTGCTCACAGGACATCACATCAAGCTCTTTCCCACTATTTCCGAAGGCTTCGGTGTGGCATTGGTCGAAGCGATGGCCTGTGGGTTAGCCCCCATTACAACCGCAACACCGGGACCTTTGGAAATTGTCCGCGATGAACATGATGCGATCGTCGTTCCCTGCCGGGACAGCGGCGCGATCGAGCAAGCGTTAGACAAGTTGATTTGCGATCGCGCCTACCTGGAACGCTTACGTCGCAACGCCTACGAAACTGCACAAACCTACAGTTGGTCCCGCATCGCCCAGCAGAATCTTGCCCTATACGAAAAAGTCTCGCATTTGAGAAACGTCACTGATCGTAACCTGCACTTCAGTAAAGCGCACCCTAGCCCCTAACCCCTTTTGGAGAATGTTTGAAAAGGTATTGTCTGTGATGTTAAGCACTCAACGATCCCCCCTAGCCCCCTTAACAAGGGGGGAATTGGCTCAAAGTCCCCCTTATTAAGGGGGATTTAAGGGGATCTTGCACGCCTTGCTACAAACTAATAGGACCTTTAAAACATCCTCTTAGAAAAGCTTCCAATCTACAATCATCAATCTACAATCTCAAATCGATATGATTACCTCCAGTCCACCGCCAACTACTGATCGCACGCGATCGCAATCTGCCTCTGTCCGCCAGATTTCGGCTGTGATCATTGCTCAGAACGAGCAAGAGTGTATTGCCAATGCGATTCAATCGTGTCAACCCTTTGCCGATCAGATTGTCGTGATCGATGGCGGCAGTCACGATGCAACCGTTCAGATTGCTGAAAATCTTGGTTGTCAGGTGTATTTCAATCCCTGGTCTGGATACGCTGACCAGCGTAATGTTGGAGCAGACAAGGCACTGCACGATTGGATATTTATGATTGATGCAGATGAAATGGTCGATTCACAATTGGCGTCTGCGTTGTTGGATTGGAAGCGATCGCCTGTTCTAGAAGCAAATGCATTTTCAGTCTTCAGAATTGGTGATTTCTGGGATAAGTGGTTGGATACTCGACCTGAAGTGCATACCCGGTTGTACAATAAACGCTCGTTTCAAATCAAAGAGGTGTTGGTGCATGAAGGCCCAGACACTCGTGATGCAACAGTCATCAAGTTGCCAGGTGTGATTTGGCATTATGGATTTCGAGATGTTAGCGATCTTGTCGTTCGCTTTAACCGCTACACCGATTTAGATGCTCAACAAGCCTATCGAAATGGCAAGCGATTTAACTGGCTGCGTCTGCTGTTAAAACCACCCGCCAAGTTTGTGCAGCAGTATCTCTGGTACGGCATGGTGCAGCAGGGATTAGCAGGCTTCTCACTAGCCGTGTTGTGGAGCTACTACATCTTTTTAAAGGAGATCAAACTCTATGAGATTGACTGGAGAGCAAATAAATCCTTGGTGTAAATTTCCCGTTGACTGTAGGGGCGGGTTTAGCCACAGACTCTGCTTTTGGCCTTAGACTGACGACAAAACCCGCCCCTACAGCGATCGCCAATCAACAGAAAATTTACAAGTGGAATAAATCTTCAAGGCTAAACACTCCTGATGCCAAGTCAATCCGCCACTTCTAAACGCAGCATTTCATTCGGTCTGCGACCGACGCTAGCCTGGACGGCCATTCTAGGGCTGGTTGGCTTTTCTGCTCTGTGTTTGCTGGCTCATGCGGGTGGTCTGTTGCGGTTGGCCTATCCCGCTGGAGCGTTTGGGGTGGGTGTATTTCTGTATCTGCGCTATCCCATTCTCTATTTGGGATTTACGTGGTGGGTAGCGTTTTTGTCTCCCCTGGTGCGGCGGTTGGTGGATTACCAGAGCGGTTGGGTTGATCCCAGTCCAATCCTGCTGGCCCCGTTTCTGGTGATGATGATCACGGCACTGACGTTGGTGCGAAATTTGCCGCGATCGCTGCGTACAGGTGGGTTGCCGCTGATTCTCTCGATCATGGGCGTGGTCTATGGATTTCTGGTTGGTTTGCTGCAGCAATCCCCTGTCTCCGCTACGGTGGCGTTACTCAACTGGCTGGCTCCCATCCTGTTGGGCTTTCACCTGTTCATCAATTGGCGAGACTACCCCCGCTATCGCCAGAATATGCAGCGGGTGTTTGTTTGGGGCGGGCTGGTGACGGGAGCCTATGGGGTGCTGCAATACTTGGTTGCGCCGCAGTGGGATCGCTTCTGGTTGGTGAATACGGGATTGGTGGCATTCGGCACCCCAGAACCGTTAGGTATGCGGGTTTTTAGCACGATGAATTCACCGGGTCCTTTTGCCACGGTGATGATGGCAGGATTATTACTGCTGTTTAGCAGTCAAAGTCCACTGCGCTTTCCAGCGGTAGGAGTGGGGTATCTGGCATTCCTATTGTCATTGGTGCGATCGGCTTGGCTAAGTTGGGTCGTTGGCGTGTTAACGTTCATTCCGGCATTGAAACCGAAGCTGCAAATGCGGCTCGTGGTTACGGTTCTGGTAATGGCAGTCTGTGTGATTCCGATCGCCAACCTGGAACCATTTGCCAGCGCGATCGCCACCCGTTTGCAAACGTTTTCCAATACCCAAAACGACGTTAGCTACAACGAGCGCATGGCTGGCTACAGCGAAATTTTGGGCAAAGCATTGTCTGAGATTTCCGGTGAAGGGTTGGGATTTGTGCTTCAAAACGGCAGCATTGGCAGCAATGACAGCGGCGTGCTCAGCATCTTCTTCTCGCTGGGCTGGTTCGGTACGATTCCGTATATCGGCGGCGTTATGCTGCTGTTTTTCAGCTTATTTCAAAGCAGTGTCGGACGCTCCGATGCGTTTATGAGTGCGCCCGGGCGATTAGTCTAGGCGTGTTTGCGCAGATTGGCTTGGGAACGGCAACTCAAGCGCTTTCCGGTGTGGTGATGTGGACTTTTGCCGGAGTCGCGTTAGCCGCTCAAAAATATTACGCCTACCAACGCGCAACAGCCATTTCGGCACAATCCGTTAGTTCTCAAATTGAGAGGGTGATTTACCATGAAAATCCTGTTTCTAGATCAAAGTGGGCAGCTCGGCGGCGCAGAACTCTGCCTGACTGAAATTGCCAAACCCTATCGCGATCGCTGCCTCGTCTGTTTGTTTACCGACGGGCCGTTCAGACAAGCACTTGAGCAAGAACACATTCCAGTGCAAATTCTGGCAACCCAACCGTTGCAGGTGCGCAAAGATAGTGGTTGGGTACAAGGGATCAGCAGTCTAAGGCAACTACTGCCCTTGGTTGCCAGGGTGGTTCAACTTAGCCGCGAGTTTGATTTGATTTACGCCAATACGCAAAAGGCCCTGGTAGTTGGCGCATTGGCAAGCCTGATCAGCCGTCGCCCGTTGGTTTACCATCTGCACGACATTCTGTCCCTTGAGCATTTCAGCCCTACCAACCGCCAGCTCGCCGTGACGCTTGCCAATCGCTGTGCCTCACGAGTCTTTGCCACCTCAGAAGCCGCTCAAGCGGCGTTTATTCAGGCGGGAGGCTGTCCAGAGCGGGTCGAAGTGGTCTATAACGGCTTTGATCCCACGCTGTATCAGTGCGATCGCGCCCAAACTGAGCGGATTAAACAGGAGTTGGGACTGCAGAGCAAATTTCTGGTTGGGCATTTCAGTCGGCTATCTCCCTGGAAAGGGCAGCACGTTCTGCTTAAAGCCCTGCAGTATTGTGCAGAGGACGTGACCGCTATTTTTGTCGGGGATGCGCTGTATGGTGAACAGGCATACGCTCAGGAACTGCACTCTCAGGTTGCCGAGCTAGGACTGCAAGAACGCGCTCGGTTTCTAGGATTCCGCTACGATGTGGTGCCGTTGATGTATGCCTGTGACGCGATCGCGCACACCTCAATTGCCCCGGAGCCGTTTGGACGAGTGATTGCCGAAGCCATGTTGTGTGAGCGACCCGTAATTGCCGCTCAAGCAGGCGGTGCCGTCGAATTGATTGAACCAGGTGTGACCGGCTTGTTGGTGCCGCCAGAAGACTCAGAAACCCTGGCATCCGCCATCAACTTCTGTCGCAAGCAGCAAGAATGGGTACGAGCGATCGCCCAGAAAGCCAAAATTCAAGCCAGTCAACGCTTCCACCAGAATGCAATCAATCGCCAGATTGCTCACTTATTGGATCAGATTCCAATTCACACTCAATCCAAACCAAAAGCAAGAGAACATCTGAAGGAACCTCAATCCTTGATCCCCCCCAACCCCCTTAACAAGGGGGGCTAACAAACCTCTGATTCCCCCCTTTATTAAGGGGGGTTAGGGGGGGATCTCATTAAAAAGGGACTAGAAAACCTCTGATTCCCCCCTTATTAAGGGGGGTTAGGGGGGAGTCTCATTAAACCTTGGCAAAATTCCGTTATTCCTACCCTTAAAGGAGACATCCTGATGAACAAATCGTTAAAGCCTACTGTAAGCTTTTTCCTTCCCGCCTTAGCCGGTGGAGGCGCAGAACGGGCCATGCTGCATCTGTCCCAAGGTTTTGCAGAACGTGGATTCTCAACGGATCTCGTGCTGGCCAAAGCAGAAGGAGACTACCTATCCACTGTACCTGATTCGATACGAGTGGTTGATTTGCAGGCTCACTTTCCAGTATTAATCTCCAAAACGATCGCCCTCCGCCGCTACCTACAGCAAGAACAGCCAGCCGCTCTGTTTTCAGCACTCGATATCCTCAGTTCAGCCATCTGGGCCCAGCGTTTAGCGGGTGTGACAACTCGAATTGTGATGTGTGTGCAAACCCATCTTTCTTGCCAGTTTCGCGACCACCAACCTTACACAATGGGTAAAATTAGACCGCAGTTTGTACGCTGGTTCTATCCCTGGGCAGACGCGATCGTCGCGGCATCTAGAGGGGTTGCTGAGGATGTCTCGCAGATGTCAGGAGTACCTGTTGATCAGATTCATGTGATTCACAATCCCGTCGTCACTCCTGACGTTCTGAACAAGCTGCAAGCCGCGATCGATCACCCCTGGTTCGCATCCGGTGAACCGCCTGTTATTCTTGGGGTTGGGCGATTGGTCAGCCAAAAAGATTTTCCAACCCTGATCGATGCCTTTGCACGGGTACGCCAACAACGACCCTCGCGATTGATGATCCTGGGCGAGGGCGACGATCGCCCCAAACTGGAAGCCCAAATTCGCACGCTTGGTTTGCAGCAGGATGTTGCACTGCCCGGATTTGTGGACAATCCCTACGCCTACATGGCAAATGCCAGTGTTTTCGCCCTCTCGTCCATTTTTGAAGGATTCGGAAATGTGGTCGCAGAAGCAATGGCCGCCGGAACCCCAATTGTCTCCACAGACTGTGAAAGCGGACCAGCAGAAATTTTGGCAAATGGCAAATTTGGCAAATTAGTTCCAGTGAGCAATGCCGACGCACTCGCCGATGCAATTATTGCAACACTGGATCAACCAACGAGTTCAGAACTCTTACGACAATGTGCCCAATCATTCTCGTTGGATTGCGTCGTCGATCAGTATGTGAATGTGTTGTACAGCATCCTCAATCAGAAAGCTCTGCAAGTCAGTTGATCTTACAGCGGTTCTCAGATCAGTAAGCCACAACCTCTGAGTTGGGGTGTGGGGTGTGGGGTGTGTTTAATGCAACTGAAAATGGCTGTAAAATGCTCGTTTCCAGGTTCTACCTGGAAATGCCCACGAAGTGGCTCTGCCACTTAGCCATCAGAGGCAGAGCCTCTAGGTGCGCGTTCCAAGGCAGAGCTTTGGAACGAGGAAAACAATCTAAAATCCAAAATCTAAAATCCAAAATCACCATGTATGACTATGCGAATCCTTCATATCCTGAACGATATCTGCGCAGCTGGAAACGGCATTATCAACGTGGCGGTGGATTTGGCCTGCCTGCAAGCGAAATCAGGACATGAGACGGCGATCGCCTCAACAGGTGGAGAATACGAAACCTTACTTGCAAACTATGGAGTTAAACACTTTTATTTCGACCAGCGTAGGCATCCAATCAATTTAGTGAAAGCGACTCAACGGTATCGAGCCATGATCCAGACCTTTCAGCCAAACATCGTTCACGCACACATGATGACGGGCATTGTGTTGGCATGGGGATTACGGGGGCGATCGCGCTATTCCTTAGTCTCTACTGTTCACAATGAATTTCAACGCAATTCAATTTTGATGGGACTCGCCGATCGCGTGATTGCCGTGAGTCATGCGGTTGCCAATTCGATGCAGCAACGGGGAATTCCACCGCAGAAACTGCGCGTTGTGCGAAATGGAACCTTGGGAAGTCCGCGGAGTCAACCCGTAGTCAATCCTGTCGCGTTGCATCGTCCTGCGATCGCAACTGTTGCCGGAATGTACCAACGTAAAGGTATTTCCGAGTTAATCACAGCCTTTAATCAAGTTGCGGCAGAGTTTCCCACTGCTCATCTCTACTTAGTGGGTGATGGTCCCCATCGCAGCCAGTTTGCAGCGCAAGCTCAAGACAGTGCAGCGTGCGATCGCATTCACTTTGAAGGATTCCAACTCAAGCCGCAACGCTATTTGCAGTCAACCGATATCTTTGTGCTGGCCTCCCATCGCGAACCCTTTGGACTCGTTTTGTCGGAAGCACGAGAGGTTGGTTGTGCTGTTGTCGCCAGCAATGTGGATGGGATTCCTGAAGCCCTTGACGATGGGAAAGCAGGAATTTTAGTTCCACCTGCAAACCCAGCCGCTCTGGCAACCGCGATCGCCCAACTGCTTAGACATTCCGACCAGTTAAATCATTGGAAAAACCGGGCCCAACAAAACCTGGAATGGCTCAGTGTGACACGGGTGCATGAAGAAACCCTGGCAGTATATTTTGAATGAGACGTATGGCTTTGATGACCCTTCACCCTTGATACGATTATGCAAACTGCCCTTCCCACCCATTCAAATAGTTTTGGTGCTGCGATCGCCGCTCTCATGCCTGGCAGTCCCAATCCAGGTAGCCTCAAAAGTTCCATCAGTTTTGGTGCTGCGATCGCCTCACATATGAACACTCTATTGCACCCCAACGTGCTCTCCCAATCTTCTTCGGCTGCAAGCGTGACTGCTACAGCAAGCAGTTCAACAACCAATCCAGCCCCTGGCACAACCGGATTGACGACAGCTGCAACTGTCACTGAACAAGCCAAATCAGCGTATTCTTTCATTGACTCGATTGGATTTAACACCCATCTGCGCTACTATGACACCGCCTATGGCAACTATCCACTCATCAAACAACGACTGCTTGACCTGGGAGTTCGTCACATTCGTGATGGTGGCAGCGACCCAACCTGGATTCAGCGCACCAATGATTTGGGCAGCGTGGGCATCAAATCGACCATCGTCATCGATCCCTTGATTGGAACCGGCCCCAATGCTTCCTATGATATGAAACCCCCTGGTTACGATGTTTACTCGCTGGTTAAGAACCTCGTCCCTACTGGTGTGGAAGCTGTTGAGATTTTG
The DNA here is from genome assembly GCA_012034055.1 of Leptolyngbyaceae cyanobacterium RU_5_1. Taxonomy (GTDB): domain Bacteria; phylum Cyanobacteriota; class Cyanobacteriia; order Leptolyngbyales; family Leptolyngbyaceae; genus JAAUSG01. The sequence goes on along the minus strand of JAAUSG010000010.1, from coordinate 48,186 downwards.
AATGAGTTTGACCTTATCCGTCGAAACGGCTACTCCCGCAATGGTCAACCGGTTACGGATGCCAACTGGATTGCCTACTTACGCGACTTTACCCAAGATACCTACAATGCCATTAACAGCGACCCTTTAACCCAAGAGATTGCCGTCATCGGCCCGTCGTTTGTCTACTCTGACTCCAGTACCCTCGTCGCGGACTTGAGCCAGTGGGTCGATTACGGCAACATGCACCCTTACACCTACCCCAATAATCCCGGTAACGGCAATCTGCAGCAAGAAATCGCCAATCGATCTAAACCGTTTGGTAATCAACCGCTGATCGCAACTGAAGTGGGTTACCCAACTGGCAGTCCATCGTCCGATCGCCCCGTTTCTGAGACTGTGCAAAGCAAGTACATTCCCAGAATGTTCCTGGAAAACTTCAACAATGGCGTCTACCGCACCTTCGCCTATGAGTTCATTGACCAATTTGCCAATCCCAACAACAGTGAGGCCAATTTTGGGATCATTCGCTATGACGGCACCCCTAAACCTGCCTACACCGCATTGCAATCTTTGATTGGCATCCTCAATGATTCTGCGACCAGTTTTACGCCGGGTTCTCTCAGCTATTCTCTCAGCGGTGATCCCCAAACCCTGCGCCATACCTTGCTGCAAAAGAGCACGGGTGATTTTTATCTAGTACTTTGGTCAGAGCTACTCAGCACCGATCAGGTGAGTAGTCAGCCTGTGACGCTCACCCTCAGCACACCCATCACACAGGCAACAACCTATCTACCCAATCAATCCATTAATCCGACTGGACAATACCAGGCACCCACCCAGCTATCCCTCACCGTGCCAGATTTCCCCCTGGTTGTGCAGTTGTCACCAACAGGACTTACACAAACCTCGGAGTTTTTAACCAAGAATCAAACATTATGACCAGCATCGTTGCTTAAAACTCCGAGGTTTTGGTCAAAATGCATAAGTCGGTACTGGTTCCGTTGAGTGGGATAAATCCTTGAAACGTAGTCAGAGCAACCGTTACACGGAACAAAGTCGAAAATGACTGAAATTCTTGTATATCAGGTATTTTGAGCTATTCATCCCATCCAACGGAACCAGTGCCAAAAAAGTGATTGATGCGGTCATCGTGCAGCCCGCGATCGTAGAACTTGTTAACTACGAGTTTTACGTTGGCACTTCCGCCTATTCTATCGTTTTAAGCAATTTATCCAAAACTCAACCCTTGCAATTGATCGTTTAGTCATCGAGATATAGTGTACGCAGTCCGGATTGAACTGTTTATTATGCGCCCTCGACAGGAAACTATCGACTTATTTTCAACCTTTGTGCGATTTGAAGGCGATCGCGTCAGTGGTTGGATGAGTGACGCTAGATTGCGCCGAAGTATGCAGCGTTGTGTAGAGCAGTTGTCTAAAAGTAAAACTGCACCAACCTCAGAACCCTTCTGGGCACTTTACTGGCACCAGCACTGGGTGAAAGAGGAATCGCGGCTTCATTCCCTAGCCGCTTCACTCTCGGTAGGACATCTGTCAGCGTATCTACAAGAACCCTGTTATTGGGCAGCAGACCAAACGGTTCGGAAATTTACAAGCGTTCAATACGGCTTGTCAGACTACTTTCAGATGGCAATGGCTGATCTTCGCTCCGTCCTAAAAAGGTTCAACCCTGATCGAGGAGCCAATTTAAAAACGTTTGCCACGATTGCCTTTTCCAGATTGCTGAAAGATCAGTTGCGCCAACGGCAGGAGGTCAACTTCTGTACGAATTTGGGATTGTTACGCAGGGTGAGTAAAAAGCGGTTGCTGGACGCATTGCGGCAGGCAGGCTTATCTCCGACTGCGATCGCGCAGTATCAGCTTGCCTGGATGTGTTTCAATGCTCTGTACGTGCAGACTTCAACTGGAACTAATCATCTCCCGGCGGTCGATCGCCCGTTATGGATTGCGATCGCCAATCTTTACAACACGGAGCAACGCAAGCAACTTGTACCCTCTGGAACAGACTGCACTCCAGAAACGATTGAACGGTGGCTGAATCAATGCGCAACCTGGGTACGGGCTTATCTTTATCCACCGGTTGAGTCTTTGAATGTCCCAAAAGCTGGGCTGGAGTTGGGGGGTGAGATTCAGGATGACCTTGCAGACCCGTTCCAGGAGTCGTTACTGGCTGAGTTGGTGGCTCAGGAAGAACGTCAAGATCGCCGGGAGCAGCGGTCACAGCTGCGGCAGCTGATCCTGACGGGGTTGGAGAAACTGGACGCTCAGTCTCAAGGGCTGTTGCGGCTCTATTACCAACAAGGGCTGACTCAGCAGCAGATAATGCAGCAACTACAGATGAGTCAGGCAACGGTTTCACGCCGACTGACTAAAACCAGAGAAGCGTTGCTGATGGCGCTGGTGCAGTGGAGTCAGGAGACGGTGAATAATCCGCCAACTCCAAACCTAATAAAAGATATGAGTGCTGCTTTAGACGAATGGCTTGGGGTTCACTATGGGGTATCAGATGGTGTACCAAATCCTGACTCTGGCAGTAAAACTGCGGGTAAGGAGACAGAGCGATGATTATGTTTGCAGATCCAAAAGAGTGGTGGTTAGAGCTATCGCCCACTGCACAGGCAGACGCCGTGCAGCAGAGTCAACGGTGTAGTACACCCAATGGTTGCCAGACGGCCTATCTCAACGCCCTATGTTTGAATGGGGTGTTAGATTGGCTGCGAGCAGATGTCCCAGACGCCACCTCCTGGCTGGCTCTGGACATGCTGCCAGCCATCTGGGACGTGGTGAACGGTACGGCAGTCACGCTGGGAGCCGTTCGACTGGTGTTGATTCCCACAGAAGTGATCGATGATAGCGAATTAGAGGTGCCGCAGGAATGGGTCGATAGTCCCAGTTGGGCAGGGGACTATTACCTGGCGGTGCAGGTTGAACCAGAGAGCGGTTGGGTGCGGATTTGGGGGTACACGACGCATCAGGAACTGAAGTCGCTGGGGCAATATGATCCGCTCGATCGCACCTACTCCCTGAGTTCTGAACAGTTGACCCAGGATCTGAATGCCTTTTGGGCAACCTATCAGTTTTGTGGAGCCGACCAGACGCGATTGGCGATCGCGCCCCTCCCAGAACTGTCTGCCAGCCAGGCGGAAACCCTGATCCAGCGCTTGGGAGATTCGGCCCTGGTATTTCCGCGATTGGAGGTGCCCTTCAGCCTCTGGGGCGCTTTGTTGGCGCGATCTCAGTGGCGACAAGCCCTTTATGCGCAACGCTGTGGTGTGGATCAGGCGCGATCGCCGCTTGTCAGGCTGAGTGACTGGCTACAGGGGCAATTTGCATCCACCTGGCAAGCGGTGGATGCTGTTCTGTTGCCTGCTCAGGTTGCTACGGCCTGGCGGAGTGGGGGAAGCGCCGCTGAGGCGATCGCACCAGAGTATGCGATCAATCGGGTGAAGGTGCTGGAATTGGGGGAGGATTCGGGTGAGGGGGCGATCGCGCTGTTGATTGGCATGACTCCGATCAGCGACCGTCAGGTAAACCTGGGGCTGCACGTTTGCCCACTGGGAGAGAGTGCCACGTTCTTAGCCGCGATTCAGGTCAGATTGCTGGATGGAAGTGGCACTGAAGTGGGGCAAGCCAGCGCAACGGTAACCGAAACCATTCAATTTCAGTTTAGGGGTCAAGTCAGAGAGAAATTCGGTGTTGAAGTCACGATCAGTGGCAAAACATTGACCGAATGCTTTGAGATTTAAGGTCATTGATGATGGCTAAACGAGTAGTTTTGCGATTTGATGGCAAGTTGGAACAGGGTTTTCAGACCACCCTGGAGATTGGCGAAGATGGGGCGCTTTCGTTTTCAGATGTCACGGGTACGTTACCGCCTGCACCTGAATTGGCAGCCTGCCTGAACGATTGGCAGCAGCACTATCGGCAACTCTCTGCACCGACTCGGATTTCGCTGCAGCAAATTACTGTTCGCGCCGGTTCAGGCGCACACCTGCAAGCCTGCCGCCAACACGCTCAAGACTTGCAGCAGCACCTGAACACCTGGCTGGCATCCCCTTCGTTTCACGCGGTGGAAAAGCAACTGCGTGAGTCCCTAGAGCTGACTGAACCGGTGCGCGTCTTGCTGCGAACCACCGATCTGCGCCTGCATCGATTGCCCTGGCACGCCTGGGAGTTTATCGAGCGCTACACCCAGGCTGAAGTGGCGTTAAGCACCCCGCCAGCACGAGCGGTTGAGCGCACGAGTAGAAGCAGCAACGTTAGAATTCTGGCAATTTTGGGCGATCGCCGGGGCATTGATACCGACCGCGATCGCCAGCTCTTAGCCACATTACCCCATGCAGAGGTGTTGTTTCTCGTCGAGCCATCCCGGCAGCAGTTAAATCAGCAACTCTGGGATCAGGCATGGGATATCCTCTTTTTTGCCGGACACAGCAACACGGAGTCCACTCAGGGTCGTTTGCATCTCAATCCAGAGGACAGTTTGGCGATCGCAGAGTTGAAATACGGGCTGCGACAAGCCATTTCCCGTGGACTGCAACTGGCGATATTCAACTCCTGTGATGGCTTGGGGTTAGCCTACGAACTGGAGCAACTCCATCTGCCTCAACTAATTGTCATGCGGGAACCTGTGCCCGATCGGGTTGCCCAAGAGTTTTTGAAGTATTTTCTCACCGCCTTTGCCCAGGACAAATCGTTGTATCAAGCCGTGCGGGAAGCCCGCGAACGCCTCCAAGGACTGGAGGGACAGTATCCCTGTGCCACCTGGCTACCGATCATTGTGCAAAATCCAGCCGTCGTACCACCGAGCTGGCAGAGTTTGCAGGGGAGCCAGGAAGAATTGCAGATTGTAGATTGTAGATTGCAGAGTGAACCAACCGATCGCCAATCTAAAATCTTCAATCTTCAATCTTCAATCTCCCTATTCCTCACCAGTTTCGCCGTCACAGTCCTTATCCTCGGTATGCGGTTTATGGGGCTGTTGCAACCGCTGGAAGTTGCGGCGTTTGATCACCTGCTGCAACTGCGTCCCGATGAACCCCCTGATCCCCGACTGCTAGTGGTTCTGGTTACGAATGAAGATGTCCAAGCACAACCTCAAGAGCACCGGCGGGGTTCGCTGTCTGACCCGACCTTAGATCAACTGTTACAAAAGCTAGAAGCGTATCAACCCAAAGTCATTGGTCTGGATATTTACCGGGATTACTCGGTTGGGCAGGGTGGCCCACAACTCGCAGACCGCTTGCGGCAGCGCGATCACCTGGTTGCGGTTTGCAAAGTGGGCGATGCTGAAACAAAGGAAAGCGGCGTGGCTCCTCCCCCTGAAGTGCCCACCGCCCAAGTTGGATTCAGTGACTTTGTGCCTGACTCAGGCAATATTATCCGTCGTCATTTGTTAGCCATGACTCCAGCTCCATCCTCACGCTGTGCTGCACCTTACGCCTTGAATGTTCAACTAGCGTTGCGTTATTTGAAGTCACAGGGGATTTCCTTGCAATATCCCAATCCGGAGACCTGGCAGTTGGGTAAATTACATTTTCAACCGCTCAGAGCACATCAGGGTGGCTATCAGCGGATTGATGACCGGGGACATCAACTCTTGCTGAATTACCGTTCTCCAGAAAAGGGTGTTCGACACGTCACGTTAGGTCAAGTGCTATCTGGGCAACTCCAACCTGAAGCGGTCAAAAATCGGATTGTTTTAATTGGCACGATCGCCGAAGGAACCTATGACTACTGGCTGACTCCCTATCGCACGGCTCACGGCGATCGCCAGAAAGTTCCGGGAGTCATCTTGCAAGCACAAATGACCAGCCAACTGCTGAGTGCCGTGCTGGATGGGCGACCGTTGCTGTGGACCTGGGCACTTTGGGCAGAGTTACTGTGGGTGGGGGGTTGGGCATTGCTGGGAGGCTTGCTGGCGTTGTATATCCGCAAGCCAACCTACCTGGGACTGGTCATGGTTGGGGCGATCGCGGCTCTATTCAGCAGTTGTTTACTATTGCTGATCCAAACGGGGGCCTGGGTTCCCCTGATCCCATCAGCCATTGCTCTGATCACGAGCGGAATCGGAGTAAAAGCCGTTGAAGTAAAGAAGCAGCAGATTTTTTAACGGATGAAATAGATGTGATATCGTGTTATCCGTTTCATCTGTTATTTATCCGTTGCCAAATGACTAATGACTAATGATTGACCAGGGTATGACCATGAAACCGCACCTTCAAAAAATAGAACGTTAAACACGCGATCGCACCGTTGCTAGTGAGTACTTTTGCAATCCAATTTTGGCGATCGCATGATGGTTCAAGCCACGTGGGCAACGCCGAGAGCAACTCAGGTGAGAGCAACTGGATTTACGCCACCGCCGCCCCCCCCGGATCGGGATGCACCGGGACGGCGAGGAGGTGGGGCCGGGCGTGGCTGTGGAGCGGGTAGCCAATCAACCACAGCCCTGATGCCGGAGTATCAGCAAGCGTTGGCTCAAGGTGGAGCGATTACCAAAGTGTGGGGAACCACCACGGCTGAACGACCCACGTTCTGGTTTGATCTGCCCTACGAGAAAGGGACGATCGCGGCGATGGAATTCGTCTTACAAGACAACTCCCGCCCTGCCAGGGATGTGTATCGAGCTGCGATCGCGACTCCAGACGCACCAGGAATTGTCAGTATTCAGATGCCTGCATCAGTTCGACCTCTGGAAGCTGGAACGTTGTACAAATGGTTCTTCAAAGTTCGTTTGCAATGCGATTCCAGCACATCAGCCGTGAAACCTCGCATCCAGAAGGAGGAAGTCTATGGATGGGTGCAGCGAGTCAGTCCCAGCACAACTCTAACGAGCCAACTCAACCAAGCCACCCCTCAACAACGGGCAGTCCTCTATGCTCAACATGGCATCTGGTTTGATGCCCTCACCACCCTAGCAGAACTACGCCTTGCCAATCCGCAAGATATTCGCCTGACAGAGGACTGGAACAGGTTGCTGCAAACTGTTGGCTTAGAAAAATTGGCTGCAAAACCCCTGATCAAATGTTGTAATCGGTAGTTTATGTTCTAGAAATCTCCTCAGCAATTCTCATTAGAGAATTTCGATTGGTGTTGGAATGAGCATTGCTGTTGGCAAGCAACATGGGTGGCGATTCGCTCCTGTAATCAGGTACCATAAGAAATTGTGTCTTTTGATTAGTAATATTGGGATGATTCATGGCTAAAAAAAGCATGATTGAACGTGAGAAGAAGCGCGAAAAGCTGATTGCTAAGTATTCTGCCAAGCGGGAAGCTCTCAAAGCACAATTTTCGGCAGCGACCTCTCAACAGGAGAAGCTGGCAATCCACCGTCAGATTCAGCAACTTCCTCGTAATAGCGCTCCTAGCCGTCACCGTAATCGCTGCTGGGCAACGGGTCGTCCTAGAGGGTATTACCGCGACTTTGGGTTATCCCGCAACGTCCTACGCGAAATGGCGCATGAAGGATTGTTACCCGGAGTGGTGAAGTCGAGTTGGTAGGTGTCTTAGGCGTTTTGAATTTTTGCAAAGGGCGGGTTTTGCTATCAGCTTAGATGCCGTACAGGCTTTTTCTGCCAGACTCGCCCCTGCCAATAATCAGCGTTTAAGCAGCCGTCATCCAAAATCCTTGCCAATTTAGCACTACCCTGGATAAGAGCGACAGAGGGAGCGGGCATGATTGATGGTTGGCATGGCGATACGATGAAATCTAGTGAGCAGGCTACCCAGGTGATCGCTTCGTCTCTGAATCACACAAATTATCCAGGGTTAGTCAAAATTGCGGTGGTAGGGGATGTTCACGATCGCTGGGACGGAGAAGATGAGGCAGCGCTGCATCATTTGGATGTGGATCTGGTGTTGCTGGTGGGAGATTTTGGCAATGAGTCGGTGCAGGTCGTGCGGGCGATCGCATCCCTGGATATTCCTAAAGCTGTGATTCTGGGCAACCATGATGCCTGGTATAGCGCCTCTGACTGGGGCAGGAAGAAGTGCCCCTACGATCGCAGCAAAGAAGATCGGCTTCAGCAACAGCTCGATTTGCTCGATGGCACCCATGTGGGCTACAGCAAATTGGATTTTCCCGAGCTTGACTTGTCCGTTGTTGGAGGGCGTCCGTTTAGCTGGGGGGGATCTGATTGGAAAAATGCCGAGTTTTATAACACGCGCTATGGTGTCAGCAACTTTGTTGAGTCCACGGCTCGAATTATGGCAGCCGCTAGCCGCACCGCCTGTAACACCATCATTTTTCTGGGGCACTGTGGACCTTTGGGTTTGGGCGATCGCCCCGAAGATCCCTGTGGTCGCGATTGGCAACCCTTGGGTGGGGATCACGGTGATCCAGATTTTGCTGACGCGATCGCCCAAACTCGTCAGCTCGGCAAAACCATTCCCCTGGTAGCCTTTGGTCATATGCATCACCAACTCCACCACACCAAGCAATACCTGCGCACCTCTGTCGTCGTGAGTCCACAAGCAACCGTCTACTTGAATGCCGCCAGCGTCCCCCGAATTGTGCAAACCGATCGCGATCTCCGGCGCAACTTTTCCCTGGTTTACCTACACAACAGCACTGTTTTGCAAGCTTCTCTAATCTGGCTCGACCGAGATTTTACTGTAATCTCTGAGCAGATTATCTACAGCCGCCCATTGATCCACGAAGTCAACCCGGTAGTTTGCAGTCAGCCGTGAGGGGATGAAGGGTGGAGGAGGGAGGACGGAGGAGGGAGGACGGAGGATAAAGTACTGTCTTTACTCCATTGCCCCTCACCCTCTACCCCATACCTCTCACCAATGTTGCGAGACTTGAAAATTTCCTAAGCAATATTCCAGATGTGAAGGAGCGCTAGCATTTGCGTACAAAAGGTCGGCAAGGCGCGTAGAATGAATTCTGTGCTTTCAGAGTCAGGAGTTTTTGATGCCATTTGCTGTTGGGGTGATTCAAACCAATGGGTTTCCGCCTGCGATCGCGGCTGCGGATGCAATGGTGAAAGCGGGGCATGTCACCCTGGTGTACTTTGGTTTAGCGGAACGGGCTGAGTTTTTGGTTGCAATCCGTGGACGAACAGCCGAAGTGAGGCGAGCGATCGCAGCGGGCACAGAAGCCGCAGACACCACTCCACCCGGTGGAAAACTGGTTTCTCACTACATCGTTCCCAACCCACCCGAAAATGTAGAATCGGTGCTGCCAATTGAGTTCACTGCTAAAGTGGAACGGTTTTGGGTGTAGATAATTAAAAAATTAAAAATTAGAAATTAAAAATGAAAGCAGGTGATAAACGCAGGGGGGAAGAATTCGAGCAAGGATTTCTAAAGAAAATTAACGATTTTCGTCTAGATTCTGAGTGCTTTGCCCATGCTCTGCGATCGCCTTTACCAGGATTTGCAAATTTCTATAAACTGTAATTTTTAATTTTGCATTCTTCTAGATTAAGTATCAGGAGATTTTGGAATGCCACAAGCGGTTGGTTCAATTGAGACAAAGGGGTTTCCGGCTGTACTCGCGGCAGCAGATGCAATGGTGAAAGCGGGTCGAATTACTCTGGTTGGCTATCTTCGAGCTGGTAGCGCTCGTTTCACGGTCAATATTCGAGGTGATGTTTCCGAAGTGAAACGGGCTGTCGAAGCGGGAGTAGATGCGGCTAGCAAGGTAGAGGGGGGAACCGTGGAGACGTGGGTAATCATTCCCAATCCCCATGAGAACGTGGAAGTTGTGTTGCCGATTGGCTATTCGGCAGAGGTTGAGCGGTTCCGGGCAGCCGTGGAAGGGCGGCCATTGCTTGGTTCTCCAAACGGTTCTCCGGGGCAGTAGATGGGCTGTTAAAGGCTGTGACTGTTGCGCTAGGCATGATTGAAACATTGGGTATCCCTGCGGCGCTGGAAGCGGCTGATGCAATGGTTAAGGCTGCCCACGTTACCCTTGTTGGCTACGAAAACACAGATTTAGGGCGGATTACGGTGATCGTTCGCGGATCTGTGGCTGAAGTACAGCAGGCTGTGAGCGCTGGGATTGATTCCTTAAATCGCGTCAACGGCTATGATGCACCGCTTCTCTTGACTTACCACATCATTGCTCGTCCCCATGAGAATTTGGAGTCAGTTTTACCGATTTATTTCTCCAGTCAGATTGACCACTTTTGCGCAGATATTCGATTTCCACCTCCACTGTCAGCTTAGAAACAGCACGATAAACGCTAAAGGATGAATGATATAGCAGGTAATCGGTGTCAGGTATAAAAAGTGCTATGTGCTTGGGCTTCCACCTGTTACTTGTCCTAATCTTTGTAGGTACTGCTATAAAAGCATTCCGTTAGCTTTTCAGGGATAGAATTTCAATGCAGTTGAAAGGCTCTTTGAAAGAATTTCGTGCTTTAACTCAAGCGCAGCTAGATGCTTGGGTCGCTCAGGCAAGAGTCATGGTTCAAGCAGGGCGTATTCCAGACTATATTCCCCGACTCGCCGAGGTCGATCGCAACTGGTTGGCTGTGCAAATCGAATTCTCCGATGGTCAGACTTATGCTGTGGGAGATGTGGAGCAGCCGTTTGCGTTGATGAGTGTCATAAAGCCATTTGTGCTGCTGTTTTTGCTGGAACAGTTGGGGCATGAAACAGTTTTTTCCCAGGTTGGGATGCAACCATCAGATCAACCGTTTCATTCCGTTGCACAACTGGTCGCGGATCAGGGGTTTCCTCGCAATCCAATGATTAACAGTGGCGCGATCGCGCTGGCAGATTGTTTACCGGGACATGATGGGCCATCGCGCTGTGAAGCACTGCGCCAGTGGTTAAATCAGTTGTCTGGTGCTCAACTGGTACTGGATCGCGAGATGCTGGCATCGGTGCGATCGGTCGGCAATGAAACGAATCGAGCGATCGCGACGCTGTTAGCGGAATCGAGCGGCCTTAGCTCAGTTGAAACCGCGCTGGATACCTACAATCATATTTGTTGCCTGGCTGGAACGGTTGTGGATTTGGCTCACCTGGGAATGCTGATGACAAGTCCGCACGCCCGCATCTCACGCTCCCATCAGCAAACGGTGAATGCATTGATGTTAACCTGTGGGCTTTACGAAGCCTCTGGGGAATTTGCGGTTCAGCTTGGATTACCCACGAAATCGGGAGTGAGTGGTGCGCTGTTGGCGATCGCACCCTCCTTTGGCGCGATCGCCTGCTACAGTCCCGCCCTGGATAAAACCGGAAACTCAATTGCTGGACTCTTTTTGCTGGAACGGTTGACGCGATCGCTCGAACTGAGCATTTTTGGCTAGTGGTCTGTCACGCACCGCTCTTTACCTGTCATCTCTTTACCCTTTACCCCCTTTACAATGGATCTCAACTAAACCTTGTTCATACCCAGACCTGGAGTTTTTTTAAGGGAAAGCTACAGAGTCCGAACTGGACGAGGTTTAAATCCAACAACAGCCCATTGCCCATGAAGCTTGAACCTAAGATGTCGAACCAAGCATCTGCTCAACCCCCTGAGTTTGCTGAACCTGTTCTGCGCAAACCGCTTGTCTTGTTGCGGGATACGGAGCGATCGCTGCGCTTAAGAACTGTGAAAACCTTAGCTCCGCTGCTACCAGAGGCGATCGCCACCAATCTAGGAGAAGTATCCGTTGTTGCGGATGAATCCCTGGACACACTGGCGAAGATTGAACTGGACAAGATCACGGATGAGGAGTTGAAGCCTGCCCGCATCCAAATGGGTTTGGCGTTTGTGGGCTTTGGTGCCTTAGCCATGGCATTTTTGCTGCTCTACCTTTACACTCGCCATCCCGAATTGACTGTGATGTCCCAGGTGCAGCACTATTGGTATCAATACATCTGGTTCGTTTGCATGGGCATTGCCGGGTTGTTTATGCTGGGTCGGGAGGCCATGCGCCCCTCCTCTCTGCCGGATGAGTTGTCAGATTGAGCCAAACATTTGTATTATTAATTACTAGAGCATTTGGGAGACTGTACCCGTTAAGCTATGACCGCTTTGACTTCTGAATGGCAACATCATTTCGTTGAAACGAACCGGATTCGATTGCACTGTGTGAGTCAGGGAGAAGGGGAACTGGTGCTTCTCCTGCACGGGTTTCCCGAATTCTGGTACTCGTGGCGTTACCAAATTCCGGTCTTAGCCCGCTACTTCAAAGTTGTTGTGCCTGACCTGCGCGGCTATAACGATTCTGACAAGCCAGACAGCGGCTACGATGTGGACACCCTGGCAGCGGATATTCGCGGGCTAATTGAAGGCTTGGGCTATACCCGTGCTCATATTGTTGGGCATGATTGGGGTGGCGCGATCGCCTGGCACCTGGCCCAAAAATTTCCTGAATGTCTCAACCGTCTGGCAATTTTGAGTGCCGCTCCGGTGCAGCACCTTGTTCAAGAACTCGTCAGCAATCTGGATCAGCTTCGTCGCAGTTGGTACGTGTTCGCATTTCAGGTGCCTGGTATTCCAGAGTGGCTGATTCAGCAAAATCTTTCCGAATTCGTCAAGAATCTGCTGCAGGAGCAAGCCATTCGCAAAGGAGCCTTTTCCAAAGAGGACGCTCAGATTTACCAATCCGCATTGGCAAAACCGGGAGTTCTTTCTGCGGCTCTCAACTATTACCGCCAAATGCTCTTACCCTGGAACTGGCTGTGGGACTGGTTCAATGCGGCAAAACCGCTGACTGTGCCAACACTGGTGCTGTGGGGTGAAGAAGATTCGCTGCTCAGCCCTAAGCTGACTCAAGGCATGGAGCGGCTGATCACCGCTCCATTCCAACTGAAGCTGATTCCCCATTGTGGGCACTGGATTCAGCAGGAAGCCCCGCAGACCGTCAATCGGGAGCTGCTGGCGTTTTTGCGCCAGACATGAAGAACACTCTACTTGAAATAAATCAACAAGTTAAGCCCTGGAATCGTCCGCGATAGAGTCCAGAGCAGGAGTGCGATATACAAAATACCCAGACTCCATTGATACCAAACCAGAATCGTGAGCAAACTGGGCAAATGTTCATCCCGCAGCCGAATGTCGTTGAAGCCAAATTTGAGCAAGTTGTTGAAGCTGAAGTCGAAGTAATTGAGCCAGCTCCAGCGCCGCTCCCAGAGGATGGGCATGTAGCGTTCCCGAAACATTTCATGACGGGGAATGACGGGCAGGCGTCCAATCAGAATGCGGAGCTGCCGCAGAGACCCTTCTTCCGTGAAGTAGCTGACATCCATCAGCGGGTGGTAGCGCCCTTTTTGGTAGAGTCGGATCAGGAGCAGAGTGGGAATGGGCACCGCGATCGCGGACAAACTCGCCACTGTCATGACGGGATAGTCGCCATTCCGAAAGATGGCGCTCAAGCCAACCAGGGTGAGGGTGCTGTAGGCACTCATCACCCAGACGGTTTCCGATGACGTGGGCAAAATCGGGGTCGGGGCAACCCGTCGCCAGCGGTCTACCAGCCAAAACAAGACGCCAAAGTAGGCGATCGCCACCAGCCCCACACCAAAGATCAGCCAGGTGTTGGTGCCGTACCGACTGAGCAACAACAGTAGCCCTAAGCCAAGGTAGGAAAGTCCAGTTGAGACACGGCTCCAGGCTTCTTGACCAGGGGGCATCATTTCTTTGGCGATGATGCGATCGCGGACGTTGATGAAGGTTGCCAGATCCACCACGCCAATGGACAGCAGCTCGGTCGTGTTGCGAAAGGGGACTTGTTGGCGACGTTGAGCGATCGCGGCGGCCTGCTCGGACGTGAATCCCATGCTGGTGAGCTGAATCGCAGCGGCGGTGTTGACATTCACCCCAAACACCTGTTGACCCAATTCCCGCAGCCGCAACCGTTCTCGCGTGTACTCAATCTGGTTCGCATCTGGAATTTGCTCCAGGTGCCGGAAGTTTCTCACCAGTTCGCGCAGCAGGTTCTCATTGCCTTGCAGCGTAGGCACCGTGATGTAGCGCCCAATTTGTCCAGGATTGCCGACAATCTTGACTGATCGGAATCAAATCTCAGCCCTGGAACGTTGAGATACGCTCCCCTGGCAAATCCGGCATAGCCAAAGTCAGCTCGTTCCGAAATTGTGGCTCCCCGCAAGTTGACAGGCAGGCTGAACCGCACTTCCCGAAACATCGCCGCTTTCTCAAACACCGCATCAGCCAGGAACAACGCTCGACTGAAGGTGCTGCGGCTAAAGAACACGGGGGCTTGCCAGCGAGTTTGGGCAAAGTCGGCATTGCCCTCCCACTCAATCCGCGAAAAGTTTGCCGTTTTCTGGAACACTGAGCGGTTGAAGTTTGCCGTTGCCTGAAACTCACTACTCTGGAAGTTCACGTCACTTTGAAACTGAACCTGGTCAAACCCTACTTTGGAAAAGAAGATGCTGCTGCGAAACCGAGCCTCTTTCACAAAGACTGCCCCAGCAAAGTTTGTCGGTTGGCTAAACCGAGCCAGAGACCAATCGGCAACTTGCAAAAACTGCGCCCGCTGAGCTTCAAGCCGATTCAGGAAGAAGGTGTTGGTAAAGTCTGCCACACCTGCAAAGCGGGTTTGAATCAGTCTCAACGGTCCGCGAAACACGGTAATTTGCGGTGAGGCGGCTTGGGAATCAGGGTTTGGCGTTGCCAGCAGTGATTTTGACAGGGTGCCCAAGCGAGATAGACGACGGCGATCGCGCTGGAGTTGCTCCTGTTCAGTGGGAGTGAAGATCGGCGACAATGCCTCCCCATACAGGGGTGCCCGCAATCCCAGTTGGCTGACCTGAAACTCTCCCTGAATCAAAGAATAGCTGAGATCCAATCCGACTGGCGTTCCGGGACGCTGGATCTGGGACTGGATCAACCGGTAAAACTGATTCCGAAAGTCGCCATTCTCCGGGCGCAGGTCAATCACCAGTCCATGCAAATCAACCGTCGGCACTCCCTCACTTTGGATCAGATTGCGGAGTCGATCTTGCAAGAGTTCTAGGGTCAGGGGGGTGCGATCGGGCTGGGCGATCGCGGCGTGGGCAGGGGGACAAAGGGGAGTGGGGAGTAGGAATAGGGCGAAAAGCAGCAGGGCAAGGAGGCTGCTGATCAGGGATGATAGGCGTGAGAGGGGGAACAATAGCGGGTTCAAGCGGGAATGTTCAATGCTGAGCAGCGATGCGATCGTACTACGGCAACGACACTCCTGCCGCGCTAGAAACTTCACCTAAAGTTCATTCAGGTTTCATAAACAAAGTCCGAATTTTCCTACGAGCTGATTTAGTATATTCAAAGACAAAACATGCTTCAAGCAACACGATTTCACTATTCCAAACTTCAGTTCTATGACTCACAACCTACTCATCGGTGAATCAGGGTCTTGAGAGAATCCTAAAGTTGCAAATCAGTTCTTCGTTCGTGCCTTTCTCAACTCTTGTCCGGCTTTAATGAGCAGCATTAAAGCCTGGTTTTTGGTTAATTTTTACATCGTGCCTTGACATTGACAATCATATCGTTTGCATATCTTCTGCTTGTGATCATTCACATCTAAAACGTTAAGAAGTAAAACATTCAGTGTTTTCTTGCTGCAAATCATGTTTGAAGTAGAGAAGGTATCAGGTTGCTCTGCTCATTATCTATGGCTGTGCAAGTTTTTATTGAACTGAGGTGGATGCGTTAGTAGAACGCTAGTCTGATAGCGCTTCTGTGGCGTTTGAACACCTTTCAATTGCCAGAATCTTCCCAATAAAGTGCATATAATTCGGGATTTGTGAGTAGTAAGGTGTAATTGCTAGTAACGTTGACAACAGTCCTTGACTCAAGAATCGATTAGACAACCACTCTGCTGTCTGATGGCAACATGTTATGGCAATGAAATTACGGCGATGTTAAACAGCTGCCCGTTGGCATACCAAAGTCAAGAGACAGCTTGCCAATGAAACAACGAGGATTTGTGCATTTGCTTTGTCCATTGAATGCTTTGTCTATTGAACAAAATTGATAAGTTTGAGGTAGGTTAAGATGCGTTTAATGATTGTGCAATATGCTGGCGATTATCGTGAAGCGGCTCAGCGTTTAGCCAATGGCGGCAACGAAACCTATTATGCCCAACGGTATTCTGTTGAAACTGTTGCAAGACTTACACAGTATGCCGAAGAAGTTTCTGTCCTCTGTTGTTTAACATCAGAAACCTACGAAGAAGTTCTGTTCAATGAAGTGCGGGCAATTGGCGCAGGATTTACCAGCTCTATCGACACGAAAAAGCTAATTCGGATGCTTGAGGAGTACAACCCCACGCATCTAATCCTGCGATCGCCGATGCGTGATGTGTTGCGGTGGGCAATTAGAAAGCAAATCAAAATTCTGGGGTTGTTTGCCGAATCGGTGCAAAATAAAGGATTTCGAGATAGACTGCGCAATTTCCAGCTTGCTCGACTGTTGAATCATCAACAGGTTGAGTGGGTAGGGAGCTATGGACTAACCTCAGCACTGACCTTGCAAGAGATTGGTGTGGATGCCAATAAGATTATTCCGTGGGATTTTCTGATCACCCCCACCCCTGGCAGCTATACGATGAAGCCCTCGCCAACCGGAACCAATACCTGGAACCTGCTCTATGTTGGCTCTATGTCCGAAGAAAAGGGGGTTGGTGACTGTCTAAGAGCGGTTGCCGCATTGCGCGATCGCAACCTTCCAGTCTGTTTGAAACTCGTTGGCAAAGATCCAGGCTATTTTGCCGCACTAGCCGAGCGGTTGGGAATTTCAGATCGGGTTGAATTCCTGGGTATGCAGCCCACTAGCGCGATCGTGCCCTTAATGAGAGAGGCGGATGTGGTGTTAGTTCCCAGCCGACACGCTTATCCAGAAGGATTCCCGCTCACCATTCACCATGCGCTGTGCGCTCGGACCCCGATCGTGGCCTCAGACCATCCCATGTTCCAGCAATACCTGCAGCAGGGTGTCAGTGCCGTGATTTTCCCAGAAGCAAACGCTGAAGCCCTGGCAGACAGCATTGAAACGCTGTTTCAACACCCAACGTTGTACCAAACCCTTTCAGAAGGTGCTTACCGAACCTGGTATCGCTTGCGCCTTCCCGTCAAGTGGTCCGACATGCTGAATCATTGGGTGATTCGTTTCAGCCAAAGTCACCAGTGGCTGTATGAACACCGACTCGCCTCTGGACAGTATGACGGCAACGAACCCCCAGACCAACTTTCTCAAGGTGCTCAACTTGAGCTGAGACAGGCAGAAAAATAATTTACCAACAGCAAGCGAAGACCTGGAACGTGTCAGCAGAGTTTGGCTATGAGGTTCGGTGAACCAGGACGAGCATTTCACAACAAGATATACCTCACTCATTTGGGAAATGGGCATTAAAGTCGCGGTTGGCAAATTGCCGCTGCCAGAGTCAGTAGACAGCTATATCTCTGGCCGTATGGCGCATTTAGGTGTGCGATCGCTAGAAATTACAGCCTCTCATGCACTCCGAGCGTCTGCCTTACCGCTACACCGTCGCGATCCAGCGATCGTACTGCGTTGCAAAATATCGAATGATCGCCCTCAAATCAGGCAAGCACCCATCCGGTTTGGAGAGTGTTGTTAGGCTGCGATCTCATCTAAGTCGTAAGTAAGCCTGAAGGAAATGTGGTTTTTGTAGTGTCAACTTAGTTTCGGCGATGGGCGATCGTCCTGCCGGACTCAGGGCAATAGTAATCGCTGAAAACCTTCCTGCTCAAAGTGATGGTCCGTCGTTAACGCTTCATTAATACCGCGTTGGCGCATCAACACAAAGCTGACCGCATCGCAGAGAGAATAGGTTTTGTCTAAACGCTCCATCAACAACTTGACGGCTTCTCGGTGCAATAATTCATCAACCCAAGTCACTTCGATGTCAGGATTTTCAAGCAAATCAGAAACGAAGCTGAGGGTAGCCTGACGTGGAAACCGTCGGGTTAATGCTAAAGCAACAAACTCCGCCAGAACGTAGCTGTGAGTTAAACTGTGATTTGTTGAATCTAAAAGCTGAACAGCCCGCTCGTGCTGCGGTTCGCTTTTGTAGACATAGCACAGTAAACCAGATGTATCGAGTAGTAGCACTTAGGTTAGGTCTTCGCTGTAAGCCCGAATTAAATCAGTATCAATGTTCTCATTGTCTACACCTGTTGGATAGCCCAAATCAATGGCTCCAGCATGGCGACGGAATCGCTGTCGTGCCGCTTCTTTTTCTGCTTCAGTTTTGGATTGACTTAATAAACCGCTTTGCCTTTCAAGGGCAACAGCAATCCATTCTGACAGCGATATGCCAACACTTTCAGCTTGTTGTCTCAAGACTGCGTATACCTCATCAGGCAGTTCTAGTGTTACTATTTGGCTCACCGCTCCATTCCTACTCGCGCCACTTAACGCTAAACGTAACATGCAGTTGGTTTTTATGCTTGAACATGCCTTTAATTGGTTTAGGCAGAAGAAATTGGTAGCAGCCTGAATTCCACAACAGTTTGCGATCGCTCCCAAGCTGAAGAAGCACTCACCCGACTCAAGATGCATTGTTAGGCTGAGATCGCATCCAAATCGTTAGTGAACCTGTAAGGAAATGAGAGTTTTCTAGGGTCAATTTAAGTTTTGGTGATGGGCGATCGTGCTAGCATCTGCTGATTGGAAAAGTTAAGACCTTTTAACAACTAGTGATGACAGTGCTTCAGAAGTATTTGTTAAGTTGAATCAGTTAACCAGGAAAAGGTTAAAGTTGTTTGATAAGCACATAATATCTTTTTAATTTCCGTGCCAACCCACACTTGAGCTAAACAGAGTATTTCTTAAAATACCAAGTGTGACTATTCACTATTCAACCTCTTGAAAAGATTATGAACAAAGATGTGATTGCTGCGGGTAGTGCGAGTGCTGCGGGGATTGCTACGGGTGCTGCTACAGGTGCTGCTGTCTATGGAGGAGCCGTAGCAGCAGCAAATGCGGCTGGTTTATATGGCGCAGCGGCAACTACTTCTGCCCTGGCTAGCTTGGGTGGTGGCGCACTTGCGGCCGGTGGTGCTGGTATAGCTGGCGGAGTTGCATTCGTTGCTGGTTCTGTGGCACTACCTGCTGTGGCTGTGGCTGCTGCGGGATATGGTCTTTACAGATGGTTTAAATCTTAAAATTTAAATAATTTCCTTTCTTCTCCGTTAAGTAAACAGATTATAAAAAGCAGGGTGGGTGATGCCACCTTTTTTATTGGTTTCAAGGACAGGACTGCAAATCTACAATCCAAAATGGTATGAAAACACTGTTTATCTTAATTGGCCCAAAAGGGTCAGGGAAAACTTATATTGGCACCCTGGTTGATGCTCGGATGGGAATCACGTTTCTGCGGGTGGAACCCATCTGGGTTGAGTATTTGCAGAATGGATCGCAGGATCGGGATGGGTGGGATGTTGTTGAAGCGGAAATCGATCGCTTATTTGAAACCAAGGATCAAATTATGATTGAATCTCTCGGCGCGGGAGAGGGATTTGCAAAGTTCCACGCCTCTTTAGCAACTAAGTATCAAATTAAACTGATTAAAGTTGAAGCTGCATTAGATACGTGCTTAGAAAGAGTTAGAAATCGCGATCGCGCCAATCATATTCCAGTCTCTGACGATAAGGTGGAGGAATATAACAAAATTGCGGTTCAAGTGAGTTATGACTGGGATCAAGTGATTGATAATAATGGTTCAGCATCTGATTTAGAAATTATTAAAGCAATTCAAGCTATTGAGTAAATGAAGCTTCGACCTATCAATGGTGCGAAATAAACTTCAAAACCGCTGACCGAAGCCGAATTGGAAGCGGGTGTCGCCTTTGTTGCTGATGCCAAAGTCGCCGCGCAAGATGCCAAAGGGGGAGTTAACCCGCAGACCGACGCCAAAGCCAAAGCCCGTTCCGGGTTTGTCGCGCTGAACGCCGGGTTCGCCAAGAACGTCGTCGCTGGTGCTCAAGTCGGAGGCGAAGTCGAAAAAGGCAGCCCCGCCAATGAATCTGTAGATCGGGAAGCGGTATTCGGCAGAGGCCTGAATGTAGCTGCGGCTGGTGGCAACATCGCCGGTATCGTAGCCGCGAACCGAGTTGGGACCGCCGAGAATAAAGGCATTGTAGGGAGGGAGGTCACCGACAGCGGTGCCGCCCTGAACATTGAAGGCAAGCACTTCGGGCTGGCGATCGCCCAGGGCTGCGTCCGGTCTCTGGTAATCAGGCTGATCGGAATATAGTGCGAGTAGGCGGCTTGCACACGGGTGCCAAATACCTGACCACGCCCGATCGGCACAAACTGCTCGGTGTTGATGCTGGTGATCGAGCCGGTGCTGGGGTTAATCGAATTGTCTCGCAAATCGTTGGTGGCGGTGAAGGAGATGCTAAACAAGTCGTCAATACCGGTTCCACTCAGGGAAAGGGGATTGCCGCGCTCATCGGTGCTGAAGACGTCGCCATCACCGTCGCGCAGGCTGACGTTGGCATAGTTGACGGAGAGAATCCCATTCCAGTTACTGCCCAGGGGTTGCTCCAGTCCAATACTGCCCCCCAAGCGCCGTTCGCGGACGCGATCGCTATTGGGCAACTCAATGTCATCGTCAAACACCAGGGATGACCCCTGCTGACGATAGAGATTGGCATTGTAGCCAGGAACATTCGGTTCGGTTGCCCGGTAGGGGCTGACGAAGCGGGCATCAAACTGGACATCGCGGGTGCCAACCAGGACGGTGCCGCCTAACTGCTGCCCCAACCCGCCAAAGTTGATGTCTTGGATTCCAATGGTGCCATAGAGTCCCAGGGTATCGTTGTAGCCGCCGCCGAACCGTAGATCGCGGGGTGGGCGCTCTGCCAGGTTATAAATGACATCAAGCTGACGGGCGTCCCCTTCAAAGGTGATATTGGTCAGCTCAAAAATCCCCAACTGATTTAAGCGCTGCAGGTCTTCTTGGGCCTGATTGACCTGAAACACCTGTCCCGGCTCCAGCTTAATCTGGCGACGGACAAAGGATTCCTGGGTGCGGTAGCGAATCGGCTGGCCTTTGTCGTCCACGGCTTTGCCCTGGCGATTGACAAAACGAATTTTTACGTCTCGAATGTTTCCTTCGGCAACCTCAATCGTGATTACCCCCTCACGGCTGGGTTGTAGGTTGAGCACCCGCGCCAGGGTGTAGCCGTTCTTGACATACCAGTCGTTAATTTGCCTGACGGCTTGGGGCAGAGCGGAGGGGTTGATCGGTTTACCAAATTGGTCTTGAAAAAAGGTACTGGCAACCGAGACTGTTAAAGCGCGGGCATTGGAGAGCTGCAGCGATCGCACGATTGTCGGCGTGGTCAAAAAGGTGACACTGACGCCTTGTGGATTGGGACGAGTAGTTACCGTCGCCGTTGCAAAAAACCGGTATTCAACAGCGCAGCAACATCATTCCGAAGCTGGCTGGGACTGGTCTGTCCACCTGGTTTAGTTTGGATGGCACGTAGCCCATACTGCTGCAGTTCTGGCTCCACGCCAGCAAGCTGCACATCAGTTACTTGGACTGCTAGCTCTGGAGAGTCGGTCGGCTGTACAGGCGCAGTGGGTCTGCTCACTGGTGGTGGCGTCCAAGGTTGGATGCTGGGAACTTTGACTGGCTGAGTAGAGGCAGGTGGAGCTGTGCTCGGCATCACCCAGATCGGCTCATTCAGCGACGCTGGCTGATTGGTGGGGGGGAGGGGAGTACTTTGGCTTGGAGGAGGTGCAAATTGAGGGAGTGGCGGAGGTGGGGTAGGCTGGGGCTGTGGAGGAGGTGCAATCTGAGGCGGAGCTGCCGTAGATGGTTGCGTTGGCACCACCACGGATTGATACTCCTGGTAGTACTGGGACTCTAGAGATTGATCGGTTGGAACGGCAGCCGTGGTTTCTAGGGTTTGTTGGGCGACCAACACAGGCGATCGCACGGTTGAGGACATCGCTACAGAACTGCTCACTCCTGAACCCTGAACCCTGAACCCTGATATCTCAGACTGAGATGTTGGGGAATTGGATGCCGCACAGGTGCTCTCGGCAAAGTAGCTGATGGCGATCGCAGATAATGCACCCGCAGCAACAATGTGCAGATGCAGGCGTGCGGCGTTTTGGGTGCCGGGTGAGGTCGCGTTCAAAGGTGGCAGAAATCGAAACGACGAATGGGTTATGCTGCATTCTGCTGACTTGCAACAGTCAGAACAACCCACTTTGCTCATTCATTCTGCACAAATGTTCAAAAACGGCCGAATTTTTCACAAAAGAATGCACAGCATTTTCAGGTGTAAATTTTCTGCGGCAAAATGCAATTGGATTTTGGACAAAACACAGATCGCTCTCGACAGAGAGCAGTAAAGTGCCGAAAGGGGCAATCTACTCAGAATTGCGGTTTGATAAACTGCGTCCAGACCGCTTTTACTTGTTCTGCATCTGTCTCGGAAATCTGTCCAATCTTTGTTGCTAACAAAGATTTCTCTAAACAATCCAGTCGAGATAAGCGCACGGTTGAAGCAACCCGTAATCCGCTGGCTGCCCAATCATTGAGAGAAACATCAGTTTGTGTTCGTGGTTGAGCAGACGTAACAACAGCCGCGACAACATCATCACCATCGAGCCAAAGAATCAGGACTGGGCGTTTTTTAGACGCTGTTTGGTTGGTAAATGGAATGTCAGCAACCCAAAAATCACCTGGCAGTGCAGTCATCGTAAAGCCCTTCGTCTTCAGGTGCATAGCCATTTAAGAACGCATCGTGGCTGCGCACAGGCTCTATGAAGCTTTCTGATACTGGCTTAATGATGATGAGCCAACGTCCAGCACCAATTCTTGTTGCAATTGAGTCTGGAAGGGATAGTTTTTCACCCTGCTGAAGTTCAACTTCGTAAGTTAGGTTGACTAACTTTGTGTTCATAGGAGTTTAGGATGTAGCGATCGCGGATTATGATCCATCTCATTGTAAGCGTGTTGTCAGCATGTCTTGCTGTGTCAAATCAGGGTTTGAGTTTCACCTTGTCAGTCTTGCTACGAACCACTTTAAGCTCGACAATCCACCAATCTCTTTGCGAGAGAGTTTCTGATTATAGCCGTCCTGAACGGAGGATATTGCTGCTGAAGCGATCGCGGGTTGAGCTGGCATATTGACGGACTTGCTGAGTTCGCTCAAACTCAATCAGCAACTCATCGTAAAGCCCAACAACTTTGGCAATGTTATTGCTGAGGGTGTAACGTTCTTCAACGCGCTGGCGGGCATTGATGCCGAGTGCATCCGTCCAGGCAACGTGGTCTCGGAGCTGTGGGAGAAGAATTTTGAGCTGTGTGGCGACGCCTTGAGTTTTGAGAACGACTCCGGCTTCTTTTTCTAAGACTTCGCCATCAGCCCCAGCATCGGTTGCGACACAGGCAATGCCACAGGCCATTGCCTCCAGGAGAGAGAGCGACAGTCCTTCGACCAACGAGGGCAAGACAAAGACATCGGTTCCCCGCAAAATTTCAATCCGGCGCTGCTCATCGGCGATAAACCCCATCCAGAGAATGCCATGTTCAGGGCCGTAAAACGGAATCAGTGAGGCTGCCAGCGGTCCGTGATTGCCGACAATGACCAGCCTGGTATTCGATCCCAGACGGGCTTGCTTCCAGGCCTTCAGCAGCGACTCCACATTTTTTTCGGGCGAAATTCGTCCTTGATACAGAAAGATCCGCTCTGCCCCCAATTCAGCTTTCAAGTTGGAGGGTTCGGGTGAATATTTTTCGGTATCCACACCGTTAGGAATGACAACGACCCGATCGCAGGGAACGCCAAGTTTGGTAAGGATAGCTCGTTGCAGGCGCGAGAAGATGATGACGCGATCGTACCTGGCCAGACAGGGAGCATAGAGCTGGTAGGTGAGGTGTTGAGTCCCGGCAGAGAAGTTGCGGAGCTTGCGATCGAAGGCCGGGTGAAAGGTCGCCACCAGTGGTAAATCCAGTTCACTACAAATCTCTGGCAGCAAAAAGTCTAGTGGCGATAGGGTCAACGAGGCATGGACAACATCTGGCTGCAGTTCTTCGAGCGCTTGGGTGAGGACTTTTTTAGACCTGAGCGTTGGAATTGTGTAAACGTTCTGGAATTGATACAGGAATGGAATCGAGACTTCTTGAACGTCAGCCGGCCAATTGTCGGGGGGAGGCTCGTCTTGAGCGAAGTGAAAGAAGCTGACTTGATGACCTAAATCCCGTAGTGCATTGGTCACTTCTCGACTGTAAGTGACGTTACCGCAAAAAGGCGATTTTTTTCCGAGCCAGGCAATGTGCATTCAGGGTTATTGCAGAAGTGATAGGGGAAAGGGTGGCATCTAAACATCTATTTGCTAAGAGTCTTGAAGTGTCAAGTACCAGATTCAGGTGTCAGGAAAGAGGATCTCAAACCTGACACCCGAAACCTGGAACTTGAAACCTGAGACCTTCTGACTAGCTGTGCTTAGTTGAACCTGTACGCGCAATATACCAGGTTAAGACTCCACCCGCGACCATTAGCACTGCAAGACCGAGGAAAACTGCTCTCAGCCCCAAAAACGTTTCTGCCACACCCGCTAAAGCAAGCGGCAAGCTGAGTGCGATATTGATGGCATTGTTCTGCAGTCCAAAAACCTTACCCCGCATCTCTTCAGGGGTTTCTTCTTGAATTGCCGTTTGCATGGGCACGCCGACGATCGCCGAAAAGGCTCCCAGCATCGTAATCAACACCAGAGCAGGCAGCAACCGTTCCGAGAACAGCGACAGCCCAAAGAGTGACCCTGCCATCCCCAACGAGCCATAGAGACTGAGGCGAGAGTGGGGAAACCGCTGTCCAAACTGGCCCACAAACGTGGCCCCGATCGCCATCCCAACCCCACCTGCCGCTAACAAAAAGCCAAATTGGGAGGCTTTGATTTCAGGGATAATTTCCGCCAAACGAACTGAAAGCACTGCTAGCGCGGCAAAAACCGAGAACAGCAGGACAAGCTGGATCATGGCGCTGCGGACGCGATGCTGCTGGCTGAGATAGCGCAACCCATCGCGAATATCTTGAAACACATGGGGGGGAGTTTCAGCAACCTCTCCATTCGCGCTGCCGTTGGCGAATCCACGATTCTTTTCGTGAGCGTTCAGCAGCAGCAGAATCAGTCCGGCAATCAGGTAGCCACTGCCAACCACCAATTCTTTGCCCAGTCCAACCGCCGTCCAACCCAGCCTGGCAGCAATCGTATCCGCGATCGCCAGCAGCGGTTCCCCGACCGCAAACCCAATGATCACCGCCGCCATCATCGTTGTGGTGTAGAGAGAATTAGCCGAGAGCAGGTGACGACGCTCAACGATTAATGGAATTGCCGATTGCTCTGCCGGAGCGAAAAACTGGGTCAGCGTCGAAACCAGGAAAGTGATCCCCAGCAAAATGCAGAAGCCAACGGGTAAGCCTGCCCAGGGTGACCACCCTTTCGTCAACCAAAACAGGAGGGGCAGGGCAAAGACCAACCCGCCCCGGAGCAAGTTGGTGAGCACCAGGACGGCTTTCTTAGACCAGCGATCGACATAAACACCCGCGATCGAGCCGAACAAAATAGCCGGGATCGTGAAGGCAATCATGATCGACGACACCCAGCCGCTGATGGTCTGACCTTCCGCTTGAAAGCGATTGGCAATCAGCGCAATCATCAGCACTAAATAAACCTTGTCGGCCAATTGCGAGAAGACCTGCCCACTCCAAAGAGTCAAAAAATTGCGATTCTTCAAGACTGGCAAAAACCCCCGTTCCGGCTCAAACCCATTTCCACCATTCTGCGGGGAGTCGGGAAGGAGGGATTTAGAGCCATTCGTTGACCCAGAGGTCAGGGGAGTTTGAGTATGAAGTGATGAAGCCGCCAGATCAAGGTCTGGCGACCCTTCAGTCATTTCAAATGATTCCTCTTCAGAGCGGAACATAGGCGAGGAATTCTCCTTGTCCTGATCATTCAGGCTATCCGGCGACCGGATCGGCTCTTCAGACCAGCCGTCCTCGGTCATTTTGTCTGCAATAGATCTTAACAAAGTTTGGTGAAGGTTGGAATCCGCACTGGGAATATCCTTAGACAGTTTTCTGCCATTGCCAACCGAGTCTAGATCATCTATAGACGACATCAGCATCGCGTCTAAATTGGGTTTTGGCAATTGCATCATGGCTCTGACGGATAGTGGGGTATCAACGCGAAATTGATGCAGTTCATCAATTTCACCAAACCCTTTCGGAGACGTTTTGAGGAGTGTCAATCGGTCAAAACGCCCCTGACAGAGTGTCTAAGGAGGAGCGGACGAACTCAGAAAGCAAGCATCCATTAAGGCAGCTGAACGAATCGGTCGATCAAAATGATACTGCGCATATGGGCGCAAGATGCGTTCGATCGCAAGCCATTCGTCTACTGATGTGGGAAGCTGAAGAAAATGAAGGGATCCCTGAGACGGGAAGTCTACCTGGGGATGATCCGCCACCGCCATACGTTCTGACGAACAGGCTTGCGCCACCGCCTGCAACAGCGTCAATTCTGCTGCCGTTAACAACCGATTTAATTGGGCAGACCGTCTCATCGGACTGCTGCCGGTGTAATCACTCGTCTCTGTTTCAGCCACTCCATCCTGAATCTGGGAGATTGCCTGGCGAGTTGCCTCGGTTGACTGCTCGGATACGGCTGGCAGTCGTTTAGAGGGCTGAGATTTCTGCTGCAATTGTCTCAGTGCCTCCAGGGTTACCGCTCCTCCCGCTGGGACGCTGAAGCCTACCCGCCAGTTTGGATCGTCGAATTCAGGAATGAGTGGTTGCCGGGTGACACAGCAGCGATCGACCTGGGGGGCAACGCCTTCCAAGATCAGGAATTGAAAGATGGCGTGGGTGAGGTGGGGCAGAATCAGGGGAGTGGACGATCGCTCCAATCGTTTCAAATGTCCATTCAATGCCTGAAACAGCTCTTCCTGGGGTTGATCGCTCAACGCCTGACAAAGACACAGCTCCGCTATATATTGGCTAGCGGTCAGCTTCTTGAGATCCTGTCCCAAGCCTGGATAGGATTCCACCGTTTCTGCCTGAGTGATTTTGTCCAGCGATCGCCCCTTCGCAATCAGCAGCTCATTGACGACAAACAGGCCACTCCGCCCGCCGAGTTTGGAATTGTGCTTGCGAGACCCCATCGCCACTGCCTTCACCAATCCATACTCCCGCGTCAGAATCGTGAGCAACCGATCTGCCTCTCCCAGCGGCATACTTTTGAGATTGATTCCAGTGGCTTTGTAGGTACGGCTCATACAGGGGTTAGGGGTTAGGGATCAGGGGTTAGGGGGCTAGGATGTCCTAGTCCCCTAACCCCTCCTTTAGCCTATCGCGCTGACGAACCAGGTCGGGGCCACGCGAGGTGCCAAGCCGGGTTGCACCGGCAATGATTAACTCTAGCGCTTGTTCTACTGTGCGAATTCCACCCGTATGCTTTAATTCCAACGCGATCGCTGGCAATTTCTTTCAGCAATCGAACATCTGAGACGGTAGCGCCTGCATACAGTCCAGTGCTGGTTTTGAGAAAAGCAGCTCCGGCATCCATGCAGATTTCAGCCGCCAACTTTTTCTCGGCGTCCGTCAGGAGTGCGACTTCCAAAATGGCTTTGAGGGTCTGATCAGTTGCATCGCGAATTTCTGCCAACTCCCGATGCAACTCGTTGGTCATTCCGGCTTTCAGCCAGCCAATATTGATCACGACATCTAATTCAGTTGCCCCGTTCTCCACAGCTTCCTGGGCTTCATAGAGCTTGACAGCGGACGTGGTTGCCCCATGCGGAAAGCCAATCACGGTGCCGACCTTGGGGCGTTTGCCGTGCAGCAGGTTTGCTGCTTGGCGAACATGAACTGGATGCAAACACACGGCCGCAAACCCGAATCGGTCTGCCTCTTCACACCACTGCTCAACCTGCTCTGGAGTGGCAGTGGGAACCAGCAGAGCATGATCGATGAAGGGGGCAATATCAATTTCTGAATCGGAGATTGAAGCCATAACTTAAGTCGTTCGCCAAAATTGAACTGGATATGCTGGGAGCGTCGTCGTCATTCGTCATTCGTACGTCATTCGTAAAGAACAAGTGACCTGTGGCCAATGACCTTACTTAGTATTAGACAGCATGGAGAGTGAGCTAGTGCATGGGTTGGACATTGGGAAGTTGCTACCCGATTATTGTAATGAGGCGATCGCGCAAGTGGTGATTGCGGAATCAGGGTCGCTACCGTGTAAGATGTCTATGAAGGGCGGAAGTAAGTATCAAGCATTGCAAGAATTTCTGCGGCGGAGCGATCGCCAACACGTGACGCTCACTTTCGCAGAAATTGAAGCCTTGATGGGAACCTCTCTGCCAGGTTCTGCTCGGAGCCAACGTGCCTGGTGGAGCAACCGGAGTAAGGGGGCATTGCAGGCAACGGCTTGGATGAATGCTGGCTACCTGGTTGAAGAATTGAATCTGGAGGCAGAACGGATCACCTTTCAGAAACCTCCAGAGATTTACAAGGTGCAGCGCATTGATGATACCGTCCAGTGGACCAGCGAACTGGTCAAAGCGTTGCGGTTACATATGGGGTTCACTCAAGCAGAGTTGGCGAAAGAGTTAGGGGTTCGTCAGCAAACCATCAGCGAGTGGGAAAAAGGTGTCTATACTCCAACCCGTGCCTCATCCAAACACCTGACCCTGGTGGCAGAGAAAACGGAGTTTAAGTATGAGGAAAGCGGATAGCGATTTTGGATTTTAGATTGGTGATTTTAGATTGGAAATCGTTGTTGTCAGCTACTTTTCAGGCTATTCAAAAAAAGATTGACACTTTAATCCGCTACCGTGTATTCTGTCATAGAAGCGATCGCGGCTCAGCTAGCGCTAGCCCATTGTCAATCACTTGCAATCACTTGCAATCACTTGCAATCACGTCGAACGCCAATTAAACGCAACTGTTCAGAGGGATTCAAGAGTCCAAGGGATTAGGTTCCAGAAAAATTTCCTGACCCCTGACCCCTGACCCCTGACAAGTTGCTTGTTTAACTGCGCCTAACTTTCTTACCCATCCGTTCAAACCGTTTAGAGGTGCTTAAATGTCAAAAAATTTTCTTATGTTCGCTAGCGAAACCCCTTCACCTGGACCTATTGATACTCCATCTGAGCAACGTCTTCCCGATCGCGAATCGTTGCGAGTGTTGATTATTGGCTCTCGTAGAGGGGTGACTGGCACAATTCAGACCTTGCATCGGCTCCGCTTTGCTGAAGTCAGAGAGTGGAGTCCTCTGCTGCCCGGTCCAAATCCAGGCGAAGTGATGAGCATTCTAACCCGATATATTCTGGCAGATTGAGTTAAATCGAATCCATTCAGCAGATTTCTTTCGGTGTTTTAAGGAGCTGAATGCGACTAAAGTACACACCTGGTATTGGACTTTAGTTCTAGACGAATGTGAACGTTTGATCCATGCATCTAGATGGCTGGATTCCTACGATCAGGGTGTTGAAGATGCAAACTCACATCTCAAATTGACCTTTTCAAACACCAGGTTTTTAGTTGAAAAGGTCAATTTTCCAAAATCTTATTGGGAGTCTTTGAATGAAATACCTCTCTGTCTCAACGATCGCCGCGATCGCCGCGATCGCCCTTGCGTCCAATGCCTGTCAAGCCCAAAGTCCATCCACCATCCAGATCGTTGATGGTCCAATTTCACAAACTCAAGACCGTCCACCCCGTGGCCCTTCCCCCTTTGCAGACTTGAACCTGACTGCAGAACAGCGCTCCAAAATTTCTGAAATTCGCAAGAAAACTCGCACCGAAATCGAGAAAATTTTGACTGCTGAACAGAAGGCTCAACTCAGAACTGCCATGCAGAACCGCAAGCCTCCCTCACCTGGAATGCAAGGCCCTCCCCCTGACGCTGGAATGCAAGGGCCGCCTCCCGGAGCCGGAATGCAAGGGCCGCCTGGAATGACAGCCCTTAACCTTTCGGACGAGCAAGAACAGAAAATACAAAACTTGGTTCAGTCAGAGCGAGAGC
Organism: Leptolyngbyaceae cyanobacterium RU_5_1; assembly: GCA_012034055.1. Lineage (GTDB taxonomy): Bacteria > Cyanobacteriota > Cyanobacteriia > Leptolyngbyales > Leptolyngbyaceae > JAAUSG01. Next base: position 18,213 of record JAAUSG010000010.1, on the reverse strand, counting down.
AAATTTCCAACATTCTGACCGCTGAACAGCGCGAGAAGCTGCGCCAGAGACCCATGCCTCGTTAAGTTTTGTCTCGATCGCGTTGTAAAGTTGGCGTGAGTGGACGCCAGGGGGTATAGGGGAGTCAGAAAATACCTCGGAATCGGCTCCCTACCCCTTTACTAGTAAAGGAAATCATGAATCTGAAGCATCTACCAGGTTCGCTCATCGCTACAGCTCCAAACCGTCAGACTCTATTTGCCGACGGTGAGGTGGTTACGACAGAAGTGATGGGGGGATCAGCCGAGTTCTGGATTGTGGCGATCGCGCTAATTCTGTTAGTCATGAATTGCCAGAGGGTGAGGCTACAGTTTCCATCCCTGAGTATCGTTCGTCGTCTCCCCATCAAGCACGACAGAACTGATGCTGAAAGGGCTTTACGCGCGCGAGATGAGGAAGCAAAAAAGGTAGGCAGCAGAAACAACCGATAACGAATGACCAATGACCAATGACCAACAACCAACTATCAGTAAATTCAGTGAGTGCCATTGAGCCGTCCTATCCAACTGCAAAGGGATTGCGGAAAGGAATTGTGCGAGGGGCGATCGCGCTGTTCATCCTTTCCCTGTTAGGAGCCGGGGGTTACGTGGTGTATCGTCAATTCGTGATGGCTCAACAAATTACCAATAGCAGAGTGATTACGCTTCCTGTTGAACGACGCAGCTTATCCATCACCGTTTCTGCCAATGGAACCGTTAAGCCTGAGCGTTCCATCAATGTCAGCCCCAAAAATACTGGGGTTCTGAAGACCCTGCTGGTGAAGGAAGGAGATGCCGTCCAGGCAGGGCAAATTCTGGCATACATGGACGACTCCAATCTGCAGGGACAGCTCACGCAATCCAGGGCCCAACTGGCATCCGCTGAAGCCAGTTGGCAGAAACTCCTGGCAGGCAATCGCCCAGAGGACATTGCTCAGTCCCAGGCCCGGTTGAACAGTGCTCAAGCCAGTTTGCAGCAGGCTGAAGATACCCTGCGTCGCTATCAGGCACTCGCCATTGCCGGAGCTATTTCTCTGCAAAGCCTGAATCAGTACAAGACAGAGCGAAACACGGCTGAGGCGCAGGTGATGGAAGTCCAGCAGGCGTTGGCACTGGCTCAAAAGGGTTCTCGCCAGGAAGACATTGACCAGGCTCGTGCTCAGGTAGAGTCGGCCAGAGGTTCGCTGCAGTCCATTCAAACCCAGCTCAATGACACGATTATTCGTGCTCCATTTAACGGCGTGGTCACCAAAAAGTATGCAGATCCGGGGGCATTTGTTGCGCCAACAACGGCTGGCAGTTCTGTTTCCTCCGCTACTTCATCGTCAATTCTGGCGCTGGCGTCCACGAACCAGGTGGTGGCCAATGTTGCTGAAAACACTATCGACAAGATTCGTCTGGGTCAAACCGTCACGATTAAAGCCGACGCTTTTCCCGGAAAAACCTTTGCGGGGCGGGTCACCCAGATTGCGGCTCAAGCAACCGTGGAGCAAAACGTGACCAGTTTTGAAGTGAAGATGGCGATCGCGGATCCAGGAAAGCGGCTGCGTTCTGGCATGAACGTATCGGTCGTGTTCGATGTGGGTCAGGTGAAGAATGCGATCGCAGTCCCCACAGCCGCTGTGGTTTGTCAAAACACTATCACGGGTGTTTTCGTTGCCGGAACCGACAACCGACCGATGTTCACACCGATTACCACGGGGGTAACGGTGGGCAGACACACGGAAGTGAAATCTGGTTTGCAGGGCAATGAGCAGGTGCTGCTCAGTTTTCCAGCGGGCGATCGCCCCCAATCCACCATGCGTAGTTTTCCAGGCTTACCCCCGGTGGGCGGGCCTCCACCGGGTGGTCCTCCTTAGGAACGTAGATTCATACCATGCAAAAGTTTGTTGGCGTAGGGGCGGGTTTGGCAGACGATTGAACACTTAAACCAAAGGCGCTCGGCAAAACCCGCCCCTACAGAAGATTGCGGTTTTATTAAATGCCTTAAATGGGTATCTAGAGATGATCAAACCTGTACCAACTCTTACTCGTCCGACCCGTCCGCTCCACCCGATCCAGTCCAATCCGGTGTCACCCGTGGAAATTCTGGCGATCGCGACCCATGCTTTATGGAATAGCAAACTGCGGACAGCCCTGACCATGCTGGGTGTGATTATTGGCATCGGCTCTGTGATTGCGATTACATCCATAGGCCAGGGGATACAAAAGGCGACGGAGCAGCAAATTCAGGCATTGGGCACGGACGTTTTACAGGTCATGGCAGGGGCTGCCAAAAGCGGCAATGTCATGTTGTCGATGGGATCTAGTTCAACCCTGACCTGGGAGGATGCGAAGGCGATTCAAGAACAGGCTCCCTCAGCTCAGGTGGTTTCTGCCTACCTGCAAAAACCGGGACAGGTTGTTTATGGGCAGCAGAACCAGTCAACCACCATCTTGGGCACCGATTTGAACTATCCAGAAGCCCGCAATACTCATCCGGTTGAAGGGCGATTTTTTAGTCAAAAGGAGCTGGATTCGGCACAACAGGTGGCGATTCTGGGGCCAACGGTGCGGAATGAGCTGTTTGGACAGGGTGGGACTGCGATCACGCAAACGATTCGGATTCACGGAGAGCAGTACGAAGTGATTGGGGTGATGGAAGCGAAGGGGTCTCAGGGCCCGATGGATCGGGATGATCAGGTCTTTATTCCGCTCACGGCCATGTCAGCCCGAATGGTCGGTAACAATGCATTGACCGGGGTGGCCGTAAACGGCATCTATGTGAAAGTGGCGGGACAGGAACACCTGAACGCGGCCCAATTTCAGGTCACCAATCTCTTGCGTCTGCGCCACGACATCCGTTCGTCGGGAGAAGACGATTTCCGGATTACAAACCAGGCGGATATCGTCAGCACGCTCACGAATGTGGTGGGGCTGTTCACGATGATGGTGGTGCGATCGCGGGCATCTCTCTCGTCGTCGGTGGCATCGGGATCGCCAACATCATGCTGGTGGCGGTTGTTGAACGCACCCGCGAGATTGGTGTTCGCAAAGCCGTCGGTGCAACGAATTTTGCTATCCTGAACCAATTCCTCGCTGAAGCGATCGCGATTTCTACCATCGGTGGTGGAATCGGGATTGGCAGCGGCATTCTGATTGCGTTTGGCGCTGCCACCCTGTTCGCCTTTCCGTTTGTCGTGTCTGTCTGGTCAATTGGGTGTGGTTTTGGGTTGTCATTTACCGTTGGGCTACTTGCAGGCGTGATTCCAGCTCGCAATGCGGCCCATCTCGATCCGATCGCGGCTCTCCGGAGTGAGTAACCCTTTGCAGTCCATAGCCCCATTATTTGAGCACCGATATGTTGACCGAATTGCGAACCGACCTAGAACTGAATACCCGTCTGGTTTCCCAGTCCAGCACATCCAGGTACGGATTTGCCGACTCTGACTCCGGTTGGGCAGACTCCTCCATTGATAGCTCCCTTATCTACCATGCTTCGTTCGAGCGTCAAGTCGTTACGGCTGACACCGATAACACCCCTGCTACAGCCACCGATATGGGTGTCCTCCAGGGGACTCAGACCTATAGCGACTCAGTGAGCCGCACAGATCCATCCGACTACTACCGCTTCAGTCTGACCAGCTCTAGCAATGTCAGCCTGTCACTGACGGGAATGAGTACCTTTGCCGATGCTGATGTGAAACTGTTTGCCGATTTCAACAGCAATGGCGCGATCGATACAGGCGAGGAAATTGCCCGTTCCGAGCTGGGGTTCGGGTCGAATGAGTCAATCACTCAACCAGGGCTGACCGCAGGCACCTACTTTATCCAGGTTTATCGATACTCCGGCAGCACAAACTATACCCTGACAGTCTCTGCGTCCGAGTCAACGTTACCAACCGGATATAGTTCCGTCTACGGTTATGGGTTAGTCAATGCGGCAGATGCCGTTTCCGAAGCGATCGGGCAGAGTTCCTTTGCAGAAGTCGCGGATTTGGGTGGCAATAGCTGGAATTTAGATCAGATCAATGCCCCTGAAGTTTGGGCACAGGGCTATACTGGGCAGGGCGTTGTCGTCGCCGTCGTAGACACGGGCGTAGATTACACCCATCCGGATCTGGATGCCAACATTTGGGTGAACAGCGACGAAATTGCTGGCAATGGCATTGACGATGACAGCAACGGATACATCGACGATCTACGAGGCTGGGATTTTGTCGGCAGTGATCATGACCCGATGGACTTGGATAGTCACGGTACTCACGTTGCAGGCACGATCGCGGCTGAAAACAACGGGACTGGCACAACTGGTGTTGCCTACAGCGCCCAAATTATGCCCGTGAGAGTTTTAGATGAAACTGGCAGTGGCACATCAAAAAACGTAGCGGCTGGAATCCGATATGCGGCTGACAACGGAGCCGACATTATCAACCTCAGCCTCGGCGGTGACTATTCCAGTGACATGGCAGCCGCTGTTGAATACGCGACGGCGAAGGGATCTCTAGTTGTCATGGCCGCCGGGAATGAATATACTTCGCAAACAAGTTTTCCTGCCAGTCTGGCAAACCAGTGGGGAATTGCCGTAGGTGCCGTAGACCGCAATCAAACCCTGGCAAGCTTCTCAAATCGCGCCGGAGCATCAGTCCTGAACTACATCGTTGCACCCGGCGTGACTATCACTTCCACCACTCCAGGCAGTACGTACCAGAACTATAACGGCACATCAATGGCAACGCCTCACGTATCCGGCGTAGCAGCCCTGATCCTGAGCGCCAACCCAACTCTAACCCCCAGTCAAGTCACAAACTTGTTAACGACAACGGCTGACCCACTCAAGACTACGGCTTAGGAGAGGTTTCAGGTTTCAGCTAACAACATCTCCTCACTCCTCACTCCTCACTCCTCACTCCTCACTCCTCACTACCTACTATGGCAACCATGATCTGGATGGAGGGAATTCGTAAAACCTATCGTTTAGGCGAGGTCTCTGTTCCCGTGCTAAAAGGCATTGATTTGGCCATTGAAGAGGGCGAATACATCGCCATCATGGGCGTGTCGGGTTCGGGCAAGTCTACGTTGATGAATATCATTGGCTGCCTGGATCGCCCAACTACGGGGCATTACGTTCTGGAGGGCAGAAACCTGACGACGTTGGACAATGATGAACTGGCGTACATTCGCAACCAGCGCGTTGGTTTTGTGTTTCAGCAGTTCAACCTGTTGCCGCGTGCCACGGCGCTGGAGAATGTGATGCTGCCAATGGTGTATGCCAATGTGCCTCGTCGAAAGCGACGGCAACGAGCGATTGCCGCATTGACGCGCGTTGGGCTGGCAGATCGACTGCACAACCGTCCCAGCCAGCTTTCGGGAGGGCAGCAGCAGCGAGTGGCGATCGCCCGTGCCTTAGTCAATCATCCTGCTCTGGTATTGGCAGACGAACCTACGGGTGCCCTGGATACTGAAACATCGCGGGAGGTCATGTCGCTGCTCACCGATCTGAATCAACAAGGCATCACCATCGTGATCGTCACTCACGAATCCGATGTTGCCGCCCAAACAAAACGAACCATTCGTGTCCAGGATGGGTTAATTGTGGACACACGCGATCGCGCCTCTGGATAAGGCAACCTACGACCGCACTTACATCGACTGCGAATTTCAGCGACGTCATGTTCTACAGAGGGCGATATATCCACGAGTGATTCTGATTCTGACGAATTTTATGTTCCAGACAGGAAGCCGCTTTCAGCCTCATCTAACCCCAAATCTGAAACTCATCTACTGTGAATCGCCTGTTTTCGTTACAAACCCATCCTCTACGCCTGCTGCTTTATCTGGAGTGGATTTTGCTGGGTTTTACTGCCCTCACAATTATCCTGGTGCCAAGGATTGACCCGTTCCCAAAATCTCCCTGGTTGTCGTTTGTGAGTGTGCTGTGCTTCGGTTTACTGGGACTGCGGGTGCCCACTAAACGGCTGATTGACAAGATTCTGCATACGGCTTTGGAGTTTGCAATTATTTGGCTGCCAACCTCTGATGGTCCCATGCGCTCCCTGCCGTTTCTCGCATTGGTAGCGGTGATTCGGGCCTGTCGAACCTATCAGATGCCAGGACGGTTGATTGTTGCAGGCATAGCGGTTTTGTCGTTTGTAATTAATCTGTTCTTCGTGGATCCACCGTTTCCATTTATCAAATCTGCCGAACATCTGGGAAGACAGGGGGCGATCGCCTCAAATTGATCGAGCCATCGAGTGTCTCGTTTTTGACCCTGAAGTTGAATGGAGTATTCTTGTTTGCGCTGGCGATCGCGTTTGTGTTGTTGCTGATTAATGCGTTGCTGTCAGAGCGGCAAAATCGGGAACAACTGACAACGGCACATGAGCAACTGCGTCAATATGCATTGCGAATTGAGGACCAGTCTGCGTTGCAGGAGCGCAACCGGATTGCTCGGGAAATCCACGATTCCCTGGGACACGCACTGACGGCGCAGAGCATTCAGTTGGAAAATGCGCTGCTGTTTTTGCCCTCGGATCCAGAGAAAACCAGGGGTTTTATCACAGCAGCTAGACAGTTGGGAACCCAGGCGTTGAGAGAGGTGCGCCAGTCGGTGAGAACGTTGCGGGCCGACCCGCTACTGGGAAAGTCGTTGGAGGGCGCGATCGCGACACTCGTCAACGACTTTCAAACGATGACCGGAATTACTCCCAGCTACACGGTTAGCCTGTCTTACCCGCTCACCTCAGAAGTCAGCACGGCCCTCTATCGCATTACTCAGGAAGCGCTCACCAATATCTATAAACACAGCGAAGCTACCAATGTCAAAATCTACCTGCAAGAACAGGACGAGATGCTGTGCCTGAAAGTGAAGGACAACGGGATTGGATTCAATCCTGAGCAAAACACAACTGGCTTTGGGCTGCAGGGGATGCAAGAGCGCACCGCTGCTCTGGGAGGGCAATTCAACCTGGTTAGTCAATCGGGTGCAGGCTGCACTATTACGGTTCGGATTCCACATGTGAGGTTTGCAACATGATCCGGCTCCTACTCGTCGATGACCAAACGATTATTCGTCAGGGATTGCGGAGCTTGCTGGAAGCGAAGCCAGACTTGCAGGTGGTGGGAGAAGCCGAAAATGGTCAGCAGGCGATCGCCCTCGTCGAAACCTGGTCCGCAACTAACCAACCCGTCGATGTGGTGTTGATGGATGTGCGCATGCCCGTGATGGACGGAGTCGCCGCCACCCGTGAGATTTGCCAGCGGTTTCCCCAGACCAAAGTTCTGGTGCTGACGACGTTTGACAATGATGAGTATATCGATCGGGCAATGCGGTTTGGGGCAATGGGGTATTTGCTCAAAGACACTCCCTCTGACGAACTTGCCGATGCGATTCGGGGAGTTTATAAAGGCTATACCCAGATGGGTCCGGGACTGTTCCAAAAACTGATGGCTCAATCGCCACCCACGCAGCCAGCGTCTCCTCAGCCCGCCCGCCTTCCCCCCGAACTGGCCAGCCTCACCCCCCGCGAACAAGAAGTGCTGGGCCTGATTGCCACCGGAGCGAATAACCGGGAAATTGCTCAAGCCCTCTACATTTCGGAACGAACCGTGAAAGCTCACATCACCAGCATCTTGAGTCGGCTGAATTTGCGCGATCGTACCCAGGCCGCCATTCTTGCCACCTCGTTCCTCACCTGGTTAGAAGAGTCCAAATCTCAGTGAGGAAATCATGACATCCCTAATACCCCAATTCTTTCCGCGCTAGCTCCCGTAACGCCCGAGCATCAGCGGCATCGGGCTGAATTTGCAGGGCTTTGTCCAGCGAGGCAGCGGCCTGGTCAAAGCGTCCCAGGTTCCAAAGGGCAGTTCCTCGCACACTCCACGCTTCAGCCAGGTTACGATTCAACGCGATCGCTTGGTCGAGTGCCTCGATCGCTTCCACCGAACGCCCCACTCCCTGCAGCGCAATCCCCAAATCAACCCAGGCTTCAGCAAAGTTGGGATCGAGAGCCGTTGCCTGCTCAAACAGACGAAGAGCTTCTAGATCACGATCTTGCTGCTTAAATACCTTCCCTTTACTCCAAAGAGCTTTGGGATAATCGGGTTGGAGATCAAGCGCATCATTGCAGGCCACGATCGCCTGATCAAACTGACGCAACCCGCTCAAGCTGTCACATTGCCCCCAATAGGCCCGTGCCAGATTGGGCTGCAGCTTAATTGCCTGATCGTAGTTCACCAGTGCTTGACTGTACTGCCGCTGTTTGCGCAGGCGGTCAGCTTCACCCAGCAAATGGGTCGCCTGCTGTTGGGGGGAAAGAGATTTGGTGTTTGGGATGGATGAAAGGCTAGGAACCGTCGAACTATTGACCGATGAGACAAAAGGAACCGTAGAGTGATTGCCAAACTTTAGAGACGGAAGGCTGACGGACAGTACGGTAGCCCCTGCGATCGCCAGACCACCTGCCACAATCGTCGATCGCTTAGTCAACTGTTTTGGTAGTTTAGAAAGAGCCGTAGCAGGTGGGTCCTCCCCTGGCTCTTGCAAACTCTCAGGGTGATAGATGGAGGTTGCAAACGAGTCATTATCCGTCGTCAACGTTAATGTTTCATCATGCGAATTGGTTAATGCACCGTTATGGGTCGCGTTGGTCGCTCCCGTCTCCAGTTGAGTAGACCGGGCGTCGATCGCCGATCTAAATTCCACCGTTGAGTCAAGCTCCACGGCTTCAATCCACGGCTGAAATTGATATTCGCTGAGTTGAATTGGCAACTGCTCAAGGGCCTCCAGAGCCTCAATTGCTGTTGGGTAGCGGTCTCGAAAATCGTAGCAAACCATGCGATCGATCACCTCTGCCAGTTCAGGACTGACCGTCGGCACATGAACGCGCCAGGCAACCTCACCTGTGACGGTGTCTTCACCCAGATGTTTTGGAGACATCCCAGTTAGCGCTTGTAGTCCAGCAATGCCGACCGCGTAAACATCGCTACAAAAGCGAGGCTTGCCAGCGAGCTGTTCATTGGACGTGTACCCTTTAGTTCCGATCGAAATCGTTAAATCCGTCATCCCTGAAGGAGGATCATCACCGGTTACACTGACTTGCTTGACTGCGCCAAAGTCGATCAGCACAATCTTGCCGTCTTTACGGCGACGCATTAGATTGGAAGGCTTGATGTCGCGATGAATGACGTTTTGCTGATGAACAAATGCTAAGACTTGTAAAATGTCGTATAGCAAGACGATCACTTGCTCTTCTGACCAGGGCTTTCCCTTCACAATTTGCCGACTCAGCGATTCCCCTTCAATAAACTCTTGAACCAGGTAAAACTCTTGATTGTCCTCAAAGTGGGCAAACAGCGAAGGAATTTGATCGTGTTTGCCCAGTTGATAGAGAACTTTCGCTTCCGTATCAAACAAGCGCCGCGCTGTTTTCAAATGTTTGGCATCCGTTGTTCTCGCGACTAGCCGTTTGACGACACATCGAGGTCGATCCGGCAAGTGCAAGTCTTGTGCCAGAAAGGTATGCCCAAACCCGCCAACTCCTAGCTGGCTAATGAGCCTGTAACGATTACCAACAATAGGAACAGAATCGCTCTGTTGAAATAGAGAGTTCATCGTTTAGTTGACTCACTCCAAATTCATCAAAACCAAGCCAACATACCTGTGATAACACTCTGAATAACAGAAGAAACTTGATAGATGCTCACCATAATTCTAAGCTTGGCTATTACCCATCTGGTAGCGTAGCAGAACAAGTCAGCTCTGTGGTCTTCTTATGTTAGCTGTGAAACAGCGGCACAAGATGCTCTTTACAAAAGACTGAACGTTCTATCAGGAAAAACGATCGCAAATTTATTTCTTTTTCATTCGGAAGTGGGAGTACAGAACGCCAGTAGCGTGAGACAATCGGTGATTGCTAGGCGCGAATTGCAACTCTACCATTCTCCTATGACTTTGAAGCGGCGTAATTTTCTCTATCTTTTGGGAGCCAGCCTTGGAGCGGCTGGGCTTGGCATCTATCCACTGGAGGACGCTGCCTGGGCAGCCGATCCCACCAAAGGGCCCTTCACCCTGCCTCCACTTCCCTACCCCTATAATGCTCTGGAGCCACACATCGATGCGGCAACCATGCAGTTCCACCACGGCAAGCACCACGCCACCTATATCAACAACCTGAATGCAGCCGTCCAGAAATATCCGAATCTGCAAGGTAAAAGTATCGAAGACTTGATTCGTAACCTGAACAGTTTGCCAGAGGACATCCGTACAGCCGTTCGCAACAACGGTGGTGGGCATATTAATCACAATCTGTTCTGGGAAATTATGGGACCCAATGGGGGCGGAGCACCAAAGGGCGCGATCGCCACAGCCATCCAATCTAACTTCGGCAGCTTCGACATACTCAAAAAACAGTTCAACGAAGTGGGTGCCAAGCGCTTTGGCAGCGGTTGGGTGTGGTTGGTTCGTACCAAAGGCGGCAAACTTCAAGTCACCAGCACCCCGAACCAGGACTCCCCCCTGATCGAGGGTAATTACCCCATCCTGGGCAACGACGTTTGGGAGCACGCCTACTACCTCAAATACCAGAACCGCCGCGCAGACTACCTGAATGCCTGGTGGAACGTGGTTAACTGGGATGCCGTCAACAAGCGCTTTGAGCAAGCAAAGGCTTAGGACAATGCAAAATTAAAAATGCAAAATGCAAAATTAAAAATGGGGAACCTTGCCGACAGCCATTTTTAATAACTTTATAATTCTTAATTCGTTCTCATGCCCTAAAACGATTGTTGAGCAAGCACCTTCGATGTAGACAGAGGTTGACAAATCTATCTGGAGTAGAGTACCGAGGAGTGTGGCTAGACGATAAAAAGAGGACAAACCATGAGAATCCTAACCGCACTGATCGGGCTTGCTTTATTGCTGATTGGCGTTTATTTCCTGGGACGCAACATTATTTTTACCACTCAGGTTTCTCCCTATTGGTGGCGAGATATTTCTGCGGCTGGCTCTGTACTTGCCTTAGCGGTTGGTGTGGTCTCTTTAATATTCTTTAGACGCAGCATGGGTTCGTTTGGTTGGCTTCTAATTGGATTGGGCATTCTTTTGGTGTTCGTGAGTGGTGGCGTGATCCTCAAACCGACCAGTTTATGGACTCTCTTTCTCGGATTAGTTTCTCTGGTAGCTGGATTTCAACTGATTACAACTGGCGGAATGCGTTTTTGAAAAGCTCTTTATGATTGACCTTTACACCTTTACTACTCCCAATGGGCGCAAAGCCTCCATCATGCTGGAAGAGGTGGAACTCCCCTACACCGTTCACACAATCAACATCACGAAAGGGGATCAGTTCACACCTGACTATGTGGCCATTAACCCCAACAGTAAAATTCCCGCGATCGTCGATCACGACACCAATCTGACTATTTTTGAATCTGGAGCCATTCTCATCTACCTGGCAGAGAAAACCGGCAAGCTGATGCCCACTGATCCTGAGCAGCGCTTTCAAGTACTGGAATGGTTAATGTTCCAAATGGCGAGTGTGGGACCGATGTTTGGACAACTCAACCACTTCAAGCGGTTTGCCCCTGAGAAAATTCCCTATGCGATCGATCGCTACGAAAAAGAAACCCTCCGTCTGTACGGTGTTTTAGACCACCAACTCGCAGCGAATGAATTTATCTGTGGCGACTACTCGATCGTGGATATCGCCACCTTCCCCTGGGTGGCCGCTTACCCATTTCAGGAACTGACACTGGACAACCATCCCAACCTGAAGCGCTGGTTTGAAACCATCGAGCAACGGCCTGCGGTTATAAAAGGCATGGCAGTGCCGTCATAAAAGGGGGGTGGGAATGGGTACTTGGGAATGGGTAGGAGGGATGAGCGACTGAATCCTGCTGCCGACCGATGACCAACTACCACTTAGCCAATTACCTTAAAAATTACCTTAAAACTTTGAGTATTTTGCTACAAATTCAAATATTCCGCGAAAAAATTGTAATTAGTCCAGTCTGTCACCAGGAAACTACTATGAACTTCACCCGTTGGCGTAGAATCGTCGTTCCCCTTTTCTTATGTCTGCTGCTGTTTGTTACCGCCTGCGCAGCCAATCCTCCCTCTCGCTACGCTCAGGTTCAGAAAGAGACCAGCCAGCGCGGAGCCACTTCAGCCGTTGCCAAAAAAGCCGAGCAAGGCTCCACCTTTAATAAATTCTTCCCAGATTCCGTGCGGGGCTATGACATTATCCCTACTCAAGAAAAGAAAGGATTTGCTGAATACAAGGTGAACCAAAACGGCAAGACCGTTGCTATGTTGTCGATCAATGACACCACCAGTCTGCCTACAGCGGCTGCCAAATATCAGCAGGCAACAACCACGATCGCAGGCTACCCCTCCGTTGAACAAGGCACCACCACCACCGGCATCCTGGTCAACAACCGCTACCAGGTCAAAGTCCAGTCCCGCGATCCCGCCTTCACCCCGGCAGACCGAGCCGCATGGCTGCAGAAATTTAACTTAAAGGGGTTAGCCAAACTGAAGCCCGCGATCGCCCCAGCGTCACCACCCAATCCCCCACCTTCCCCCAACCCCAAAGAGCACCCATTCTCTCCCCCCAACCCGCTGGCTAACTAGCCGCCTGCTTACCATCCACTATCCTCTTTCTAAACCCTAGCCCCTGATCCCTAGCCCCTAGCCCCTAATCCCTGTTTTTCTAGCCCCTAGCCCCTATGCTTTCTACCCGTCCACATCAAATTCTCGTTCCTGCTCTAGTTGGGTTGTCACTCGTAGTTGGTGCTTGTGCGCCCAAATCCCCATCGCGGTACGAGCAGGTTCAAAAGGAAACCTCGCAACGGGGCAGCACAGCCGTCTCCAAAGAAGCGGTCAACGGCACCCAACTGAACCGCTACTTCCCGAAATCGGGAGGCGGCTTCTCGGTGGTTCCGGCTCAAGAAAAACGGGGCTTTGCGGAGCACAAGGTTAACAAAGGGGGCAAAAATGTCGCCGTGTTGTCGATTAACGATACCGTCAGCAATCCCTCAGCGGCTGCAAAGTACAAGCAAGGTGCTTACCAGGTTTCGGGCTACCCTGCTGTGGATCAGGGACAAACGATTACGGGAGTGTTGGTGAGCGATCGCTTCCAGGTCAAAGCGCAGTCGAGGGACGCGTCATTTACGAAGCGCGATCGTGTGGCCTGGATTCAAAAATTTGACCTGAATGGTCTGTCAAAGCTGAAATAAGGAGTCTTACCGTGAGTAAACCGATTTATGAACTGGTTGATGAACTACCAAGTGGCGGCATCACGGTGATGGCGCTCAAGTCTCTCGACTTCCTCATTCCTGGACAATGGCAAAACATAACCGGATTTGACAACACAATTCGCGCTGTAACCGGCGAAACCGACGAGGGCTTGATTCAGCAAATTGGCGAACGCGCTGTTGCCCTATTCAACGACAAATCTCAAGGCTATCAACGCGCCCTCTGGCTCTACGAAACCGTGGAGGCTGGGTCGGGTTTGCTGGCAACCGCAGCCCTCGCCAATCGGATTGGGCAAGATACCTTCCTGGGATTTCTGAAAAACTTTACCCCCAAACCCGAAAAAGCGCAGAGCATCGACCTCTGTGTCAAGTTAGTGACCGAGCTGGTGGCTTTCTGCCAGATCAATGGCATTCCCGGTGACAGTATCGGTGATTTTCTAGCATCGTTGGGAGACTATAGCGGCGAGTCTCTGATGCGAATGGCAGCTCTGGTCTGCTTTGATGGCATCATTCCGTTGGGACCAGAGTTTGCGGATAAGGCACTTTCCAGCTTCCAGGGAACCAGCCCCCAGGAATTGGAAGGCAATCAAACCTACAAGAGTGTTCAGGATCTGATTCCAGGCGGCAACTCGGCTGAAAAAGGTGGCTTCATTGCCCAAAGCTTCAATTCCACAAAGGGCTGGATGAATAACTTTGTATCTTCAACCGGTGTCACACGGGAAAGCTTGCTGAGCCGACTGAAAGGCTTCATCGAGTTCACGGACGATAAAGCCGACTACCTGGGTGCTTTGCTGGATATGAATGTAAAATATTACCGTCACACCGGACTTCAGACCTTAGCCCGCCGTTTGATTGAACGTGCCGTTGCAGAAATCTAATCTAATCGGCATATCCGCTAGAACGCCACTACAAGGCTATAGATTGATGAGATGCGTCCATCGTACTCATCAATCCATAGTATAGGCCCTGCGATCGCCAACCCACGGAAGAAGTTGATTGGCTCATGGGTAATCCTCCAGCCGTGCCAATGTTCCAATTCGTTGGTCTTAAGCACCGAAAAACTGACCTCTATTCTAACTATCCTTTAATCAGAGTGACTGAAGAGGGCTAAATACGGATCAGCTTACTGCTTAGCTCCAATCGGGAGGCGGATTGAGATCATTTGCAAGGGCTGATTGGTTTGTTGGGACTGTGTGGCATGAGTAGACATGGAGCTGATCTGAAGCGCGTTGGGGCAGGTGGCAACAAAGCTGAGGATGGCAGTGGCGATCGCAGCCTCAGCAATCATCACTCCCGATGCAGCCAGCCGCGCCAGTGGAGACTTTAGTTCTTGTGAATTATGGAACTGATTCTGCAGCATCGTAACCTCCTCAAATGTCCTTAAATCGGACTTCTCTACTCTCGCTTCTGTTGCACTTGCTCCTGCAGCCAGGCTTCAAACATCTCGTCTACCATGCGACGGTACATCACGTCGTCGAGTTGAGCGGGAAGCAGCTTTTCGAGGCGAACAATCACTGCCCACTCTCCGACCAGGCGCGGTGACCAGAGCTTACCGGGCTGGCTGACAGATAGAAGCTTGGCGATCGCGGGATGCGGCTGAACCAGAGGCACAGGGCCGATCAGTCCTCCCATTTTGGCTTCCGGACCTTCAGAGTATTGCCGGGACAGCTCTTCAAATGACTGCTCACCCTCCAGGATGCGGAAATAAAGTTCATTCGCCAGTCCCAAATCTTTGGTGCGAATCAGGGAATAGACGACGTGGTCTAAATCCCGCTTGCGACGCAGGAAATACGAGTCAACCTTGTGTCCCCAGGTTGCGGACTTAAATTTCTCAATCAAAACGGGGCGAATTGCTAACTCTTCCAGTTGGGCCAGGGTCATACCCTGACGGTGTAACCAACCCTTCCGTGCTTCGTCAGAGGTAATGTGCTGCTGTTGTTCAAAGACTGCGATCGCGTGCTGACGTTCTTCTGAACTGCAGGTGAGGGGCGCGATCGCTTCGTCGATCACGATTCCACGCAACACCTGCGGCATCACCTGGTAGCGACGCAGGAGAGATATCATCTCATCTGCCTGAATTGTCTGGTTGCCGACTTGAAGAACTGCTGTCATGTCCAAAACCCTCGCCTCTAGAGAATCATCGTCTAGCTATCTATACGTTTGACTTCCCAAACGTATGCAGATTTCTCTAAAGAATTCTCAGGTTTTATGCAACCTTCACGATTTTAGATTGTAGATTGAAAGGTGCGAGATGCGAGGCGATGGAATGTAGTGTCTCTCCAATCTTCAATCTTCAATCTCCAATCTCCAATCTCCAATCCTCACAGTTCTGCTTGAGTCCGAATCAACTGCTGGACGCTGACGAGTGCCTGATTCAGCTCATGGGGTCGTCGTTCTGAGTTTTCCAGGTATGCCTGCTGCTCGTCTTCTATCATTGGCACGTCCTGGTTGACCAGTCCATCCAGAAGTTTCTGAGCGGAGCCAAACAACCTGTTTTTGACGAAGCGCCGAAAGGGAATCGATCGCTGATGCAGCCGGGGAAACGCGTTCAGCGATGTGAAATGCACCAGGTAGGCGCGGGTGTGGGTCAAATCAACCGGACAAAATAGGCAGTAAATCTTGAAGTCTTCTCCCAAACTGGCTGCCCAGTGGGGATAAACGTAGCTGACATCGAGCGGTTCCGGGTGCAAGTGGCGCAGTTTTGGGAAAAACAGTTGGGCAATTGACCAGATTTTGTCAATTCGATAGTAGCTCTGAGCGGTGTAATGGGCATCGATGCGGGTTTCGGTTTCCGCGATCGCCTCCAACTCAGCCGACGCCCACGCCTGATAGTCCTGGTGCAGATGCCCGTGATACATATCCATCAGGTTCTCAATCAGGTAGGAAAAGTGGGCTTTCGCATCAATCATCGACACCGTGCCGATGTAGTTGAGGTGCTCCCACTCTGGCAATCCCATGGGTGGAATCGTTTCCGCCAGCGCGCGATCGCCCGGAAACAGCCAGATAAATCCATCCTGTTCTCGCACCGGATAGCGACGGATTTGGGAACTGGGCAGTTTTTGATTCTCTGCTAAGTAGGGGACTAGCGTACACTTGCCTGCGGCGCTAACCCGCCAGCCGTGGTAGGCACATTCCAGCTCGTCTCCCACCACACAACCCCGACTCAGCTTGACAAACCGGTGCGGACAGCGGTCTTCCAATGCCTGAACCTGCCCCTGGCTATCCCGATACAGCACAATGCCTTGCTGCCACAGTACCACTCCCAAAGGAGCATTGGTTACTTCTTTGCTGCGAGCAACCACATACCAGTGATTTGGATTAATTCCAGCTTGCCGAATGTCAAAACGTCGAGCTGCAGAAGTCGGAGCATCCAAATTCATAGACTACCCTGCTTGACGTGCCTGCCAATCTTCGCTCAAGACTAAATCCCTCAAGTGCTTCAAAATTCCGACAACCTGATACAGCTCATTCTCTTGACGCAATAGCGTAAACGGTTCCGATAGCCCAAAACGAGGTTGCCCGTGCTTAACCAGCTTCACAAACAGGAAAAAATTGCCGTTGGTGACTAGTCCAAATAAAGGATGAGAATTCACTGGGCTTGCCAACATATAAAACAATGCTTGGGGTAGAGCCGTGAGTACATCCGCCTGCTTCGGTTTCGTTTCAATCGTAGTCACCCACAGATTGCGGTGCAGAATGAGCAGATCAACTCGTCCCCGAATAACTTGATCCTCATCTTCAAACGAAACTTCAACTTGCTTTTCAGCCGCTGGTACAAATGGCGCACGACATAACCCGGCAACTGACAGCACAGGAGCTAAAACCGATAGTTTGACAATCTCCTCGTGCAGTGAATATTCAGCCAGGCTGAGAAAATCTGCCTTTGCCTGATCTAGCCAATACTGCTCATACGCTACTAAGTCTGATGTTGGAATGTTACGCCACTCTGGAAAAAATTGAGGATCCTGGCATGATTGCAGGTTAAACCTCTCTTTAACTTCGTGTAAGGTAAGATTGCTTGCTTGAATGACTTCCACGATAGATTTCCAAAATGCATGTCGCCATACTAGCGTAAGGCAATCAAGGTCGATCGCTAGTCTCCTTCCCAGAACCGCTCCGATAGCAATGCATCCACATCATACGGAAAGGGACAGGCATCAGGAAATTCTGTAGCGGCATAATCCTCTTCAACCTCAAGTAATACGTCTTGCCAGATTTCGTCGAACGCTTCAACGAAGTAATTTCTCAGGCTAGGTGACTGTCTCAACAAATCTCTCAGCTCGGTTCGCTGATCTCGGATTGTGATCTCCCAACCCCGAAAGTTATCTGGAGAGGAAACGTAGCCGCGTTTGAGAAGATGGCTGAGCAGCACCCGTAGTCGGCTTCTCATCTCCCGTTTATCCCGTCTTGCCAATGCTTCAATCTCCTCAATCAAGTTCTCCAGGTCAAGCTGGTCGAACTGATACGCTTTCAGTTTGGCAACGGTATCGTCAATCCAGAGATTAAAGTCGCGATCGTAGAGCTGGCTCTGCATAGGTGTCTGGGGCATTTTGACTTCTCCCAATGTCAAAAATCGACGAGTCGTAAAATGCATTAGATGGTTCGATATTGTCCTGCCTCAAAATCAGCAATCGCTTCTTGAGCTAAAGATTCTAGCTTGCCAGCCGCTATATCGCTCTCCAATTGTTCATCCCAACGTTGATAGTCCACATCGAAGAACCATTCCAGAAGTTGATGAAACTCACCCGGTGGTAACTGGAGGATAGCTGCTTCAATTTGCTCAATTGTCAGCATGATCTTTCTCCTATTTAGCATCCAAACATCAGATTCAAGCAGCTTCTCTCCCCGTCCTTAAAGGGTGTTTTAAAAGTCCTACTGTCTCTAGCAAAGCGTGCAAGATCCCCCTAAATCCCCCTTAATAAGGGGGACTTTGAGCCAATACTTCTCGGTTAGTGTTGTCAGT
>JAAUSG010000355.1 GCA_012034055.1 Leptolyngbyaceae cyanobacterium RU_5_1 | reverse complement strand
TCCAGCGCAACTTTGGCTTTGAATTGCGGACTGTATTGTTTGCGTTTGTTACTCATGAACTACTCCTATCATGTTTCGAGTGGTTCAGAGCTTAACCCCCTGTCCAGTTTTTCGGTTCCACTTCAGTGTGTAGAATACATCCGCTTCGAGAGCGTTGCACAACAGTGCGATCGCCGTCTACAAACATCAATTGAACCTCGTAAACTCAGCGTCTTTGCCACACCACAGCTTGAGATGATGGGGTTTGTACTTTTGATTCATGTTCGGAAGGGGGCGATCGCGTTGGGATAGACTGAGAACAAAGAATCACCAATTTTCCTGAGTGTATGAGCTACCGCGACATCATCACCATCGAGCCAGGTAAACGGGGTGGAAAGCCTTGCATCAGGCGGATGCGTATCACTGTGTATGATGTTTTAGGTTGGCTAGCGGCTGGCATGTCTCACGCAGAAATCTTAGACGATTTTCCAGAATTAACTGAAGAAGACATCAGAGCCTGCCTGGAATTTGCGGCTGATCGAGAGCGACGTTTAATTGTTGTGGCAGGGTCACGTTGAAATTGCTGTTTGACCAAAACTTGAGCCGGAAGTTAGTTAATCGCCTATCGGACATTTTTCCAGACTCTAGCCACGTTCAGTTTCACAATCTTACAGAAGCAGACGATGGCGAAATTTGGGAATTCGCCAAAGAACAGGGGTTTTGCATCATAACTCAAGATGCTGATTTTGCAGAACGAAGTCGCCTCTATGGTGCGCCTCCGAAAGTCGTTTGGTTACGATGCGGCAATGCACCCACGAGTGAAGTAGAAGCAATACTTCGGGCTGGGGCAGATGCAATCCAAGAGCTGATAAACAGCGCAACTTTAGATTGCCTCGAACTCTACTGATTGCTCAACTCAAAACAGGAGATGATGGGTTTTGTGTTTTTATCTGCATAACAATTTAGTTACATAGACTTTTGCAGAGTATTCTCTGTTTCTGGAGAAGCTTCCATGCCTTGCTAGATCTTCATCTCACCAGGATGCTGTCCGGGTTTTATCACAACATTTGTGGAGTGTCGGCGAGTGCAGGGATTGCCTGAGTTGATGTCTGGATGTCTGTTGCGGCTATAGGGACGGCCGTCCAACTTTGATACAATAAAAAGTTTGCAAGGAACTCAATGCGGCTAAGGAGACGACCCAACTATGGCGCGAATGTATTATGACGCAGATGCCAATTTAGACTTGTTAGCTGGAAAGACGATCGCCATCATCGGGTATGGCTCTCAGGGCCATGCTCATGCCCTGAACCTGAAGGATAGCGGCATCAATGTGGTGGTGGGGTTGTATCCGGGCAGCAAATCGGCAGTCAGGGCGAAGGATGCTGGACTGACGGTTCACACAGTGGATGCTGCGGCCAAGCAGGCGGACGTAATCATGGTTCTGCTGCCGGATGAAGTGCAAAAGACGGTTTATAAAAACGAGATTGAGCCACATCTAACGGAAGGTAAGGTGCTGGCCTTTGCCCACGGGTTCAATATTCACTTTGCTCAAGTGGTGCCGCCCAGCACTGTCGATGTGGTGATGGTTGCGCCGAAGGGTCCGGGGCATTTAGTGCGCCGCACCTATGAGCAGGGCGAGGGGGTTCCCTGCCTGTTTGCGGTGTATCAGGACGCATCGGGACAGGCCCGCGATCGCGCCATGGCCTACGCGAAAGGCATCGGCGGCACTCGCGCTGGCATTTTGGAAACCACCTTCCGGGAGGAGACCGAGACCGATTTGTTTGGGGAACAGGTCGTGCTTTGTGGGGGTTTGACGGCGCTGATCAAAGCCGGTTTTGAAACACTAGTTGCCGCTGGATACCAACCAGAGCTGGCCTATTTTGAGTGCCTGCACGAGGTCAAGTTGATTGTGGACTTGATTGTGGAGGGTGGTCTGGCCAAGATGCGTGACAGTATCTCCAACACGGCTGAGTATGGTGACCTGACTCGTGGCCTGCGCATCATCACTGATGAAACGCGGGTGGAGATGAAGAAGATTCTGCATGAAATCCAAACCGGGCAGTTTGCTCGTGAGTTTGTGTTAGAAAACCAGGCTGGCAAACCCGGTTTTACGGCCATGCGTCGCCGCGAAGCCGAGCACCCGATTGAAGAAGTGGGCAAAGATCTGCGGGCCATGTTTAGCTGGCTGAAGAAGTTGTAAGTGAGGGGTTAGGGGGTTAGGGGTAAGGAGATTTCTAGGAAAGAAACTCCGAAAATTTTCCTGGTGTAAATTTCCCGTTGATGGTAGGGGCGGGTTTAGCCACAGACTCTGCTTGTAGCCTCAGATTCACAACAAAACCCGCCCTTACAGCGATCGCCAATTACAGCGATTTTCCGTAGGGTGGGCACTGCCCTTACGCAAACCTCGGAGGTTTAACCAAGAATCAAGCGCCGTGACGAACGATAGCGACTAAAACCTCCGAGGTTTTAGTCAGTGCCCATCCTACAATTTGTGGCTGTGGTGAACCGGATGGGTCTTCGGCGAACCTACCAAACCATCCGGCTCGGTTTTATTTTTGGACGGGGTCGCCCCCATCTCTGGAGCAGGTCTGGACTCCCAAAGTACACTTGACAGATTCCCATCTGCCAATTCTGACGGCTAGGAGTGCTCACGCAGGAAGCGAAACGACCACCCGAAAACCGATGTTGTTGTTGCGGTTGCCGGGGTTGTTTCTGTTGCGATTCGCAGAACGGCAATTCACCGGATTGTTGTTCCAGGAACCGCCGCGCAGCAGTTAAACTGACCTGACCCCACCACCAGGTCTCAGCGAGTGAGAAGTCTGATGTAGCAGTAGTTTAGATGCAATTTGCAAAACAGAATTCTACAAATTATGAACCTCACAGTCGCCTTAATTATTTGTAGGATGGGTAGAGCGATAGCGTATCAATCTTCTGCCAATGTTGGGTTACCCTGCGGGAAGCAAGCTACGTACCTCAACCCAACCTACTCAAAGTGTTTAGTCTAATTGTGTTTACGAAATCCAAAAACCTTCTTGCTGCAAATTTTCTGTGATGTCGGGCAGGTTTTGCCAAAGGTCTAGCTGAAATGTACAGATTGTCTACCAAACCTGCCCCTACCGCGATCGCCAATTAATAGAAAAGTTGCAGGTGGAAAATTTTCCTGGTGGAAATTTCCCGTTGATGGTAGGTTCCTATTTAGCTCCATACCCTGCTTGTAGCCTCAGAGTGACAACAAAACCCGCCCTTTTAGCGATCGCCCATCAACAGAAAATTTACAGGTGAAAAATTTTGAACGCGCTACGCGCGAAAAGAGGGAAAAGTGAAGAAGTGTAAAGGGTAAAAGGGAAAAAGAGCAAAGGGCAACGGAAGTCCTCACGCAGGAAGCGAAACGACCACCCGAAAACCGATGAAGTCGTAGCGGTAGCCGGGGTTGCCTCTGAAGCAATCCGCAGAACGGCAATTCACCGGAAGGTCGGACCAGGAACCGCCGCGCAGCAGTCTTGCAGCGTTTTTGTCAGCATTTTTATCAGCCCAGGCACGTCCATCCGTTGGCGCACCTTGATAATTTTCGTGCCACTGATCGGCGCACCACTCCCAGACGTTGCCATGCATATCGTAAAGCCCGAAGGCATTGGCAACTTTAAGCTGCCGATAGGTGTTGTTTCCTGTCGAAAAACCCCTTTAGAACCGCCGCCATAATTTCCTGAATAGGTGGTTCCTGCGGATTCCAAATCGGTGCCTCGATAATTTGCCAGGGCGGTGGTAATCGTTTCGCCAAAATGGAACGGTGTTTTGGTTCCGGCA
>JAAUSG010000009.1 GCA_012034055.1 Leptolyngbyaceae cyanobacterium RU_5_1 | reverse complement strand
TTGCTTGCGATACGATTTTGACAGTGAGTCAAGCCCGTATCGTTTCGGCAGAGTCAAGACTGCCCTACCCACCCTGGCTAAGTCTAAACCTAGCTGTGTGGCTACTTTTCTGAGGATATTTGCCGCTCCATTGCAATCAGAATTGATCCTGACTCTAGAAGCAGTCTGATATTGTCCTCTCCCTAATCCATCACCTTTCTTGCCTCGCTTCCCAGATGCTTTCCACGTTGCGGGTTTTTCACCGTAGATTGGCAGAAAATCATCGTCTAAAAACGAAGCCTGTGAGGTGTAGGACTCTTCAGTTTCCACAAACCGAAGCCCGTACTGTTCGCACAACTGCTGAATTCTGGCTTTCAGCCGTGCTGTCGGAATCAACACAAACTCTTGGTTATTTTTGGAGCCGATGTTGATTCCATCTTTGTTCCGCTGGTTCCACCCAAACACAATCGTCCCAATTCGATGCTGTAGGCACCAGTTCAAGACAAACCGTGCTGTTTTGTTCACCGCATCGCGCAGCTGGCGATTTCTCTTTTCAGTGATAGATGCCAGTTCTGGCGACCAAAACCCCTGCGGCTGACCTTCCTTTAGTGTGGCAACTCGCTTGTTGTACCACTGATTCCAAGACTTAATTTGCTTGCCATTGACAATGAACGACTTGTCAACATTGCTCACACAGGTCAACCAATTGTTCAGTCCTGGGTCAATGCCAAGTACGTTATTGAAGTCCACATCTGCTCGATAGGTTGATTGTCGATAGATATATTCAGCGTAGAACTCACCGTTGCGGGGCAAGATGCGAACCTCAATTACCTGGCTGGGTTGAATCCCTGCACAGCCAGGAATCCATAGTTCAGGCAGCAGCCCTTTGGTTTCGGATTGCACCAGTTTGCCTAGTGGAAGCTTTACCCTTCCTGTTTCGAGGTCAAACTCTAGATTTTGAGCCGGGTAGGTGACGGGTGCGAGTCCTCCCTTTTTGCGGTATCCGGGCAGACTAGGACGCTCACCTTCACCCTGGAAGAACCGTTTCATCAACCCGTTAAAGCTGGTGAACTCTGCCGCTACGGAACGCAGAATCCGTTGAGCAGCCTGCGAGTAGAGGGCGCGATAGCTTTGATTGTCCAACAGCTTCATTTCAGCGTCCAGGGACTCGTATTCACATTCCACTAAGGCAGGCTTGCCTGAGTTGAAAAAGTGCTGACGCACCACGTACTTGGCACTGTTGATGAGACTGTTTGCTTCACGGCACATATCAACAATAGCAGCGACTTCAAACCCCTCCAGGTTCAGCTTGATTTGAATTGTGCCAACCTGCTTATCGCTCACTGTACTACCTCATTGTCTGTTGATAGAATAGCATGAAACAACAGTGCTAAACGTAAAAACATGGCGAAGTTATCGGCTAAAGATCTTGAATAACACAGGGAAAGTCGATGAGAGAACCGTTTGGGAGGGGCAGGTTTTGCCAGAGTCTTTGCATCAAACCGATCGCTTGAATGCCAAACCTGCCCTTAAAGGTATTTTGTTTGCTAGCAGCTTGTCGGAGATCCCCCTAAATCCCCCTTAATAAGGGGGACTTGCCGGAGAGTTCCCCCCTGCTTAAGGGGGGTTAGGGGGGATCAAAGCCATTTCTCCGACAAGCGGCTAGAAATCCCCTAATTCCTGGCAAAATTAGCCGGATCTTGATCCCGTCGATGCTGAACCGGAATGGGTGGGCCCTGGCGCTTGCCGGACAGAGCAGCGGTTGCCTCCAGTGCTTCTCTGAGTTGCTTGGCCGCATAAATCGACATATCGCGGGGCACGCTGATGCGATCGCGCAAATATCGCAGTCCCGAATCAGATCCAGTTGGCGGAACACAGACTTCACCCGTGATCATCAAGGTCAGCGCACAGCGCAGGGCTTGATCCAATAACTCATCATCAGCGGGGTTGACCCGAATAATATTGGCACGGTGCTTGACTACGCGGTAGAGAGCCTCTTGGCGGGAGTTTTGGGGTTCTGGGTACGTCACGTCGGGCAATCCGAACCAGGGGCCGTTGTCCACCCGCTGCTGATTCAAGAGCGTTTGCGGCTCACCGTTTTCCCAGCAGCCTCCCATCTGGGGCGGTAAGTCGTGGGCGTGGGTATGGAAGTCGCTCTGGGTGCCGCGATAGGTCAATCGCCGTTCCATCACCTCAAACCAGGCAGCACAGCGCGGGTTCTCCTCCCGTAACGAGTAGCCTTTGTAGTAGTACAGGCTGGCATTCATGCGTTCGATGTAGGGTGTGAAGATCACATCAGCGGTTCCGAACTCCTCCAAAAAATAAGAACCAGCCGTACTCGCCAGGGTCTGCTCGACCTGGTTCACCACTTCTGTAAAGTGCTCTCGGTTGCGCTGCTCTCTCTGGGGCGACCTGTCCGGATAGCAAAGCCAGCTACACCAGGCTCTAAACAGCAGTCGCTCCAGTCGCCGCAGGGGAATCACGGTCGGGTCTTCCATCCCCTGTCCCAAAGGTTCAAACACCCGTTCCAGGGCAATCAAAATGTCATCACTTTCCGTAATCAGATGACCGTCTAATTCAAGCGCAGGTAACATGCCGGAGGGCACTTTGCGTTTGTACCAGACTTCCTTCTCCCCGTAACAAAACATCGTCACTTTTTCGATGCGGTAGGGGATTTGTTTCTCCTCCAGCCACAACCAAACTTTCTGACAGTACGGGCACCAGGCGTGGTTGTCGCGGTAGAGGACTACCCGCAGATCGGCTTCGGTGTGACCAAATAGACGCAAGCGGGCTTGCGCATTGGTGGGGCCATTGATGGGATCGACTTGAAACTTTGTAAGGGATTCGAGTTCTGACCAGCTTAAGGGGGCGATCGCCGTAGCAGTGGATGTCATGCTGAGTTCAATGGATTTTCTAAGTTATTTGTCATTCGTCATTTGTCCTTTGTCACTGCCAATGACGAATGACGAATGACAAATGACCAGTTACACCTGCACTCAGAATAGTACGACTGATTTAACGTGACCAGATCAAGTGACGGGATTCAATCGATGATCAAGTAATGTATAGCGTTGTTGAGCTTTCACCTGGCGCACGGCTAGGGCGATCGCTTTTTGGGGTCCAACCAAAATCGCCAGTTTCCTGGCCCGGGTTAATCCGGTATAAATCAGATTGCGCGACAGCATCAAGTAGTGCTGCATGTAGATGGGCAGAATCACAACTGGATATTCACTGCCTTGCGCTTTATGAATTGTTACGGCCCATGCCAGGGTGATTTCGTTCAGATCAGCATAGTCATAAATCACCGATCGCTCGGCAAACTGCACAGTCACGTCTTGCTCATCCAAATCAATCACGGTAATCATTCCCAGGTCGCCGTTGAAGACTTCGCGATTGTAATCATTGACTTTCTGGATGACGCGATCGCCCACTCGCAGTGTCATCCCACCGCGCCCAATCTCAGCCTTGTCTGCACTGGGTGGATTGATCAGGTGCTGCAAAACGGTGTTGAGATTGCGGGTGCCGACCTCTCCACGCGTCATCGGACACAGTACCTGCACATCGCTGGCGGGATCAAAACCCACGTTGGGAATCAAATCGGTGATCAGGTCTCGAATCGCCTGCACGCCATGTTCGGGTTCGGGTGCGCCTAGCCACAAACAATCCGACTGAGGATCATTCGACACGGGTTCCAACCTTGGCAACTGCCCCTGATTGATCCGGTGCGCATTGCTGACGATCTGACTGGTTTGTGCCTGACGGAAAACCTGGGTTAACCGCACCACCGGAATTTGCTGAGAAGCAATCAGATCTTGCAATACGGCTCCGGGCCCGACGCTGGGCAGTTGATCGGTGTCTCCTACCAGCAACAGTTGAGCATCCAGGGCAACGGCTTTTACCAAGGAGTTGGCTAGAAACAGATCCAGCATCGACGCTTCATCGATCGCGATCGCGTCAGCCGGAATCGGATTTTCCGGATCGCGCTTAAATTTCATGCTTTTAGGGTCAAACTCCAGCAGGCGATGAATCGTTTTCGCCTCCTGTCCCGTCATCTCGCTCAACCGTTGTGCTGCTCGTCCAGTCGGAGATGCCAATGCAATGGATTTCCCCATCGCCCTCCAGAGGGAACAATCGTGCGAGTACAAAAGGTTTTTCCAGTTCCCGGCCCACCCGTGAGAATTAGCACCCGTTGACTGGCTGCCATTTCAACCGCGTGCCGCTGTTGCGCGGAGAGTGGCATTCCAGTTTTCTCAACGAAGCGATCGATCCAGCGTTGCACACGAGGTAAATCCACCTGCAGCGGCTGCTTGAGAAGCTGTTGCAACCGTTCTGCCAGCTTTTGTTCGGCTCCAAAAAAGGGCGGAGCGTAATATCCAAATTGCTCCAGTCCAGCAATCGCTTTCTCCGTCTTGATCAACTCTCCATCCACAACCATTTGCTGGATCAAACTCAACACCTGTTCAGGATTGGGCTGGTGGTCGGCAACTGCCAACCGTTTGACGACTCGCTCGACTAACTCGTCTGCTGGTAAAAAACAGTGTCCCTCTTCGGAGGCTTCACCCAGAACGTGGAGAATACCGCTGCGGTAGCGAAACTCAGAACCGGGAGCAATGCCCAAGTTGCGGGCGATCGCATCGGCGGTGACAAACCCAATCCCGTAGACATCGATCGCCAGTTGATAGGGATTATGGGTAACGGTTTCAATCGATGCATCCCCATACTGCTTGTAAATTTTGACCGCGTAGGTCGTCGAAACCCCGTGACTTTGCAAAAATAGCATCACTTCCTTGATTGCCTTTTGAGTCACCCATGCTGCTTGAATCAGCTTCACCCGCTTCTGGGCAATGCCGGGAACTTCAACCAGGCGTTCAATTTGGTGTTCAATGATCTCCAGCGTTTCTAGACCAAAGTGCGCCACGATGCGTTTGGCAGTCACCGGCCCGACGCCTTTAATTAACCCGCTGCCCAGATACTTCTCAATACCGGTAATCGTAGCGGGTTTCGTTTCCCGGTACTGCGTCACCTGAAACTGGGTGCCGAATTTAGGATGATCTTTCCAGGTACCTTGCAATTGCAGCGTTTGCCCTGCCTGGATGTTGGCAAAGTTGCCCGTGATCGTGACCAGTTCGCTAGTTCGGGGCGCTTTCAGACGAGCAACGGTGTAACCTGATTCTTCCGAGTGGTAAGTGAGCCGTTCGACCACGCCTTGCAGCGACTCCACGGGAGGAGCCTGATAGGTTCCTGCTTGTTTGCGTTCCGGGTTCAACTCAGCATCTCTCACTGTTTAGAACAAGTGTATTATATGATCACTGCTTTGCGCGATCGCATTAAACTCATGAGAGCCAAAATCGAGCATCAGATTCTGTTTATTCATCAAGACGACATTCCACAGTATAAGAAAAGTGGCTCGGTGGTGCGCAACAACTACTTTTGGGCGCTGAAGGCGATCGCAGCCTATGCAACTCGTTCTCGCGATTGGGAATACGATGCCGAAGTTTGGCTGGCCCTGCAGCGCCTATTGCTCTCCTTCGCCGAATCCAGCTACCTCGGCATCCAGGAAACCCAATTGGAGTTTTCGGCTGATCAGGAAATTCCGGCAGTGCTCAAACCAGTGGCAACGTGGGAGTGAAGAAAATGCTAGGAGTGCTTATCTAACAGCGTTTGAAACAAATTGTCAGTTGATCGGGGAGCCAGAACCAGATCGCCCAGACCGCTACCAGTTCAACCGTTACGGCGCAGGTGGAGCAATTGCGGCAAACGGCAGCCGCACAAAATTTAACTCTACCTACCTACAAAGATTTGCAAGCCCGGATTCAGAAGCTGGGTAAAAACATTGCCCTGTTTTATCCGCTGATTCTAGACGATCGCCTGGAACTGGTGTTGTTTATTCCCGATCGCCCGCCGATTCGGAAAACGGTCACAGTAAAGCGGACGGAGTTTGAACAGCAGGTTGGAGAGTTTCGGAAGTTACTCACTAACCCAAACCGAACTGCCCTGCCCAAAATTCACCATTCTGCCCAACAGCTTTACACCTGGTTAGTACAGCCGATCGACGCGGAACTAAAAGCTGCCAACGTGCAAACGATCGTCTACGCTCCGGATGGACAAATGCGTTATGTGCCCTTGGCGGCACTGCATGATGGCACCCAGTGGTTGACCCAACGCTACCAGATCAACTACTTGACGGCGCTTGCTCTGACCCCGATCAACGCACCTACCACGAGATTGCCCAGTGCCTTCGCAGCCGCATTAACACAAGGACGAACCATCACCGTGGCTGGAAAAACCTATAGTTTTAGTCCGCTAACGTTCAGCCAGGCGGAAGTCGAACAGGTCGCCAAAACGATTCCCAACACCAAAGCGCTGATTAACCAGCCCTTCAACCGCAGTAATCTTCTGGCGCAAATGCCGCAATCGACGATCGTGCATCTGGCATGACCTTACGGGAGATTGAAGCCTGGAAGCTGCCGAACGTGTCGTTGTTTGTGCTGAGTGCTTGCGAAACAGGACTGGGCGGCAAGTTGGGGAACGGGTTGGAGATTTTGGGGTTTGGCTATCAGATGCAGCGCACCGGATCACGTGCCGCGATCGCGTCCCTCTGGTTAGTCAAAGATGATGGCACCTCGATATTTATGGATGCTTTTTACACAGCCTTGAGAAAGGGGATATCAAAGGCAGAAGCATTACGGCAGGCACAGACAGAATTGATTGCCCATCCAAATTACGACCATCCCCTCTACTGGGCCCCGTTCATTTTGATTGGAAATGGATTGTGATGGCGATTTTAGATTGAAGATTGAAGATTGTTGCTAGCCATTTGTCATTTGTATCCGCTTTTCCCGACTCTCAAAAATAGGCTCCAATGAAGCTGTAAATCAGTACCAACAGGACAAATGAGGTGACGGCGACGTAGGTGAAATCTCGTTGGCGCAGAAACATCATGAGGGAAAGCAGGACACGGGCGATCGGGGTTGCCATTAACAGCAACAGTCCCAGTTGAATCATGCCCAATCGACTACCGGACAATGCTGCGTTGACAATGCCGCAGGGCGATCGCAGTGCGGTTGGTTCTGCTTGAAACAATCGGTAATCTGCTGACTCCATGCCATGACGAATTAAATACAGAACGCCACCTATTAAGACAACTCCGCTTGCCAGCAAGACCCCATATTTCAAGAGGCTGCTAATGAATTGTCCAAGCTGCTGATCGCTGGATGAATTTGCACCAGTCGGATCACCATCAGCCTCATCCACCGCAGAAGACTGCACTAATGCCTGGGTTGGTTGCTCAGTCAGCATTTCAATGATGCTAGCTGGAGGATCCGACTGAAACGGAAGGGTGTCTGCGATCGCCTCTGATTGTGCTGTTGGATTATCTGGCATCGCACCCGGCTTGAATTGCAGCATCCTACAGCCCCCCGCTCAGATTGGTATAAACCATCTTGAACGCCATCGCCACCAAGACCAGGCTAAACAGTGTCCGCAAGACTGGCACCTTTGCTCCAACCAGCACCTTTGCCCCCAACAGGGCACCTGGAAAGACTCCCAACATTACTGGCATTGACAATCCCGGATCGATATACCCACGGGCGAGGTAAACACCCGCTGAAACAGCCGCCGTCACGCCAATCATGAACGTACTGGTGGTCGTTGACACCTTAAAGGGCAGCTTCATTGCCTGATCGAGCGCCAGCACCTTGAGCGCACCAGACCCAATGCCCAGCAGTCCAGACAGAATGCCCGCTACCATCATGATGCCAAACCCGACTGGAACTGAGTGAATTTGATAGGCACTCAGCCCATCCGGAGTGGGACATGCCCCATTCAGGTGCAATTGAGTTGCCAACGGATCAGCGGGTTGCTCGTCACTCCATTCTGGGCGGGGCTGTTGGGATAGGTAAGCCGAATAGAGGAGCGCGATCGCCAACACCACCGTCAGCACTTTGACTGAAACAACGGTCGCCAGCATCGCACCCACAAATGCCCCAATCGTCGTTGCCACTTCCAGAAACATGCCCAATCGCAAATTGGTAAATCCTTGTTTGATATAAGTCGATGCAGCTCCGGAGGAGGTTGCGATCACAGACACCAGGGAAGCCCCGATCGCGTAGCGAATATCAACTCCACACACAGAGGTCAACAACGGAACAATCACAACTCCACCGCCCAATCCTGTCAGGGCACCTAAACCCAGCCGTAAACGATCCAACCCAAACGAGCAGCGAAAATTCCAGGATGTTCAGAGCACGTTCCTCTTCTGACAAGAAATCGTTGAGACGCTTGAACCAATGCTAGCAGGAGAACAAAAGACACTGAGGTTTCAATTCTTACGCATCCTCTTCAAGTGTTGAGGAATACGTGAAGTTTCTTATTCATGCTGTCTGTATCCGAAGGGACTATCTCAGCTTTTACAGTGATCTCTGGAGTGATGTTGATGCGGTTTCTTCGGTTTGCCGAGAGTCAGGATGACCATTTGTGTCACTGGAGTACGTTGGGCGAAGAGACTCAACGTTGCCCTGCAGGGCGGCAGTCATGATCCGATAGAGCCAGGTCGCTTCGTGGTTAATGTTGAACTCGCTTTCGATTTTGGCTCGTCCAGCCGCGCCAAATTGCGATCGCAGTTGTCCATCCTCTAGCAATATGCTGATTCGATTCGCCAGTGAAACAGGGTCACCAGCCGGGACAAGGTAACCACTGATGCCATCATCCACAAGTTCACTCACTCCAGCAATCCGGGTGGTCACCACTGGCACTCCCGCCGCCATCGCCTCCATCAGCGAAACCGGAACTCCCTCGGCAAAGCTGGGCAACACAAATACATCGGTCTGCTGGACATGTTGACGGACTTCGGCTTGGGACTGATAGCCAACGAATTTTACGTTCTCAGTCAGTCCAAGCTGGGTGGTCATCTGCTCCAGGGACTGGCGATCGGGTCCATCGCCCACAATGGTTAGCAAAATGTCAGGGTGCGATCGCTTCAAGATAGCCAGACTTTCCAACAGGATCAGCAAACCCTTTACCACAGCCAGGCGTCCCGAATACATCAACCGCTGACCGGGTTTGTCATGGGAAACAAGGTTAAACAGCGCTGGATCGACACCACAGTGAACGATATGCATCCGATTCCACGTCTCGGCAGGCACATGAATCATGGCCTGGCTGCGGCAGTAGTAGCTGATGCAGCTCACAAATAGCGCACGCTTCAGCTTTTCATCCAGCCGCCAGGCGTAGGGTGCAAAGAAGATGTAGGGACCGTGCAGGGTAAAGCTAAACGTGAAGCCACCCAGGGCAGAGGCCAGCATCGACACGCTACAGCTTGAATCGCCGAAGTGGTTATGTAGATGCTGAATCTGCCGTTTCTGGATCTGATCCGCGAGGATGCCTGCCTCTAGAAAATAAAAAAGCTGGTAGAACGTGCCGCGCAGTCCATGCTGCCGCGTAGACCAGGCTAACGTCAACGCCTGCAGGTATCTCGCGGGTGACTTGAACAACAGCGACAGATGCGCCGCCAATAGCCCAACTGGCTTGGGGGGTAGGAGATAGAAGGTGCGATCGCGCTCTGCTCGTTGCTCCGGTCCAACAATATGCTCGTCACCCGTGCGGCGAATCGAGAAGGTATGTACGTCTACCCCGTTTTCGCGCAGGGCGGCCACTTCTCGTTGGATGAACGTATCGGTTGCTCTGGGGTATTCACCAGTCAGGTAAGCAACGCGCATAGATGGCTCCTGGTATGGATTTTGGATTTTAGATTTTGGATTTTGGATTGGGAATTTCTTGGGGTACGCTCAGGAGTTCAACGGTGCTGCAACTGCGATCGAGGGCGGAACTTAAATCATACTTTGGATGCCAGTTCAAGAGTTGCTTGGCGCGATCGTTGCTGTAGCGTAAGGGCTTAAACCGGGCATGGAGTCTCGCTGGTATGAACAATCCAGGCAGTTTGGCGCGACCTCGAAGGAGTAACTGATTACACGACCAGATCAGATCCGTCAGCAAACGCATTACGGACCAACGGATCAGAATGCTGGGGGGAGTGGTCATGCGTTTTGCTAACTCGCTGGCGTAGGTGTTCTGGGTTGGCAAATCATCATCCACCAGGTTGATGGTTTTGGCGATCGCCCCATCACACTCTGCTGCCAGGACGATCGCGTCTGCACAATTCTCAACGTAAGTGAGGGGCAGTTGGGCATCAGTACCGATGCGAATCCATAGCTTGTCCTTCACGTTGACACCCAAACACGCATTCCAAAGCGCATCTCGTCCATAAATCATGCCAGGACGAAGGATTGTCACCTGCCCGCCCTGGTTCTGCTCAAAATCTCGGAACACCGATTCCTGGATCAGTTTGGTCTGAGCATACACATCTCGCTGGGCAGGGCTGCGATCAATTGGAGTCTCCTCGTTAACCGTTGTGCCTGATTGAAGCTGCAGGTAGTCAAATACCGAGAAGGTGCCGATCGCAATCAAACGCAGTACATTCGCTTCTATCATCGCATCGATCAAATTCTGAGTCGCAACAACAGTGCTGGCGTATTGCGCCTCATAATTGCCAGTCTTCGCGGCAGCAAGATGAATCACTGCATCGACGCCGTGTAACGCCTCAACAATTCCATCCGGTTGATGTAAATCAAGCGCTACAAAGTCTACAGACGGGTGGTCGTACCAGGGCAAACGGGTTGTGTCTACCGAGGAACGAACAACGGCACGAACTGGGTGCCCACGTCGCAGTGCGGCGGCAACAATGTACTTTCCCAGAAAGCCAGATGCGCCCGTAATTAGTAGTTTCATGCGCGATCGTCCCCAATAGATGCCCAATTGTCATTCAGGACTTAGAAGGTGGATTAACAGCATCTCGCTCAGTCCGAACCCACTGCGTTTGCGGCTTAAACAGAAAGGTAAAATAGAGCGGAATCTTCCATAAAATGTAGAACGGCACTGCCAGAAGCATCTTCAGCGGCAAATCTGCCCGGCTAAATTTCGCCCAGGCAGACAGAATTGCCGTAAAAATCAGGACACCTGTTATTCCCAGCAAAATAGACGGAACAACGGAGGTTCCCAATACGATGCCTAAAAGTGCAATTGCCAGCATGACAATCCAGACCATGACCAGCAGCGAAAGCGGTGGAACAAGCAGATCGAGCGCGATCGCCAGCAGGTCAAATCGCCCCTTTTGCACGCCCACATTGAGCAGTCGAGGAACTTGCGTCAGAATCGTCTGCAAATGACCGTGTTCCCAGCGAGTTCGTTGACTTTTGGCTGCCTTTGTTTGCTGTGGCAATATCCCTGTCACTCGTGCTGCTGGGCAAAAGAGTGGAGGATGCCCGGCTAGCGCCAAATCCACTCCAAGATTCATATCTTCAACAATATTGCCGCTTGCCAATGTAGCCTTCTTGATCACTTCCCACGGGAATGCCATCCCAGTTCCTGTCAATGGGCAGGGTAGACCCAAACGAGCCAAGCCAGTCGGTCGAACCAGGTTTTTGACCGTAAATGCCAGCATCGAAACGGCATCTTTCGGAGTGGGTTGAGCGGGTTGGGATAGTAAGTAGGTTGCCTGCACTGGGCGATTATGAGTGGCGGCTAATTGGGCGATCGCCTCAATGGTTCCCGGAGAAACAAGGCAGTCAGCGTCTACAATCACCACCACGTCGGGCGGCTGACTGTCCAAAAACCTCACCCCAAAATCCAGAGCATACCCTTTTCCCCGTCGCTCTGTATCGTGCCGTTCAATTACTGTTGCACCAACTTCACGGGCAACGTTCGCCGTATCATCATTGCAGTTATCCGCAATCACAATCAGTTGATCCTGGGGAGCCAATTGCGCAAGCAATGCCTCTAAGGTTGGGCGAATTCCAGGCGCTTCGTTATGGGCCGGAACCAGTACCGTGACGGTTGGCCGAACTATGGCTGCTTGCCTGGCAAACAACCCACCCGGAAGCAGTGCAGCCATGCACTCAACGAAAAGAACCAAACCTGGAATGAACAATAGAGCTGAGACGGCCGTCAAAACAGCTCCAATTACCATTAGTGGAAATTCACCAATCGCCAAGACCCTAATCCCTTTGCTAGGCTATCTAGTTTTATTTAGAGCAAAACCAACCCTACTGAACAGCATCACTAGTAGACTCTTTCTTGCCGAAAAATGCAGGATGTGACTGGTTAGCTGAACTTTGGAGATAGGTTGGTTGACTATGAATAGCTTGTCCCCTGCCCCCCCGGTTGGCAACCATGCCAATAACTGGCAATCGGAATTTCTTCAAGTTGTTCAACGTTTCTGTAAACAACGAACGACGAGTCTTATTGACTCCAACCACCATCAGCATTCCATCCGTTTGGGCTGTCAAGAAGTTGGTATCTGTGAGTCCGAAGAGCGCAGGCGTATCGAAAATCACAAAATCAAACGTTTCGCGCAGTTGCTTCACCAGGCGTTGCATTTCCGTAGACGCAAACAGCCTTGTGGAATCCATCTGTACGGAACCAGAGGTCAATACAAACAGATTCTCCTCCAGGGGCGATCGCTGAACAACTTGCTCTACGTCTACCTTATACCGAAGAATATCCGTCAACCCCCTTTGATTGGACAAATCCAGCAATGTGTGAAGCTGAGGTGAAACGAGATTGGCATCCACCAACAACACACGCTGACCCATTGATGCAGCAATTTGAGCTAAATTCAAAGCAACCGTTGTCTTACCATCACCCGACTCAACGGAGCCAACAGCCAGCAAACGAATCGGTGAACCAGAATTCAGGAAGCGCAAATTGGTATACAAAGAGCTAAAGGCATCCGAAAACGGATCCATCAGCTTACTGCCCAGGCTATCCGACAGTCCACCCATTCCCTTTCTCGTCGGAATGACCCCAAAAAACGGCAACGGCACAGCATCTTGCAGATCCTCAGCCGTGACAAACCGGTCTCTTAGCTTTTCCCTCAACAGAGCCGCCGCCAACCCAAGTAGCAAGCCAGCCGCAAATCCTGCTATCAGCATTTGCATGGCTTTCTTACCCTTAGAGGCAACAGCCTTTCCAGTTGCAGGATCAATGGCCAAATTAGGTTTGGAAATAATTTCCCAGGGTACTTCCTTCTGGGCTGCCTCTACTCTCAGCGTTTCCCGTTGTAGTAAGAACTGATTCAACGTTTGAGTTGCGATCGTTAACTGCTGTTGCAGGCTATTGTACTGACGCACGATCGCAGGTAACTGTCTCAATCGCTGATCCAAAACCGCTTCTGAGCGAACAATCTCTTGTGTACGAGCTTGCAGCGCTTTAGTTTGATTAGCCGATTGAACGAGCAGTCTAATCAATTCCACACGAACTGGATCTTGAAACGCCAAAATTTGAGTACTTCCTGATACGCCAGGTGACGTTTCGTTCAATGTCCGTTGAGTTTCCTGACCCAATAGTCGATTTAGATTTGCTTGCTGACCTCGTAGCCTTTGAACAACCGGGCTTTCCTCACTAAATCGAGCTAACTTAACAGCAATTTCGCTCTCTACCTTCTTCAACTGAGTGAGCAGATCTTGATAACGAGGGTTTTGGCTCAAAGCGACCGCCGCAAGTGCCTGCTCAGGAGTCAACTGCAACTGCCTCTGCAAGCTGGAAGAGAGAGACGACTGCTCTCGCAATGCCGTTTCGGACTCTAACAGTTTTTCCTGTACATCTTTGAGCTGTTCCACAGCACTCGTATTCTCGATCGTTGGATCGGTCAATCGATAACGCTGTCTCAGTGCTTGAACCTGCTGCTCCAGGCTGTTAACCCGCTGCTGCAATGCTGGGAGTTGGTCTTCAATAAATTCAACACCACCCCCAATTCGGGTTTTCCGATCCTCAAGACTAAATCGGAGGTAACCTTCAGCGAGCTTTTCCAACACAAACTGAACCTTTTGTGGATCAGTTCCTTTATAAGTCACATTAAGTGCCCGCGTGGAGTCCAGCATATCCTGTCCAACACGAGTCACTGCTAAATCCTTAGTTTTTAGGTCTAAAGCCAGAGAAGCCGCTGTGACATCTGGATACCGACTTTGAATTTGGGCCGCAATCTTGGATAGCAATTCAGGACTCTGCAACACCTGCAGCAGCGTCGGGTAGTCTATAGTAGAGCCATCCTGTTGCGTCTGAGTAGCACGCGAGATAGCAGATGGATCCGTTGAGCGGGATTGTGAGCTAATTGGCTCGGTGAGAATTGAGAAGTTGCCCTCGTAGGTTGGGGGAGAACTGGTAACTAAAAAATAGGCTGCGCCCCTACGGCTGCCGTTATACCTGCAACCAGAAGAATGTTTCGCCGGACAGCCGCTGTTACTGGGCGCAATTTAAAACCGCTTTTCTGCTTACCCTCAGCAGCTTCACCACCAACATCGTTGGTCTCTAGCAACGAGTCATCTGATCGTCCATGTCCGTTGAAGGGGATGTTTTGTCCGGCTTGCATATTAACCTCGTTTAATTCTTCATGACTGGGCAGCAGTGATTACTCCGAAGCTTGTTTGAAATACGCTCATCTACCTAACAAATTCATGAAGCCCGAAATTCCACCAAAAATTGTGAGCGGGGCCCCAATGGCGGTTTGCAGAAAGTCTCCAGCAGCCGCAATAGCAGTACGATTTACCACTACGATGTCATTGTTATGAAGAGGAGGATTTCTCAGATCATTCAAATTCTGATCAAGATCCATCGTCAGACGCCGCCTGGTGACAGTACCGTTTGGATTGAGTCGGATCAGGTCAATCTTCTTGCGACTTGCTCGCCCTCCCTTTAACCCTCCGGCTGCCATAACAGCCTGGTTCAAAGTAGTATTAGGCTTTAACTTCAACGCACCCGGAGTGAATACTTCTCCTACCACATTAACTGTGATTGTTTCCGGAGAAAAATTGCTTGCGGCGACTTGGGTAGCTTCAAGCGCATCTAGAGTAGTTGCTTTCGGAATTATAACCGTATCCCCGTCTCGCAGAAGAATATCCTGCTGCAGATCGCCTTCTTGCAGAAACTTCCAGAAATCGATCGCAATGATTTGTGGTTCTCCTTTAGCCTGTGGGCGCTTGACTCTCACCTGACGGATATTGGCTAATTGCGTGATGCCGCCAGCGGTTTGAATAGCCTGACTCACACGAGGATACTGGTTACCCCCCTCTGCTGTAGTGCGTTGGTTGAGGCTTTGCTGAGTAACCTCATTACTGATCACGCTAATGATGTAAGCACCAGGACGATTCACTTCGCCAATCACTCCAACTTTCAGGGGCCTTGGAGCGACCAGGCTGATTGTAATGACTGGATTGCGGATGAAGCGGCTATATCGCGCAGCAAGCGCATTACCAGCTTGCCTTAACGTCAGCCCTTGAACGTTCACAGTTCCTACCCAGGGAAGGTTCAATGTACCGTCTGGCAAAATTGTGTAACGGGGTTCCAGCGTAATTTCACTAGGGAGAATGTCAAAAATATCAACACGCACAATATCTCCAGGACCTAACGTATAAGAATCCACGATCTCAGTGGTCGGCCTAATTAAGTTAGGTTCAGCCGGGGGACTTGCAGGTTGAATAAAAGGATCTTGGTCGGGAGTCAGTTGATTAGGATTTTGAGGGGTTACAGCAGGTGATTGAGCAGATGGCTGAGTTGCTGGAGTTTGAGCCAAAACGGGCAGTGAGTGAGCCGTTCCAACTAAAACGGACAGAGCTAATCCTGCAATAGATCGAGGGTTTCTCCTAATCATGGTATCTTTTAGCGGAAAGGACAGAGGGCTTGGATGGTATAAATGATCTACCTTGCTGACTGACTAACGATCAAATGCGGCCTCTGCAACTGAGTATCTGTAGGTTTTGGAGACTTCCATTTGATTAGCCACCAGTCTAGCCGATTCTTTTAGAAAACCGGTAAAGATACTGCTAGCTTTAATGAAGCCTGATCAGCAAGACTTAAAGCCATTATGAAATGTTTCCGCAAAAGCTCCCCACATTCGTCCGACATTTTACACAAGGTTTATGTCTTTACTTAATCAAACCAGGTCATCTGAAAGAATGAGTAAAGATTCTCTAGAAGAACTACATGTATTCGAGGGTTTGACTTGCATTACTTAACATGTGAGCAAGACTTACAGACTTATTAGTAATTGTGCTGGCGGCATTAGTAGAGATGTGAAGCTGAGGTTAATAGTGAGTAATTATCCGGATCGATAATGCACGTTCTTGGTTACTGGTAAAACAAGAACGATGTTGCGAGACGTTGTCACTCAGCCAATAAACTGATGAGACTGCTAGCTAAAATTGCCAAGTTACATCTTCAAGATGTATGAGTTACTCTCGTAGAATGCAAGCCTTCAAAAGAAGGTGGTTTTGGGTGCTGCAATATTTCTAAACACATCGTGAATAAACAGTACATTCAGTTAAGCAGGGGTTATGACTGGTAATGCTCTTGTTTCAATCATAATGTTCTCCTGGATTCCCATCGTGTTGTATATCTTCACGCGGTATCCAGCCCAGAAAGCTATCATCATCAGTTTCATTGTCGCCTGGTTATTTCTGCCCGTAGTGAGATTTGATATACCGGGGCTTCCGGACTACACCAAAATGGCAGCGACTTGTTATGGGGTCTTACTAGCAACGGTGATATTTGACGCCAACCGCTTCAGGTCTTTCAGACCTAGCTGGATCGATTTACCGATGTTGTTATGGTGTACTGCAGCCCCTTTTATGTCATCGGTTACCAATGATTTAGGTGCCTATGATGGCTTTTCAACTGCCCTAGCTCAAGTTGTAGCTTGGGGAGCCCCTTATTTTTTAGGTCGCTTATATCTCAATAACCTTGCTGCACTCAAGCAAATGGCGATCGCCATTTTTATCGGTGGACTAGTTTATGTACCCTTCTGCTTGTTTGAGAACCGCACGTTTTCACCCTTAAGCACCCTTGTTTATGGGTTAAATGCGGATTTTGACTTCTTGCAAGCAATCCGATATGGCGGGTTCAGACCAATCGTTTTCCTGGACACCGGTCTGATGTTAGCGGTATGGCTACTGACCGCTAACATCATGGGTATTGTGCTTTGGAAGACAGGACTCGTTAAAAAACTGTGGAATGTGCCCATTGGCATACTGATGACTATTCTACTGACAACGTTTGTGCTAGCTCGATCCACTGGAGCTTTGATGCTTCTCGTGCTTGGAGCTGCAATGTTGTTTACAGCCTGGCGATTCCGTACCAATGTACTAATCTGGCTGATGGTCGTGGGAATTTGTACTTATCTCTACGTGGGAGTAGCTGGAACCTTTCCGAATAAGCAGATTGTAGCTGCCGCATCACAGGCCTTTAATGAAGAGCGGGTTGGCTCTATGAAATTCAGATTTGATAATGAAGAAATTTTAGGAGCAAAAGCCCGTCAACGTCCTGTATTTGGTTGGGGAGGGTACAACAGAAACCGGGTATTCGATGAATTTGGTAAAGATATAACGATCACAGATAGTTTGTGGATTATTGCGTTTGGAATTAATGGCGTGTTTGGACTGGTCAGTTTGTTTGCAGCAATTATATTTCCCGTGCTTAGCTTCTGCATCCGCTACCCAGCAAGGTTGTGGTCAAATCCCCATGTGGCTCCTGCAGCTGGTTTGGCCGTATGTATTGCCCTCTACATGCTCGACTGTTTACTGAATGCCATGACGAATCCAATTTTTATGTTTGTTGCTGGTGGGCTAGCAGGAGTTTCGCTGCAACCAAGGAAAGTCCCGGTTGTGCAACAGCGGCGGCAGTTTGCTGGAGCACAATAATGTTGAAGGTGTGGGACGCGCTGCAACATGTCCCACACCTGTAGATAGTTAAAGTGTTTTCTAGACCGGCGATTCGTCTTTCACTAACTTGTCCCAACCTAAATTCTTCAATGAGCTGTTGCGGCGCAATGGACGAGTGACCAATTCCAAAATGTCGCGGGCGTTTGTAAAACCGTGGATTTGGGCAAAAGTAAACTCTACGGACCACTTGGTATTGATGCCGCGCGCTTCCAATGGGTTAGCATGAGCCATGCCCGTAATGACAAGGTCAGGTTGTAAGTTCTTGATGCGCTGAAGCTGGTTGTAGTTGTCCGGTTTTTCAACAATCTTCGGGGTCGGGACACCCATTTCGTGGCAAGTCTTTTCTAGCAGCGCCAGTTCAGCAGCCTGATAGCGTTTGTCCATATACGGAATCCCAATTTCGGGGCAGGTCATGCCGCAACGAATCAGGAACCGCGCTAGGGAAATTTCGAGCAGGTTGTCACCCATGAAATAGACGGACTTGCCCCGAATTAGTTGAATGTAATCTTCCAGGCTCTCCCAAATTTGAGTTTCTCGCTCGTCCAATCCTTTGGGTTCAATCCCGAAGACTGAGCAAATTTTTTCAATCCAGGCACGGCTGCCATCTGGTCCAATTGGGAAGGGTGCTCCGATCAGTTTGCACTTACGGCGACGCATGAAAGTCGTGGCAGTCCGAGACAAGAAGGGGTTAACGCCAGCGACGTAGTACCCTTCTTCAATAACGGGTAGCTCAGTGTAGCGCTTGGAGGGTAACCAGCCAGAGACTTTGATACCCTGCTTTTTCAGCTCAAGCGTTAATTGGGTCACAACCGGGTCAGGTAGGGAACCAAACAATATGAGGGGCGGATGATTGATATAGTCAGACTCTTCGGCGGCAACGTCTTCTTTTTGACGCCCAAAGTTGAGGAGTTTGGCGATCGCATTTCGCTCTTCCTTCTCTGCTTCCGGGGCTCTATCTGGACAACGATGCACCATTGCCGCCAGGACTGTGTCTTCCCCTTGAGTAAAGGCGTAGTCCAATCCATTGGCGCGGGCAACCACAATTGGAATTCCAATCTCTGACTCTAGCTTGGGAGCCATGCCCTCCAAATCCATCTTGATGATTTCAGTGGTGCAGGTGCCAATCCAAACAATTACACTGGGGTTGCGATCGCGCTTAATGTGTAAACACAGCCGCTTCAGTTCCTCGTAATCATTCAACTGGGCAGAAATATCTCCTTCCTCCAGTTCTGCCATTGCGTAACGAGGCTCTGCAAAAATCATCACACCCATCGCATTTTGCAGAAAATAGCCACAGGTCTTCGTACCAATCACCAGGAAGAAACTGTCTTCAATCTTCTGGTATAGCCATGCAACACAGCTAATTGGGCAGAACGTATGGTAGTTACCTGTTTCACATTCAAACGTCAGAGCTTGAGGTTGTGTATCGGCAAGAGTCATAGATAGCGTTCCTCTCAGAATTAGAGCTTGGTAGGGTTTCTCAAAAGCTAGTTTCTAAACTGCGAACCTCTAAGATTGAGTGCGATCGAGTTGCCTGCCTTGACAGACCACTAAATCATGTCCAGCTCGGAATCTGTAGCTTTCCCCTCAGAAAAACTCCAGGTCTGGACGTGGACAAGGTTTAGCTAAGAGCGTTCAGGTTCTGGTTTGCCACTATATCGACCACCCGGACAGGATTCATCAATTTTGGAGAGTAGACTGGCTACGCGAGTGGACGGTGGAGTAAGTTCACTCAGGGCTGCGGGAAGCATTTTTACAGAACCATTGCTGGTTACCTCCTCAGATTGAGAACTGTTCAAAGACTCCGTTTGGATTCTGGCAATGACGTCTGGATGCTCATCAGGGTTAAAGTTAAGTCCTAGAGCAGCCACAATGCGATCGGGATTACTACTCAGGTCAACGATGAGAGGCAACAACTGATTTAGCTCCGGCTCTAAGACGGACAGCGTTGCCAGAATAAAACTTGAGGAAGGACGACGCTGCCCATCACAATCAACCCAAATCCGCAACCGAATAATCCATTGGCGATTCTCGATGTAGAAACTCAACCACTTATCCCTGATAGACTGGCGGAATTGTTGAATATTCACGCAACACCTTAGAAAGAGAACTGTGATTTTTGAGTTCAACGCTATTTTCGGATAACGCAAAATTCATTATTCAAGAATTCTTCTGTACGGATACTGTGCGTGGCAAAGCCAGTCCAAAGGACGTATAAAACTCTCCTTAGACCATCATCAAATCCAGTTCTTCCTGCTCAACTTGAACTTTGGGTTTCTGTGGATTCAGATAGAAGTCTGAGAGTAGCGAAAACAGTTCGCGGTCTGGAGAATCGTTTGGCACAACACCTTCAGGTCTTGCCAAAATCTGGTCAGCGATGTTGAGGTAATAGTCGCAAACATAGCTGAGAGAAGGATCGCTCTCTGTCATCTCAAACAATGTTTTGCCTTTAACCCGAGAGACCCGAATATCTTCGATCAGTGGCAAAACCTCCAGCACAGGCATCGGAACGGATTCAATATACTTATCAATCAAGTCGCGTTTAGCCGTCCGATTACCAATCAAGCCAGCTAGCCGCAACGGATGAGTCCGAGCCTTCTCACGCACGGATGCAGCAATCCGATTTGCTGCAAACAAGGCATCAAAGCCATTGTCCGTAACAATCATGCAATAGTCTGCGTAATTCAATGGAGCCGCAAACCCGCCACAAACAACGTCTCCTAAAACATCAAACAGAATGACATCATACTCATCGAAGGCATTCAGCTCTTTGAGTAGTTTGACTGTTTCTCCAACTACATATCCGCCACATCCAGCTCCTGCGGGTGGTCCGCCTGCTTCCACACAATCCACCCCGCCATACCCTTTGTAGATCACATCCTCTGGCCAAACATCTTCGTAATGATAGTCTTTCGATTGGAGTGTATCGATGATAGTCGGGATCAGAAATCCAGTCAGTGTAAATGTACTATCATGCTTTGGATCACACCCAATTTGCAAAACCTTCTTACCTCGTCTGGCTAGAGCCACTGAGATATTACAGCTCGTTGTAGATTTCCCAATCCCGCCTTTTCCATAAACTGCAAGTTTCACTCTAATCCTCTCCTATTTTCTGGTTTCAAAGCCTAATAGCAATGTCTCTTGGTGAAAAATGATATTTAGACATCCTTGGCAGCCTTCAAATTAATAGAGCGTCATTCTCAATCAAGTTTCTAGGAGCATTATGGTCGAACTTCTGATCTAAAGGAAGGGGCTCATCTAGGGAAATGACTCAAAAAACAAAGATAAATGTCTATATTGAGATATTTATCTTTCTAAATCTACTTAAATACAGCCTTAGAGCTTTCTACCTCTATTAAATGAATTTTAAAACTCAACTTTTATAAAAAGGAAGTCAAAAAACAAATTTCATATTTCGCTTTATATCGGGTTTCTAGAGATTACGGGAGCTTCAAACCCGCTGCTACGGCAAAGCACTTGAGTTGCTGAAACGATCGCTCAAATAACCGTTCATTCAAACGAAAACAGCTTTGTACATTGCCTAATTTCTGAAGTCCCTTTGAGGTCTACCTCTTAAGGTTCTCAAAATCCAACTCATTCAGAGCAGGAAGTTTATTACTTCGATTTCATAGAAATAATTACTTTACGTCCTGCCCTGATACTCAACCATCTGACAAGCCTAAAGAAGCAGATCTGTTAAAAATAGTAAATTTTTTTTCTAGCTTGGTTTCTGATTTTTTGCGATCCTGAATTGAATTCTTCAAGTCTCCAATACTTTTGGAGATCTATGTTGAAGAAACAGTTGAGGTTCACCAATAGCCAGGTTCGATTAATGAATCAGCTTAGTCGCTAAAAACCAGCAACACTTCATTACTCGCCTAACTATCGGCTCCAGTCATCAATCTTTGAAGTAACTCAAGCCCTTTTTTAACTCGACGAGATACGGTTACAGGACTAATCCCCAGACGTTCCGCCGTCTCTTTTTGCGTAAGGTCATGTAAGAAAACAAATTCTAGAATTTGGCGCGTCCGTTTCTCGAGTTGGGTCAGCGCTTGCTGCAAACGGATTTGATCTTCTTGTGCCAATTGAAAGCTGCGGTAGCGGGTGTCAGGCACCAATTCCCCCAGAGAGGAAGTCCCACTCTCCTCATCTCGAACAGGTGCATCCAAACTCAAAAGCGCACGATTTTGACACGCTAGCTTGATGTCTTGCCACTCTTCTAACGAAATTTCCAACCCCGCTGAAATTTCCAAGTCTGTTGGCTGACGGTTAAGGCTCATCTGTAACTCCCGAATCAGCCAAAAGGCCCGTCTTTGAAGTGTTTGCCAACGTCTGGGAATTCGCACAAACGGACTCTTATCTCGTAGGTAATG
This sequence comes from Leptolyngbyaceae cyanobacterium RU_5_1, assembly GCA_012034055.1. GTDB lineage: Bacteria > Cyanobacteriota > Cyanobacteriia > Leptolyngbyales > Leptolyngbyaceae > JAAUSG01. The sequence goes on along the minus strand of JAAUSG010000009.1, from coordinate 34,890 downwards.
TTGGATCTCGCCTCTGATGTATGGAATGGCGAACGAACTGAAGGCATGCCCTTTTGAAACATCAAAGCGCTCGATCGCACGAATCAAACCAATGCTGCCAACCTGAAGCAGATCCTCATAGCTCTCGGTACACTGATTAATCCAATGATGAGCTTCTCGCCGGACAAGCCCAAAGTTGAGTTCAACTAAGCGATTACGGGTTTGAAGACAAGGGAAATTCTGATACTCACGTAAAAGTTGCAAGCTCTCACTTTTCAGTTCGTAATTAGCAGCATTAGACATGACGAATTTCAGTTGGTAGAGCAGTTATTTCTGAAGAGCTTCAAAGATCAACTGTATCTGGATTTGGAGCAAAATGCTGTGACAGGTAACACAACCTATTTAGGGAGCAGATCACTTTCAGGACTATAAGAAAAAACCGAGTCAAGGAACTATTTAACCAAACTACTGAACCTTATAAACTCCAGTAAGGTCATACTCCGGATCAAAATCTTTGATCATATTCATCAAGGTATTTTCAAATGTAATCAATTGCAACGTCACTTTCACGTAAGCCATGACATCGTTTCCAGAATATGGAAGAGAATACTTTGCTTTGTTCTCTTCAAAGGAGTTAAAAAGCGTTTGCCAAAGGGCATTAGATAAGCTCTTATGGTTTAGTTTCAAACTTTTAGAGTCCCACAGTTACACAAAGAAAGCAATGACTAGTTACAGAAAAAGGGGAAAAACTCCCCTTAAAAAATAGATATATTGCTTAACACACGGGTGAAAGGACAACTGAAGGTTACAGTCACTTGTATTACCGAAACCCTGGAGAACTATGCAGCGGATTCAACACGACCATAGAAGAGACCACGAATTTTTACATCTTTAGCTGCGTGGGAACCCATATCAGTTTCTGAGGGTTGCTCACTCTCAAAGTTTCCAGCAATTTCTCCTGTGCTCCCATCAACTTTCGTTACTTGAAGGGAGATTTTGCCCTTGTCAAGCTGAAAACGCTTAACATTTTCCTTAACCAGTTCCTCGCTGTCTGCTCGGGAAGGAAGTGCAACGGCATTGTCATATCCTGCAGTTAGACCCCGACCCTTTGGATCTAGAAAGTTAGAGGTTCGGTAGGAAGGAACCTTATATTCACCCTCAAAATCAGTAGAAGCGTTGACAGCTGACAAACCTGGTTGAGTCGTTGCAACAAGTTCCTTAATCGTAAACAGGAAAGGCACTCGCTCACCTCCAGGAAGCTGAACTGTAACAGGCTGGAAATCCATGCCATCTTCTTCTACAAAGGTCAGGCTTCCGTCAGAATTCAAATTAAGTTTGCCCTGTACGCCTTCAATTGACGACGTATACCGAGTCATCAGTTTGCTTGAAACAAACTCTGGTGCTTGCCGTCTGCTGACCCCTTCTTCTTTGACAAAATAAGTTGTTGGCTGCAAGCACAAGTCGGCAATCTTGTAAGATTTCCCAGATTCTATGGGAACAGAACCACGGCTAGTTTCGTTTATCTGAGGGCAAGTATTCGCCAAGCCAGTGCCCCTAATCTGGTCATAGGTAGTAACTTCATCTCTACTCAAGGCAGGACTCCCACCACAGGCAGTTAAAAAACTCAAGCAGAATGCTAAAAGCGCAACGACTAGAGCACGGTATCTCATGAACAACCTCGATGTTGATGTAACTTCGTAACGTTCTATTTTTCCAGTTTTGATTCAGAGTCTGGAAGAACTGAGTGGTTTGTACAACTTATGGCTGCCAAAACAAACAAGCTATTCCAGATATGTTTGAAACATTCGATTGTGGAAACCGGGGTCAGACGCCGTAGGAGCGTGCTAACACACGGTTCCATCCATAACTCATATTAAGGCTTGCGATCGCGAGAACGATATAGCTTGCTTTACCTAACAGCATTTTACATGGCAGCGAAGCACCTTCATCGGCTCAAGCTGCAAATCAAGCTTTGCCTCAACTTAATTCTCTTAAGATACGCTATCGAAAGCGCTTGATGGTTTATGGAGATAAGCTCACAGTGTAGTCAAAGCAGGGTAAAACCTGCACATACTGGAAACAGACGCAAGATGATCAGCAACAAAGTATTTGAGTCAAAACAGCATGAAAACGACCTCCAGGGAGCGATTGAAACTATCTGGGCGATCGCTCAAGAGCATGGAGATGACAGCCTTGCACTCCTTACAATCCTGAGAAAATTAGAGAGCTTGCATCAACAAATTCGAGATAGTCTCTTTCAAAGAGCTTTACCAGATAATCGTCAATCCCTCTATAACCTCTTGAGAGATATTGAGGCAGAGGGAGGTTGGCCTTATATCTATCGCATAAAACTGCAGGGGCTGCTTGAAAAGCTAGATGCCAGCACAATCGTTGAGCTTCAGCCAAGTCCATCACAGCCTCCACAATCAATATCGTCGAAGCAAACTTAAACTTCAGCGAGTCAGAGGGTGGATGCTCAGAAAACGCCTGAGAGATATCAAAATATCATGCTGCTGACTTGTGTTTCCCGCGATAGACTTCTCACAATACAGCGGCGGGCGCATGCAGGTGCAAACGACCTCTCGGCTAACTAATAAGGTTTAAAAATATGTCCCTGGATTCTGTATGTCCTTACTTTATAAACGCAAGGATGAATAATCACAGGGACAAAGAGCGGTTTGTTAAAACATCCGCATTCTGCATTACGAACCTGGCTAGTGAAAGAAGGCATCTGTCAAAGGTATCAATCTCAGAAAACTGAAACAGAAAACTTTGCAAGAATGCCTCACTACATTAGTCTTCGTTAGTCTGCCTACTGGCTGTTTGAATGTAAAGGATCAGCAGGAAAACCGCTGGAACCAAAACGAACAGAATACTGGCGATGAAACCTAGATCGTTGACTGGCATAAGACCTAATCCTTCCCTCAGTGATTGCAGTTGTTGGTTGATATTTAGAATACCACTGCCTTGAGTCACTCAAGACTATACGAGCTTCACTAGTATTGATGACGCAGTATGCGAAAACCAACTAGGCTCTGCCCTAGAATTCAGACCCAGAACTCAAAAATAAGTTAAGGCTTCGTTTTGATCCTGACAGAACCATGAACAAGAGTCTGGCAGGCTAAACGATAGTTCTCAGGCTTCTTCTTCAGTTTTCGTTTTTCCACTTCTGTTAACGGCGACAGATTCTCCATTCCCTCAACGACCTCAACAACGCATGTGCCGCATTGACCATACCCACCGCAGTTCATCATTTTGCCAACGAGTGTGTATAAGTCAATCCCGTTTTCGATCGCCTTGAACCTGAGATTAGCTCCATCAGCCACAACAATCTCTCGATTCTCTTGAACAAATTTAATTACAGTCATCCTGTCCCCTAACTTTACAAATCAATACAAATCAGCACTGTTTACCCAAAAGCTTTTAAGAACTTTGAGGTCACTTGCAATACCTCTTAGCACTGGTTACACTTTCTTTACACACTTTCATTTTTACGAATGTTTTCTTGAATGGCTAGCTGGATTAACCAAATGGTTGAATTGGTCTAGACATAGAAGATACGGGGCAAAATTAAAGGCTGGTTTGACAGATTTACCAAGATCCAGCACTTTAATAAAATAATTGGAGAGGTGTTGAAACTAGAGCAATTCACTAAGGAGGAGCGTAGTCGATGGGACTACCCTGGTATCGTGTACACACCGTCCTGATCAATGATCCTGGACGACTGATTGCCACACACCTGATGCATACCGCTCTGATCGCAGGGTGGGCAGGTTCTATGGCGTTGTATGAATTAGCTATTTTTGACCCCAGCGATCCAGTTCTAAACCCAATGTGGCGTCAAGGCATGTATGTTTTGCCGTTTATGGCGCGTCTTGGTGTTACAGGCTCTTGGGGAGGCTGGAGCGTTACTGGAGAGACTGGAGCCGATCCTGGCTTCTGGTCGTTTGAAGGAGTTGCAGCTGCTCACATCATCCTTTCGGGTATGTTGTTTTTGGCAGCAGTATGGCACTGGGTTTACTGGGATTTGGAACTATTTAGAGACTCTCGAACGGGTGAGCCTGCCCTTGACCTGCCAAAAATGTTTGGTATTCACCTGTTTCTTTCTGGGCTACTGTGCTTTGGATTTGGAGCCTTCCATTTAACAGGATTATTTGGTCCAGGAATGTGGGTTTCAGACGCCTATGGCCTAACGGGCAGCATTCAGCCAGTTGCTCCTGAGTGGGGACCCGCTGGATTTAACCCGTTTAATCCAGGTGGGATAGTCGCTCACCATATTGCAGCAGGGGTTATTGGGGTAATTGCAGGACTGTTTCATCTCAGCGTTCGACCACCGGAACGTCTTTACAAAGCGCTTCGGATGGGGAATATCGAGACGGTTCTTTCAAGCAGTATTGCGGCTGTTTTCTTTGCTGCATTTGTCGTCGCAGGGACGATGTGGTATGGCAATGCTGCAACACCGATCGAGCTGTTTGGACCGACCCGCTACCAGTGGGATAGTAATTACTTCAAGCAGGAAATTGAGAGGCGTGTTCAAGATGACCTGGCTAATGGTGCTAGTTTGTCAGCAGCATGGTCTACAATTCCTGACAAGCTCGCCTTCTATGACTATGTTGGAAATAGCCCAGCGAAGGGAGGTTTATTCCGAGCTGGTCCGATGGTTAAGGGTGATGGGATTGCTCGGTCGTGGACTGGGCATGCTGTTTTCAAAGACAGCGCGGGACGTGAACTGTCGGTTCGTCGTTTGCCAAACTTCTTTGAGAACTTCCCGGTCGTGCTGACTGACAAGGACGGAGTAGTTCGGGCTGATATTCCTTTCCGTCGCGCAGAGTCTAAGTACAGCTTTGAGCAGGCCGGAGTTACAGTTAGCTTCTATGGTGGGGCGTTGGATGGTCAAACCTTTAAAGATCCAGCAACTGTCAAGAAGTCTGCTCGTGCAGCCCAACTGGGTGAAACGTTTGACTTCGATCGCGAAACGTTGAACTCAGATGGTGTCTTCCGGACTAGCCCAAGAGGTTGGTTCACATTCGCCCATGCTTGTTTTGCTTTGCTCTTCTTCTTTGGACACATCTGGCATGGTTCTCGGACTCTCTTCCGGGATGTATTTGCTGGAATTGATCCAGACTTGGCTGAGGAGCAGGTTGAGTGGGGCTTCTATGCAAAAGTGGGTGACAAGACCACTCGCAAGAAGCAAGCTGTTTAGAGTAGACCACAACACTGCTAAACCACGTCCAACTCGAAATCTGTAGCTTTCCCTTGAGAAAAACTCCAGGTCTGACGTGGACAAGGTTTAAGAGAGGTCTGACTCGCCACGATCAAATCATGAGTGGAATGTTAGACCTCTCTTCTTTGATTGATAAACTGTTTTAGTGAATGTAGCGGGAGATTTTGGTATGGAAAGCATTGCTTACATTTTGATCCTGACTCTGGCGATCGGTGTATTGTTTTTTGCGGTTGCATTTCGGGAACCCCCCCGAATTGGGAAGTGATCCCCTTTGTTCAGCTTGAAAGAATCGACCTTTGAGTTGAAAACCTTTTACATCCTTAAAGCTGAAGTTCGAAACTTCCTTTTACGATTACTGATTTCTTAACCGTCCAAATCTTTCGGAAAGGGTTTATCCCAGCCGAATTAGTATTTGGACGATTTTATTTCAACCCGTCGTACATGGATGGTGGAAATACGCTCACCATTTTTATTCAGCATTTAGAAGTTCTGGCGACACTTCGTGGTAGCTCAGTGGAACCATCACTAGAACCACTCAGTCCTTAGCATTGTCCCACTTGATAATTAGCGAACGTATACTGAGGTCTACTGGGTTAGCAGTTTTCGCGATGACAACCTGCTCCAACGATATGAGTGAGGAAATGTTAGGTCATCACCAAAAGTTGATTGAGTTTCAGGATACTCAAGCGATCTTGAACTGTTTGACCAGTGGTCAACTGCTAATGGTTAACAGTCGGAAGCGAAATGGATTGATTATCTACAAACGCTATCATGCTGAGTTTGCTGGACCCGGATCCGCAGTAGGTAGCTTTTTTGATGTAGATTGTCAGCAGGTTATTCCAGTTGGCGAACTGTCGTTGATACCTCCGGAAAATCAGGAGGAACGACAGAAAGCCTACCTGATTCGACGGCAGTGGATTCGGCTAACTTACCAGTTAACAGATAATCCGGTGCCAATCCAGAGAGCACAAATGATTCTCAATCAGTTTGACAATTATTTTGGCTCTGAGACAGTCGAACAAATACCTGATGAAGCCTTTGCGCTATTGGTTGGCGTATTGCCCCAGACGGTTAGATCACTGCGCCAGAACCTTGAAGGTTTTAGTGTAGGGTTGCAGACCTAATGATGCTTGAACTCAAGCAGGGTAGATGCGTAATCGACGATTGGGTTCTTCACCGAAGCTGCGGGACTTGAGGTGATAATGCTCAACTAGCTCGTGCTGCATCTTGCGGATATCTGCAGATCGGGGCAAGAGTTCCACAGGTTGACCTTTAGGAATCACAATCTGCTCAACAGCAAGCCGAGCTTCTTCAAGGGCTTCAATTTCGTCATCATTGCCGCCCCGAATCAGTACATCAAGATTAGCAGCGTCAGACATAGTGGGATCGTCTACATCCAGCATGCGCCTTAGTCCACGGGCAATTTCAGGAATACTGCTAGCTTTAATGGTGTGAATGGGCACTTGATGCGCTTTAGCGATGTGACGCAGTTTGGAGTGGTTTTTGATGTGCGATCGCAAAGCCAGAATCGTGTCTGCATTGTCCATATCCTTCGTCAGGATAACTGGCAGGTTAAGCGTACGAATCACCTGCTCTAGCTGATGACGACTGACTGCGTAGGGATAGACGTACAAAACATCTTCACCATTTGAACCACAAGGTTGATCATCACGTTGGCGTAGCCGTTCTTCAGCAAAACCGCCTTGCTGCTGGGTAAGATTACCAAACGAAGATTGTGGAAATTCATCCGTAATAAATCCGTTCTGAAGCGATTCATTCAACAACTGCTCGAACTGTTGCTGTTCAGAAAGATTGTGCAAGGATTCTTCAGATGTCAGGGGACGCATTTGCCCAGATGATCGCCACCCTTTCCCTTTGGAAGATTCAGAACGTCCCACAATTGGGCTGTTGTCGCTCAGGAAGCTACTGCGACGACCAGAGTTGCTGACCAAGTCGCGCGATCGCCGCTGAGTTGATGGGACAAGCTCAGCACTGGACAACTCATGGGTGATCAGCACCTTGCCAGTCTCGCTAACCGTCCGCACCTGTGGATTGGGCTGACGACCCCGTAGTAGGCTATCAATTGTTTCAGCGACATGCTCATGTATAACCCACCGCTGCCGTTCCAACATCTCAACCGCAATGTCAAATGTGGGTGGAGCCTTACGTTCCAGGACGCTCTTTTGACTGCCGCGCCGTCTAGCCTCATCATCGCCCAGGGTCACCGATTGGATACCCCCGATCAAATCAGACAGCGTCGGATTTTTGATTAGATTCTCTAGCTGATTACCGTGTGCAGTACCAACCAATTGCACTCCACGTTCGGCGATCGTCCGGGCAGCGAGAGCCTCCAACTCAGTCCCAATTTCATCAATCACAATTACTTCAGGCATGTGATTTTCCACTGCCTCAATCATGACCTGGTGCTGTAGTTCGGGTCGAGCAACTTGCATTCGGCGAGCACGACCAATTGCTGGATGAGGAACGTCGCCATCGCCAGCGATCTCGTTAGAAGTATCGATAATGACAACCCGTTTTCCAGCTCGTCGGCTAGGACTCGCGCAATTTCCCGCAAAGCGGTGGTCTTACCCACGCCAGGGCGGCCCAGCATCAAGATCGACTGACCGCTCTCAACCAAATCGCGAATCATGCCAATCGTACCGAAAACAGCACGACCCACCCGGCAGGTTAAACCAATGATCTCTCCCCGGCGATTGCGAATTGCACTAATTCGATGCAGCGTTTGTTCAATACCTGCTCGATTGTCTCCACCAAAATCTCCGACTCTATCGATACAGTCATTGATATCTGCCTGAGTTACGGGAGTATCAGACAAATACTCTGCCTGTCTGGGAAATCGCGCCTCTGGACGGCGACCCAAATCCATGACGACTTCAACCAGTGTGTCGCGTTGTGGATGTTGCCTCAGTTGAAGTCGGATAGGGGCTGGCAGAATATCCAACAACTTGTCCAAATCGTCTGTAATTTGCATATCAGCCGATGCTATGTTGCCAATTCCGATGGATACAGCGTGGGAAGAAGAGTCTGTAGAAACTAAATTGTTTAAATTGCTACTTGGCAAATTGGAGAGATGCTCTGGTCGTTGAGCGTGGGGTTGTTGATTGGAGGAGTGTGTACCGCTATGGCTTACCATTAGATTCGCGCAAAAGTTGGGCTAAAACTATCGGGAAATCTTAGGGATTGTGGGAGTTGCTGGGGTTGCTAGAAAGTATCAATGGTTTAGGTGGATTGGAGAGAGGTTGGGTAGCGTCTGTTGGCTTAAGTTGAGAAACAAGAGAATGGGCAAGATTTACAGCTTGCCAAAGCAGAGTAGTCATCATGTCGTCTTGAACCTCCATCATTTCCAACTGTTCCAGCATGGGTGAAAGCAAGCTACGAGCATAACTGCCATAAGCGACACCGGCTATAAACGGGAAGGCAGAATCAGCCACTACCCTATGCGACGGTGTTGATGATTGAAAATGAGCGATGGGCTGCCCACTGATATCTGGTTTGAGCAGTCCTAAAGAGCGAAGTTTAGGAACCGTATATTGATTGGTGCCACCAGCAACTTGCACATAGCCCGGTAGCCCAGATGTCAGCACTTTCTGTCCCAGCTTGACGGCGGCTCTAGTTGCTCCAATACCAATGTCACCACTCATTGGACGCCCGTCCGTCTGCCAAATAAGTGGGCAACTTATGGGAGAAATCGTGTCATAGAGCGCCCAAAGATAGTCAATTAGCTCGTTTCCATCTGGGCAGCTAATCGCAATCAGCTTGAGTTGATCGGCCCAGGGCGCGATCGCAGCCCAAAGTCGTCGGAAGTCTTCCAACCGTCCCACTTGGGTATGAATCTCAATCGCATCAACGCCAGCTTGCAGAATCAGGGGCGCGATCGCCTGGGGTGTTGAAACGTAGGACCGAGTGGAAATGTGTTGAATGGGACAGATTGGCATACAACGACCACAGCCGTAGCAGCGATCAGCAACCACTCCAGAGAGCGAATGTTTTTGGGTTGATTTTGAACCTGATAATGAATTTTTTGTCGCAACTGATGTTGGTTGGAATACGATAGCGTTCGCTGGACAAATCGCTTCGCAGGGGCGATCGCACTCAGGAGGGCAGTTGGCTACCGGAAACTCTGCCTTACGGAAGTGTGGATCTTCACCATCATTCAAGCTGACCATCAACAGCGGCTTCTTGAAAACCCCAGGTTCTCTAACACACTGACTTCTGCTAATGGCAAGCGCAACCTGAAAAGCTTCTTTGGCTGCAAGAATTACTGCCGGGTCAGCCGCGACATCAACACAATCTGCTCCAGCTAGGGTATAGGCCAATGCTAGATTCCGAACAGCAGGGAGGTGTTGAAAGCTGGCTCCGCAGATAAGCTTGAACCAATGACCCTCCCTTAGAGATCGCAAAGGGTAGTCTTGATCAATCACCCTTACATCCTACTGCCCTATACGGAAAATTGGAGATTGAATCTAAGATTATTTATTTGGGGTTTCTATTACGCCGATAGTAATGCTTGCTTGAGGGGAAGCCAGCGGAAGTAGCGATCGCCCCCCAACTCCACCGCAACCTTCACACGCGGCTCAACACTGGGTAGTGAGGTTAGGAATTCAATTTCTTGATTTGACAAAATATTTCCTTCTATCACCCACAGCAGCAATCCTTTGGAATTGGGTGGAAGCTGCTCTACCTGGTAGCTCACAATCGGTGGAACATAGTAACGGTAGCCCACCGCTGCTCCAGAGCTTGTGCTTTTCTTGCCTAAATGAGGAGGACGAACTCCATGCACATCTGTAAGATAAGCGGCTAGATCACCCAAGCCGCGTGCTGTGATAGACAAGGACGTATAACCCGTTGCACGAATTCGCCGTCGATAGCGGCCCTCAAACCCACCCTCAAGCGGAACATATAGACCCAATGCTCCATGCGTCTCTAAGTCTCGAATCAACCGCTTGCCAGTAGTAAGCAATGCCATGAGGTATCTCCCAGCCCAAGGTAACTATCCTGCTCAATCTTACAGAACTATTTAATAGTTCGTCATCATTTTCGCCTGGTTTCCCACCCCATAATGAACTCAAAGCAGCCCTTTAACGTTGACCTTGTTCTTGATCGGATTCGCGAAGCGGTGCGTCCGTTTCCCAAAGCCGCGATGTTTGCCCTGGCAGATGAGGGATTTGATTCCCCTTTCCAGCAATTGATTGCTTGCATCATCTCAATTCGTACCTATGACGAAGTAAGTTTGCCGGTTTCTCGCCGCCTATTTGCCCACGCTCGAACTGCGGCTGAAATGAGTCACCTGTCACCGCATGAAATCGAGGAACTGATTCGCGAGAGCACCTATGCCGATCGCAAAGCCAAGCAGATTCACGCGATCGCCCGTCAAGTTGTTGCAGAGCACGATGGTGTGGTGCCTTGCGATGCCAACATCATGCTGTCCTTTAAAGGCGTTGGACCCAAATGCGCATCCCTCGCGCTCGGCGTTGCTTGCCATCAGCCTTACGTTAGCGTAGATACTCATGTGCATCGGGTTACAAACCGCTGGGGATATGTTCTAACCCGAACCCCAGAGAAAACCATCACGGCTCTAGAGTCAAAACTTCCACGGTCATACTGGATTGAAATTAATCGACTGCTGGTTCCGTTTGGCAAACACATTTGCATGGGTCAGCTCCCTCACTGTTCCACCTGTCCAGTCCTAGAAATGTGCCAGCAGGTAGGCGTAGAACATCATCGGTAATCATGCATGTGACTCTTTAAGCGCTTTCAATCGGCGTCAAAAAAACTTTGCTAAATTACTAGACACTCATTAAGTATTTGTTCTACACTAAGTAGCTGTTGCTCATTTTTGTCGCAGGTTTCCTTCAGTCGAAAGACTGTTCGAGCTTTTTATCAGATTAGTTTATTCCTGCGACGAGGATACTGAGTAGCTTGCTGCTCAAGTCCTTCAAGTAAGATTTTGCTTTGAGCAATTTTATTTCGCCCTTCATCCAGAAGACCTGAGATCTGGAGTGTAGCTTAGGGGTTTTCGATTCACTGGTTGGGCGTGAGCGATCGCTCAGTCCGTAGTGTTTTGTGCCCATTTTAAGTAATAGGGTCAACGTCGGCAGGCAACTCAGTCGCAGAGCTGTACGTCTGTTGATTTAGAAGTGTGTAAAAAGGGAGTCAGTCACCGTGTTTGTCGGTATTCTCGGCACTAAGCTTGGCATGACCCAAGTATTTGACGAAGCGGGCAAAGCCATTCCGGTTACTGTTATTCAGGCCGGGCCTTGCACCATCACACAAGTTAAAACAGCACAAACCGATGGTTACTCTGCCATCCAGGTTGGCTTTAAAGAGGTATCCCAGAAAGCGCTGAATAAGCCTGAATTGGGTCACCTTGCAAAGTCCAATTGCGTTCCGGTTCGTCATCTGCACGAGTATCGCCTAGACAACTCCGGTGAGTTTGAGCTGGGTCAGCAGATTACGGTTGAGCGGTTTTCGCCTGGTCAGTCGGTCGATGTCGTTGGCACCAGCATCGGTCGTGGATTTGCGGGTTACCAGAAGCGTCACAACTTCAAACGCGGACCAATGGCACATGGTTCTAAGAACCATCGTCTGCCCGGTTCCACAGGTGCGGGGACTACTCCCGGCCGCGTGTATCCTGGCAAAAAATGGCAGGTCGCCTGGGAGGTAGTCAGGTGACAATTCGCAAGTTGACTGTGATTCGGGTCGACACCGAGCGGAACCTGCTGCTCATTCAGGGCGCAGTTCCGGGTAAGCCTGGTGCATTGGTCAATGTTGTTCCAGCCAAGATTGTGGGACGGAAGTAGTGGGATTGTGAGGTATTTGGGACGTTGCCCGTTCCCGATACCCAGCACCTGGAGCCTTCGAGAGATAGGACAAGGTTAGCGAGTATGGTTGATTGTGCGGTTAAAGATTGGGATGGAAATGAGGTTGGCAATGCTTCATTAGACTTGAAGGTTGCCAACGAAGCCAGTGCTGCTCACATCGTTCATCGAGCGTTGGTGCGTCAAATGGCAAATGCCCGCCAGGGAACAGCGTCAACGAAGACTCGCTCAGAAGTCAGCGGAGGTGGACGAAAGCCTTGGCGGCAGAAGGGAACGGGTCGTGCGCGTGCAGGTTCTAACCGTTCTCCTCTATGGCGAGGAGGAGGTGTCATCTTTGGACCCAAGCCCAGAGATTACTCCCTCAAAATGAATCGAAAGGAGCGTCGTCTAGCGCTCCGAACTGCTCTTCAAGGTCGGGTGGACAACCTGGTTGTGGTGCAAGATTTTGCTGAAAAGCTGCCGCGTCCTAAAACTAAGGATTTGGTCAATGCTCTAAAAGGCTGGGGTGTAGAACCTGAGTCTAAGGTATTGTTGGTTGTCGCAGAGCGTAATGAAACGGTTTATCTCTCTGCTCGTAACATCGAAAACCTGCGCATGATATCAGCCGATAACTTAAATGTTTTTGACTTACTAGCGGCTGATCATATTGTGGCGACAGTGTCCGCTCTAGCAAAGGTACAGGAGGTGTACAGTGACTGAGTTTAGTCCTCGTCAACTGATAGACCTGGTTCGTCGTCCGATCGTGAATGAGAAGGCAACGTTGTTGCTGGAGCAGAATCAATACACCTTTGAAGTGGCTCCGAAGGCAACTAAGCCGGAAATTAAGGCCGCGATCGAAACGCTGTTTGATGTCAAAGTTGTTGGCATTAGTACGATCAATCCACCCCGTAAGCAGCGTCGGGTTGGTAAGTTCGTTGGTCATCGTGCTCTGTATAAGCGGGCGATCGTGACACTCGCGCTGGGTGATTCCATCACGCTGTTCCCAGAGGTCTAAAGCCTCTAATTTGGCAAGGTATTCGAGAGAGTAAGTTATGGGCATTCGTATTTATCGACCATACACCCCTGGTACTCGTGAACGCAGTATCTCGGACTTTGCGGAAATTACCCGCAGTAAGCCTGAGAAGTCGTTGACGAAATCCAATCATCGATCAAAAGGGCGCAACAACCGGGGTGTAATTACTTGTCGCCATCGTGGAGGTGGACACAAACGCTTATACCGAATCATTGATTTCCGGCGAAACAAGCACAACATTCCAGCAACGGTGGCGACGATTGAGTACGATCCCAATCGCAACGCTCGGATTGCTCTGCTCCACTATGAAGATGGTGAGAAGCGGTACATCATTCATCCCGCAAATTTGGCGGTAGGCACGACGATTGTTTCTGGACCCACTGCACCGATCGAGATTGGGAATGCTCTGCCACTTGGCAATATCCCATTGGGTACAGTCGTCCATAACGTTGAATTGACGCCGGGTCGAGGTGGGCAGATTGTTCGGGCTGCTGGTACGAGTGCTCAAGTAGCGGCTAAGGAAGGAAGCTTCGTAACGCTCAAGTTACCTTCCGGCGAGGTTCGACTGATTCGTCGCGAATGCTATGCCACGATCGGTCAGGTTGGGAATGTGGAGGCTCGTAACGCCAGTCTGGGTAAGGCAGGACGTAAGCGCCATTTGGGACGCCGCCCAGAAGTTCGAGGAAGTGTGATGAACCCAGTTGATCACCCACACGGAGGAGGGGAAGGTCGAGCACCCATCGGTCGTTCTGGACCGGTTACTCCCTGGGGTAAGCCTGCGTTGGGATACAAGACTCGTAAAAAGCGGAAACTCAGTAATTCTTTGATTGTGCGTCGTCGTCGCAAGTCTTCTAAACGTGGTAGAGGCGGTCGGGATTCGTAGGTCGATATAGGTGATAAGGGAGTAAAGAAAAAGATGTCTCGCTCACTTAAAAAAGGTCCGTTTGTTGCAGATCATTTGATGCGCAAGGTCGAAGCGCTGAGAGCTAGAGGCGATAACCAGGTGATTAAGACGTGGTCGCGCGCTTCTACAATCTTGCCCCAGATGATTGGTCTGACGATCGCGGTGCATAACGGTAAAACACATGTTCCAGTTTATATCACTGAGCAAATGGTTGGTCATAAACTGGGTGAGTTTGCTCCCACTCGGACTTTCCGAGGACATGCAGGTAGTGATAAGAAGGCTCGTCGATAGGAATTTTGGATTGGCGATTTTAGATTTTGGATTGAGCTAAGACGGCTAGTTCCAGAATCTTTGAAGGAGAAATTATGGCTATTGATACCTCAACTGAAGTAAAAGCGATCGCCCGCTACATTCGGATGTCTCCTCGCAAGGTCCGTCGTGTCCTTGATCAAATTCGGGGGCGTTCTTATCGGGAAGCGCTGATTATCCTAGAATTTATGCCCTATCGGGCTTGTGAGCCAGTCTTGAAGGTGTTGCGCTCTGCTGCTGCAAATGCTGAGCACAATGAGGGATTCAACCGAGCAGATCTGGTGATTTCCACAGCCTATGCCGATCAAGGACCGTCTCTCAAGCGGTTCAGACCCCGTGCGCAAGGTCGTGCCTACCAAATTCGCAAACCGACTTGCCACATTACCATCGCCGTTGCTCCGGGTGCCGGAGACGATTAATTCAGTTTTTACTCTGTTGAGTTTGTACGAGGACGCATCCTGTGGGACAGAAGATTCATCCAACTGGTCTACGCTTAGGCATTACCCAAGAGCACCGTTCGCGCTGGTTTGCTGACACCAATCGCTACCCGGAATTGCTTCAGGAAGACTACAAAATCCGTCATTTCTTTCAGAAGAATCCTTTGAAGCTTAAGGGGCTTGAAAGTCCTGGCATTTCTCAAATTCGAGTTGAGCGAAAAGCCGATCAGATCGATCTGGAAGTTCACACCGCTCGACCGGGTGTTGTAGTAGGTCGAGGCGGACAGGGGATTGAAGAACTGCGGACTGGGTTGCAGAAGGTTTTGGGCGGGGCGATCGCCAGGTTCGCATTAACGTCGTTGAAGTGACTCGCGTCGATGCCGAGGCTGCCCTGATCGCTGAATACATTGCCCAACAGCTAGAGCGGCGGGTTTCCTTCCGGCGAGTCGTTCGGCAAGCGATTCAACGCGCTCAAAAAGCGGGTGTTGAGGGGATCAAAATTCAGGTGAGCGGCCGTCTCAATGGCGCAGAAATCGCCCGTCCAGAATGGACTCGCGAAGGCAGAGTTCCATTGCATACACTGCGGGCCGACATCGACTACGCCTATTGCACCGCTAGCACCATCTACGGAACGCTTGGTATCAAAGTTTGGGTATTCAAGGGTGAAATCATCCCTGGACAGGAAGTGCAGCAGCCAACCAACACGAACCAACCTCGTCGTCGTCAGCAGCGCCGTCGTCAACAGTTTGAAGACCGCTCTAATGAAGGGTAATCAAAATGATGAGTTACAAGTTTTGAATTTTGAATTGCTTCAACTCAAAACTCAAAACTCAGAATTCAGAACTAAGGTGAACGGACATGTTAAGCCCAAGAAGGACAAAGTTTCGTAAACAGCAGCGCGGACGGATGAAGGGTCTGGCAACTCGTGGGAGCGCGCTCAACTTTGGCGAATATGGACTGCAAGCACTGGAGCCTTGCTGGATCACTTCCCGTCAAATTGAAGCCAGCCGTCGTGCGATGACTCGCTACATTCGTCGGGGCGGAAAGATCTGGATTCGCATCTTCCCCGATAAGCCCGTCACCATGCGTGCTGCAGAAACTCGGATGGGTTCCGGTAAGGGGCAACCCGAATTGGGTGGCAGTCGTCAAACCTGGGCGCATCCTGTTTGAAATTACCGGAGTTCCAGAAGCAACCGCTCGCGAGGCAATGCGCCTGGCACAGTACAAATTGCCGATCAAAACAAAGTTCATCACGCGCGAGACAACGGAGGAGTCTTAGTATGCCATTGCCCAACGTTGATGAGATTCGTGATTTGAATGATCAGGAAATTGAAGAGCAGATTGTTGCGACTAAAAAACAACTGTTTGAGTTGCGGTTTCAGAAGGGTACTCGTCGCCTTGAGAAAACCCATCAGTTCAAACATGCCCGTCACCGTTTAGCTCAGTTGATGACGATTGAACGAGAACGACAGCTTCAAAAAGCGAACCCTGAGGGCTAATGGTTAAGCCGTAAACTTCATTTCCTATTCTTCATCCCTATTGTTTGTGGAGTACATAAGATGGCGGTCAAAGAGAGAGTTGGGTTAGTTGTTAGCGACAAAATGGACAAAACAGTGGTAGTAGCCGTGGAAAACCGTGCTGCTCACACTAAATACGGCAAGGTTGTCGCTAAGACCAAGCGCTATAAGGCTCACGATGAGGAGAACAAGTGTAAGGCGGGCGATCGCGTCCGCATTCAGGAAACCCGCCCCCTGAGTCGCACCAAGCGGTGGCAAGTTATTGACATTCTGACGACAGCAGTCTAAGCGTAGAGGACGGTATCAGCCATGATTCAGCAACAAACCTATCTCAACGTAGCGGATAACAGCGGTGCTCGGAAATTGATGTGCATCCGCGTTCTTGGCGGAGGTAACCGTCGATACGCGGGTATTGGTGACATCATCGTTGCCGTTGTAAAAGATGCGATTCCCAACATGGGCGTCAAAAAATCGGACGTCGTCACGGCCGTGGTCGTTCGGACGCGCAAAACACTGAGGCGTGAGAGCGGTATGAGTATTCGCTTTGATGACAACGCCGCCGTCATTATCAACAAGGATAAAAATCCGAGAGGAACTCGCGTCTTCGGTCCGGTTGCTCGCGAACTGCGTGACAAGGAATTTACCAAAATTGTTTCTCTGGCTCCGGAGGTGCTGTGATGGCAAAGGGTCAAGCTGGCGTGGTTCGCCACAAGCTGCATGTCAAAAAAGGTGACACCGTCCAGGTTATTGCAGGTAGAGACAAGGGCAAGGTCGGTGAGATTCTGTTAACTCTGCCAAAGGAAAGCAAGGTTGTCGTCAAGGGCGTCAACATTCGCACCAAGCATGTCAAGCCCCAGCAAGAGGGTGAGTCTGGACAGATTGTCACCCGTGAAGCCCCCGTTCACAGTTCCAACGTTATGCTCTACTCCGAGAAACAAAAGGTTGCCAGTCGCGTCTCCTACACCTTTGATGCAAATGGGCGTAAAGTTCGGATGCTGAAGAAAACTGGAGAAATCATCGATTAGTCATTTTTGTTTGGAGTCAATTAGGTAATCGGTATTAAGTATTAGGTGGGGGAAAATTAGGGGGTTACCAATACCAATACCAATGCAACTACCAATAACTACTCCCTGACCAAGTCCAGGGGATGCAAGGATAGGCAGCTATGTCACAACGACTTAAAACACAGTATCAAGAAAAGATAGTTCCTAAGCTGACGGAGCAATTTGGATATACCAATATTCATCAGGTTCCCAAGCTGGTCAAAATTACGGT
Source organism: Leptolyngbyaceae cyanobacterium RU_5_1 (assembly GCA_012034055.1). Lineage (GTDB taxonomy): Bacteria > Cyanobacteriota > Cyanobacteriia > Leptolyngbyales > Leptolyngbyaceae > JAAUSG01. The sequence continues at coordinate 17,394 of JAAUSG010000009.1, read as the reverse complement.
GAACCGAGGGATGGGTGAGGCTGCCCAGAATGCAAAAGCGCTAGAGGCATCCCTGGCAGAGATTGCGCTGATCACGGGACAAAAGCCAGTTGTGACACGCGCTAAGAAGGCGATCGCAGGATTCAAAATCCGCGAGGGAATGCCTGTCGGAATTATGGTTACCCTCCGTTCTAATCGGATGTATGCATTCCTGGATCGTCTGATCAACCTTTCTTTACCCCGGATTCGGGATTTTCGAGGGATTAGTCCAAAAAGTTTTGATGGACGGGGAAACTACACACTGGGCGTTCGAGAGCAACTGATCTTTCCAGAAGTTGATTATGACAGCATCGATCAGATTCGTGGCATGGACATTTCAATTATTACGACAGCAAACAGCGATGAGGAGGGTCGAGCCTTGTTGAAAGAGTTTGGTATGCCCTTTCGGGATAGCTAAGGCAGGTTTATCAAGGGAACACTATGGCGGTTAACGACACAATTGCAGATATGCTGACGCGAATTCGCAATGCGAACTTAGCGCGTCATCAAACAACCGAAGTTCCATCCACCAAGATGACTCGCAGTATCGCCAAAGTTTTGCAGGATGAGGGCTTCATTATGGGCTACGAAGAAGCAGGCGAAGGGGTCAAGCGAAATCTGGTGATTTCCTTAAAGTACAAAGGTAAAGGAAAGCGCCCGATTATCAATGCCTTGAAGCGAATCAGCAAGCCGGGGTTTCGGGTTTACTCAAATCGTAAAGATCTGCCGCGCGTGCTGGGTGGGATTGGCGTTGCCATCATTTCAACCTCTAGCGGGATCATGACAGACCGTGAAGCTCGGCGGCAGGGGCTAGGTGGCGAAGTTCTCTGTTACGTTTGGTGAGTTTGGTTGTTGGTTGGGTTGTTCATCATGACTAGAAACCATCGCTTTGGCTTCTAATCAATAGGCAGCTATCACTAGCCACCCTCTGTAAGTAGGAGTAAGTAGGTATGTCGCGCATCGGTAAACGTCCCATTAGTCTTCCCAACAAGGTGACTGTCGCCATTGATGGTCAATCCGTTACTGTTAAAGGACCTAAAGGTGAGCTATCCAGAGTGCTGCCCAGTGAAGTGGAGGTGATACATGAGGAAGAAGCCACTGTTTTGGTAAAGCGGCGAGATGAATCGCGGGTGGCGCGTCAGCGTCACGGGTTAAGTCGAACACTGGTCGCAAACATGGTTGATGGGGTCTCTCAAGGATTTCAGAAACGGCTGGACATTCAAGGTGTCGGCTATCGTGCTCAACTAGCAGGGACTAAGTTGACTTTGAGCGTGGGGTATAGCCATCCCGTTGAGTTTGTCCCGCCTCAAGGAATTGTCTTTGAGCTAGAAGACAACACGGGCAAGAAAGTCAATCAAGGCACGTTAGTGATTGTGAGCGGAATTGACAAGGAAGTAGTCGGTAATACAGCCGCAAAAATTCGGGCCGTCCGTCCTCCCGAACCATATAAAGGCAAGGGAATCCGCTACATGGGCGAAGTTGTCAAGCGCAAGGCTGGTAAGGCAGGGAAGAAATAAGCTATGAAGGTGAGTCGTAGAGAATCTACACGGAGTCGTCACAATCGTGTGCGCCGCAAAGTTGCTGGAACTCCAGAGCGGCCACGATTGGCAATTTTTCGCTCCAATCAGCATATTTATGCTCAAGTTATTGATGATACCAAGCATCACACGCTTGTGGCGGCTTCCACACTAGAGGTATCTCTGAGAGAAAGCCTGAGTACCGGAGCCAACTGCGAGGCATCCACTCAAGTTGGCACTTTAATCGCTCAACGATCGCTGGAAAAGGGGATCCAGCAGGTTGTCTTTGATCGGGGTGGCAATCTCTATCATGGTCGAGTCAAAGCCCTGGCGGACGCTGCTCGTGAAGCTGGACTGCAATTCTAATGGGTTGTTAGTTTTTAGCAATTCGTTTTTAGATAGCTAACAACCAACACCTAACAACTAACAACCAAGGAAAAATTATGGCAAAGAGTCGGAAGAGTAACAAAACTCGTGAGAAGGAAACAGACTGGCAGGAGCGGGTTGTTCAAATCCGTCGAGTCACAAAGGTGGTCAAAGGCGGTAAGAAACTCAGCTTCCGGGCGATCGTTGTAGTTGGCAATGAACGAGGACAGGTTGGCGTTGGGGTTGGTAAAGCGGCTGACGTGATTGGCGCTGTGAAAAAGGGCGTTGCAGACGGTAAAAAGCATTTAGTTGAAGTTCCCTTAACCAAGAACAATTCCATTCCCCATCCGGCAACCGGACAAGGTGGGGGAGCCAAAGTTATGATGCGTCCGGCGGCTCCTGGTACCGGTGTAATTGCAGGGGGTGCTGTGCGAACGGTGCTTGAGTTGTCCGGTGTACGAAACGTACTGGCAAAACAGCTCGGTTCTGACAATCCTTTGAACAACGCCAGAGCTGCTGTTGACGCTTTAGCAGCCCTAAGAACATTTTCTGACGTTGCCGAGGAGCGTGGCATCCCAATCGAGCAGCTTTATGCCTAGTTTTGTCATTTGACCTATTACCAGAGTGAATAACCATGAGACTCAATGATGCTCTCCCACAACCTGGTTCTAAAAAAAGACGCCGTCGGGTCGGCCGTGGAATTTCGGCTGGTCAAGGGGCCAGTTGTGGGTTTGGAATGCGGGGACAAAAATCACGATCGGGCCGGCCGACCGTCCGGGATTTGAAGGTGGGCAAACTCCTCTCTACCGCCGCTTACCAAAGTTGAAGCAGTTTCCGATGGTCAATCGCTCGGTTTACACCATTATCAATGTGGGCGATTTAGCTTCCCTGTCCGCGAATACAGAAGTGACTCTGGACTCCTTGTTGTCAGCAGGAGTGGTAACAACTGACAATGGACCGCTCAAGGTATTGGGAGATGGCGAGATCGCTGTCCCCCTATCCGTTAAAGCCTCTGCGTTCAGTGCATCTGCTCGCGCTAAGATTGAAGCAGCACAGGGAACGTGTGAACTTTTGGGCGATCGCTAAGTAATCTTCATCCACGCTACCGTTCCTTTGCACCGAGTCCTTGGTTTTGGCCGAGGAATTGCTATAGAGATAGTGAATATCAGAGGACTCCCTCATGGTTGATAGCCGAGATAAAACTCCAACTGCTCAGGAAACATTTGCCCAGATGGCGCAGGCTGCCGGATTACGGGGCCGTGTTTTGTTGACCATTGGCATGTTAATCCTGGTACGCCTCGGCATTTTTCTGCCCATACCCGATATCGATCGCCAAGCCTTCGCCCAAAGCGTGCAAAACAATCCGGTCATTAGTTTTTTAGACATCTTTGCTGGAGGAGGTCTATCTGCCTTAGGGATTTTTGCTTTGGGGATCCTGCCTTACATTAATGCTTCTATTATTTTGCAATTACTAACCGCCGCGATCCCTTCTTTAGAGAACCTGCAGAAGAACGAGGGTGAAGCGGGGCGTCGAAAAATTTCTCAAATTACTCGTTATGTTGCCCTTGGCTGGGCAATTGTGCAAAGTGTGGGACTGGCATGGTGGGTGGTCAACAGTAACGCCGCACGAGTGAATGGTGACCTCGTCCTGGTTCAAAAAGCAACTCATGGGGCACTGTCGTTTGCAACCCAGAACGGCGCTTCAATCAGCCCGGCTGCTCTGATTCCGTTTATTGCTAGCACGGCTCTGGCACTAACGGCCGGTTCGATGTTTGTCATGTGGATTGGTGAGCTGATTACTGAGCGTGGAATTGGGAATGGTGCCTCTTTGCTGATTGTTATTAGTATTGTTTCTGGGTTGCCACGATCGCTTGGACAAACCCTGGAACTCGCGCAAACGGGCGATCGCAGCTATGTGGGTGGCGTTATCACGTTGCTGCTCGTGTTCTTGGTCATGATTGTTGGCATTGTTTTTGTGCAAGAAGGCACTCGACGGATTCCCATCATCTCAGCACGACGCCAGGTGGGTCGGAAGACCTATCTAGAGAAAAGTAGCTATCTTCCTCTGCGATTGAATGCCAGCGGGGTGATGCCCATTATCTTCGCCTCAGCCGTACTGTTCCTTCCTGTCTATATTGCTGAATTCACCAAAAACCCAGTTCTTAGTCAGGTTGCGTCGTATTTAAGTCCGAGTGGTCCCGCTCCCTGGCTCTATGTCATTTTTTACTTGCTCCTGATTTTGTTTTTCAGTTACTTCTGGACATCATTGATGATTAATCCGGTGGATTTGTCCCAGAACCTGAAGAAAATGGGGGCGAGTATTCCAGGGATTCGCCCAGGAAAGGCAACCAGTGACTACATCGAGCGTGTGCTGAATCGACTAACTTTTTTAGGGGCAATTTTCTTAGGTTTGGTTGCGATCGTCCCGACCGCTGTTGAAAGTGCTACCAGGGTGACGACTTTTCAGGGGTTTGGAGCAACGTCTTTGCTGATTGTGGTCGGTGTAGCGATCGACACCGCCAAACAGATTCAAACCTATGTGATTTCGCAACGCTACGAAGGAATGGTGAACCAATAGTGCCACGATTGATTTTCTTAGGTGCTCCAGGAGCCGGGAAGGGTACACAGGCAAAAGCACTAGCGGATCTGTGTGGCATTCCCCACGTTCCACAGGTGATATCCTGCGTGCAGCCGTGGCGAACCAAACTTTGCTGGGTTTAGAAGCGAAAGCTTACATGGAGAAAGGTGACCTGGTTCCTGATCCACTCGTGATTGATCTGATTCGAGAGCGATTGGATCAACCGGATGCTCAACAAGGTTGGATTCTAGATGGTTTTCCTCGTAATGTTGCCCAGGCAGAATTCTTGGATGAGCTGCTGGGCAAGATTCATCAGCTCTATGACTACGTAATCAATCTTGAGGTGCCAGATGAGGTGTTAGTGGCTCGGATGCTTGAACGCGGTCGGGCAGATGATGCGGAGGATGTCATTCGCAACCGTTTAAGGGTTTATCAAGCAGATACCGCACCTCTAATTGACTTCTATAAGGGGCTTGGAAAACTCGTTTCAATTAACGGTCATCAATCAATGCAGGAGGTGACAGATGATCTCAAGAAACTCGTTTAGGCTTCAGCGATCGCGCGAGTGAATCCAGGAGAGTTCAATCAGAGTGTTTGTGTTTGACCGTCTTGACGTCAGGTTTTTCGTTCACGTCCCATCTTGAACGAGCTGACCGAAAGAAATGATCTAGACTCAAAGTGGATTCAACAAGCTAGGATAGTTCTCTTGATAACTATCTTGTCAAACAGTAGGAGGCTCAATTGTCAAAACAGGATCTAATTGAGATGGAGGGAACCGTCGCAGAATCCTTGCCGAACGCGATGTTCCGGGTTGATCTGGATAATGGGTTTAACGTGCTTGCCCATATTTCGGGTAAGATTCGACGGAATTACATCAAAATTCTACCCGGCGATCGCGTCAAGGTAGAGCTGACTCCCTACGACTTAACAAAGGGCAGAATTACCTACCGATTGCGGAATAAGAAGTAGCTTAACTTGAAGGTTTTGCGATCGCTGCAGCCAAAAAATAAATTTGACAGAAGTGGCTTTATATTGGTAATATATTGAGTTTGTAGCGCTGTCGAAAGAGATGAAGGTTCGAGCATCAGTCAAAAAGATTTGTGAGAAGTGCCGTGTCATTCGTAGACGCGGTCGAGTAATGGTTATTTGCTCTAATCCAAAGCACAAGCAGCGCCAAGGTTAGTGCAGGGAGCTGAGACTCTATGTTTGAGCGCATTTCTGCATAGATGTCTTGAGCAAAGCATGGGTTACTGAGAACAGCAACACGTTAGGGGAGAAAAGAGTGGCACGGATTGCCGGAGTAGACTTGCCTCGAGACAAGCGAGTCGAGATTGGTCTGACATACATCTATGGGATCGGGCTGACCCGCTCCAAAGCGATTCTAGCAGCGACTGGTGTGAATCCAGACACTCGTGTTAAGGACCTGGGTGATGCTGAAGTAGCCGCTTTGAGGGCAGAGTTAGAAGGTAACTATCAAGTTGAGGGGGATTTAAGGCGCTTAGAGGCAATGAACATTAAGCGTCTTATGGATATTGGTACTTACCGAGGTCGCCGTCATCGACTGGGGTTACCGGTTCGTGGACAAAGAACTCGAACGAATGCTCGTACTCGTCGCGGTGGACGGCGAACCGTAGCCGGTAAGAAGAAGGCACCCGGTAAGAAGTAGGTATGCATGTCTAAAGCTGAGCGTTAGCATTGGACAGCCGGAGTTGGCTAGTTAGCAAGACAGAGCTAGAAGTGCAGAATCACCCACTTTCAATAGCCAGATTTGTATTTTGAAGATTTATTAACTCAGTAACACAGGATTTCCACAATGGCACCACGGCAACCAACAAAACGGACTGGGCCCCGTAAGCAGAAGAAAAATGTGCCAAACGGCGTAGCTTACATCCAATCCACATTCAACAACACAATTGTTACGATCGCGGATGCAAATGGCGAAGTAATATCGTGGGCGTCTGCGGGTTCCAGCGGCTTTAAGGGGGCCAAAAAAGGGACACCCTTTGCGGCTCAAACGGCTGCCGAGAATGCCGCTCGGCGTGCTGCAGAGCAAGGGATGAGACAAATTGAAGTCATGGTTAGTGGTCCTGGAGCCGGTCGGGAGACCGCGATTCGAGCACTTCAAGGAGCAGGTTTAGAAATTACCTTAATCCGCGATGTTACCCCAATTCCTCACAATGGTTGTCGTCCACCTAAACGTCGAAGAGTCTAATTGATTGATCTGCCAGATTTTGTTGGCTTCTGCTGACTGTTCTGGCTGAGTGGTATTCCAGATGGGTCTAGAACCTGTCAATGTTTACACCTGGTTGTTGAGACAGATGCAAGGGGTATTGAAGGTGTATATCGTTCGTAGTCAGAGGGGGAGGTCGCTCAGTGGCACAGTTTCAGGTTGAATGCGTAGAATCCAGAATTGAGAAGGATCAGAGCCAAATTAGTCGATTTGTGATTGAGCCACTAGATCGGGGTCAGGGGACAACCCTCGGCAACGCTCTTCGGCGCGTTTTGCTTTCCAATCTCGAAGGTGCAGCAATTACGGCTGTGCGAATTGCTGGCGCAAGTCACGAGTTCGCAACTATTCCGGGCGTTCGGGAGGACGTTTTAGACATTCTGCTGAACATGAAGAAGGTCGTTCTCAAAAGCTATTCCTCTCAACCCCAAATTGGGCGTCTTCTGGTTCAAGGTCCAATGACGGTAACGGCCGAACATTTTGATCTTCCGTCTGAGGTTGAACTTGTTGACTCAGATCAGTATATTGCGACCCTCTCTCCCAGTGCCATGCTCGAAATGGAATTCCGGATTGAAAAGGGTAAGGGGTATCGCACCTTTGATAAAGGACGGGATGAAGCAACCGCCCTGGACTTCCTGCAGATTGATTCCATCTTCATGCCGGTTCGTAAGGTCAACTACACGGTTGAGGATGCCCGCATTGGGGATGCAGTAGAGAAAGATCGGCTGATTATGGAGGTGTGGACGAATGGCAGCCTCACCCCACAGGAAGCGCTTAGTCAGGCAGCCAATATCCTCGTTGATCTATTCAACCCATTGAAGGAGATCACATTCGAACCAACAGACGATGATCCCGAAGAACCGAAGGATCCAAACAGCCAGGTTCCAATCGAGGAATTGCAGCTATCGGTGCGCGCCTACAACTGTCTGAAGCGTGCTCAAATCAACTTTATTGCTGATTTGCTGGATTACTCTCAGGAAGATTTGCTGGAAATCAAGAACTTTGGACAGAAATCGGCTGAAGAGGTTGTAGAAGCGTTGCAGCAGCGATTGGGGATCACTCTACCCCAGGAAAAATCGTCCAAGAATAATCACTAGTAGAACTCGCTAGTAGAAAGATTTTTCGCCTCTTTGCGATCAAACGCCTGAATAGACCTTACTTACTTACTTGCCTTATGCGTCACCGTTGTCGTATTCCTCAACTCGGAAAGCCTGCTGATCAGCGTCGAGCGCTTTTGAGAGCGTTGACAACTGAGCTGATTCGGAATGGTCGGATTAAGACGACAAGGTACGGGCTCAAGCCGTTCGGTCTGAAGCGGATCGAATGATTACCCTGGCCAAAGATGGCTCTTTGACCGCTCGTCGCCAGGCATTGGGGTATTTGTATGACAAACAGCTTGTTCATGCCCTGTTTGAACAAGCGGGGACTCGGTATGGCGATCGCAGGGCGGCTACACCCGCATTTTGCGTACCATTCGTCGTCGAGGCGATAATGCTGAGATGGCAATCATTGAGCTAACCTGACATGATTTCTGCCTTATCACAGCCAACTCAGCGGATTGCCCTGGTCATTCAGTACCTGGGCACTCGTTTTCATGGTTGGCAGTGGCAGCCCAATCACCGAACCGTGCAAGAGGAGCTTGAAAAGGCATTAGAAAGTGTGTTGGGTCACTCGATTCGAGTTCATGGAGCGGGTCGAACCGATTCTGGCGTTCATGCTGCCGCTCAGGTGGCTCATTTTGATGCGCCAGCGATGGTTCCAGCACATCGCTGGGCAAATATCTTGAATGCTCGGCTGCCAGACGATATTTTGGTACGCGCCTCTGCTGTGGTTAGCCCAAGCTGGCACGCTCGATTTTCAGCACTGTGGCGACGCTACCGGTATCTGCTTTACACAGACTCTTGTCCCAACCTGTTTATTCGTCCGTTCAGCTGGCATTACTATCATCAGCCGCTGGATGAAGCCCTAATTCAAACAGCGCTAAATCCGTTACTTGGGCGTCATCACCTGGCGGCATTTCATCGAGCTGGATCGAAGCGCCCCCACTCATGGGTTGATGTTCAGGTTGCAGAGTGCCAGCGGCAGGGCCCGTTGATTGCGATCGAGGTGCAGGCAAGCGGGTTCTTGTATGGCATGATGCGATTGCTGGTGGGGCTATTGGTGCAAGTGGGTCGGGGGCTGCGATCGCCCACCAGTTTCACAGAGCTGTGGACTGCCCAACGTCGCAATGAAGTCAAGTATGCAGCACCTGCCCAGGGTCTTTGCCTGCTGCGAGTTGGCTACGCCGACTTTCCCTTCCCTGCCGACGTTTGGTTTGATACTCAACCGACATTCGGATTTCCTACCCTGTCTGAACTATCCAGTATGGCCATGTAACTCCTATTTCGAATAGTTCAAACGCGATCGCAGTCTCACATTTACCTTTACAATCTCTTACCGTTCACCGCTTACCTCCTTGAATGACTCCCAGAGACGGACATGAATAAGACCTACCTTCCTCCTCAAGATTCCATCGAGCGTAACTGGTACGTTGTTGATGCAACGGATCAGCGCCTCGGTCGCCTTGCCAGCGAAATTGCCAGAGTACTGCGGGGCAAAAATAAGCCGACGTATACGCCGTTTTTGGACACCGGCGATTTTGTGATCGTAGTGAATGCCGAGAAAGTTGACGTTACCGGCAAGAAGCGCACTCAAAAGCTCTATCGTCGCCATTCTGGTCGTCCCGGTGGCATGAAGGTTGAAACCTTTGCTAAGCTGCAAGCCCGCATCCCCGAACGAATCGTTGAACACGCGGTGAAGGGAATGTTGCCCAAAAACACTCTAGGACGGCAGCTTTTTACAAAACTGAAGGTATACGCCGGATCCAATCATCCCCATCAGGCTCAGAAGCCTCAAGTTCTTGAAATTAATACCATTCCAGGAGGGCAGTCTTAATGCAAGCTACGGATCAAGGGCGTGTCATGTACATGGGAACAGGTCGGCGCAAATCGGCTGTTGCGCGCGTGCGCTTAGTTCCGGGTAATGGTCAGCTCATTATCAACGGCAAGCCGGGGGATTTGTACCTGCAGTTCAATCCGGAGTATTTGTCAGTGGCAAAGGCTCCCTTGGAAACGCTGGGACTGGAAAGTGACTACGATATTTTGGTCAATGCTCATGGGGGTGGGCTAACTGGACAGGCCGATGCCGTGCGACTGGGTGTGGCTCGTGCTCTTTGCCAGCTTGACCCCGATAACCGCAAACCCCTTAAGACGGAAGGGTACTTAACCCGTGATCCTCGTGCGAAGGAGCGGAAGAAGTACGGCTTACGGAAAGCCCGTAAAGCACCTCAGTTCTCGAAGCGGTAGCTGGTCATAATCGTTAGAATTAATGTTGAGCGCGATTGGAGAATTTGTGATGCCGAAACCTGATATCCATCCCAAGTGGTACCCGGAAGCCAAAGTTTACTGCAATGGCGAGGTTGTGATGACGGTTGGTTCAACTAAACCTGAGCTGCATGTTGATGTCTGGTCAGGGAATCATCCTTTTTTCACAGGCACGCAGAAGATTATTGATACGGAAGGACGTGTGGAACGCTTCTTACGGAAGTACGGCATGATGGAAGACGGCGATGATCAGGGCAATGCGGCTAAGGGTAAGAAACGTTAGCAGAGGTTAGTTTTAGGTTGTTAGCTGTTAGTAGTTGTTTACTGATAGCTAATCTTCCGAGTTGGACTATCCCTGCTGTTATCTTGATCGACCTATGGCTGAAGCATACCTGCTCGATAAGCTGCAATCTGTTGAACAGACATTTAATGAGTTGACTCGGCGACTGGCAGACCCAGATATCGCCAGAGATCCGAGTGAGTTTCAAAAGGTAGCGAAAGCGCGTTCTTCATTGGAAGAGACTGTTACCACGTTTGAAACTTGGCGGGCAACTCAAGAAGAAGTGGCAGGAGCGCGACAGATTCTGAAGGAGGCAGGGGGTGATCCAGAACTTCAGGAAATGGCAGCCCTGGAAGTGGAGGAATTGGAGACGAAGCTCGATGACCTGGAAAGTCGCCTGAAGATTCTGCTGCTGCCCAGTGACCCAAATGATGACAAGAACATCATGTTAGAGATTCGGGCAGGCACGGGGGGTGATGAAGCCAGCATCTGGGCCGGTGACTTGCTGCGCATGTATTCACGCTATGCAGAAGTCCAGGGATGGCGGGTGAAACTGGTGAGTGAATCGCTCGCGGATATGGGCGGTTTTAAGGAAGTGATTCTGGAGGTTCAGGGCGATCGCGTTTACAGCAAGCTCAAGTTTGAAGCCGGAGTGCATCGAGTGCAACGGGTTCCAGTGACTGAGACCCAGGGACGAGTCCATACCTCGACGGCAACGGTGGCCGTGATGCCAGAGGTGGATGATGTTGAAATTCACATTGACTCGAAAGACATTGAGATGACCACGATGCGATCCGGGGGCGCGGGTGGACAGAACGTGAACAAGGTGGAAACGGCGGTTGATTTGATGCATAAGCCAACCGGGATTCGGATTAAGTGTATGGAGGAGCGATCGCAGCTGCAAAACCGGGAACGGGCGATGCAGATTCTACGGGCGAAGCTCTACGAGATGAAGCTGGAGGAGCAACAAGAAGCGGTCACATCTGCAAGACGGATGCAAGTAGGCACCGGATCTCGCTCTGAAAAGATTCGCACCTATAACTACAAAGACAACCGAGTCACCGATCACCGCTTGAATCAGAATTTTTCTCTGGTGCCTGTTTTGGAAGGTGAGATAGACGAGGTGATTCAGACCTGTATTTCTCGCGATCAGCAGGAACGGTTGGAACAATTAGCCACGGCGGAAAGTAACGGTCAGGCGGCTTAGATGAATCGATGTTTAGAAGATACCCATGTTGCCCCGGGAAGAGCTACTAAAAGGAGTTGAGAATCGCGAAAGCGCAGCACGAGTCATCGATCAGGCAGACCAGGCAATCAAAACCTGGGAAATTGTTGCAACTGACTTTCTCTCACCTCCCGAACTGGCAGAAATCCAACAACTCTTTGGTCGTTTGACAGAAGTGCATCTGGTGGCTTGGGGCGGTTATCCCCAGGCAGAACGGCAACGGGTCGCGATCGCCCGCTCTGAACTCCCGATTGACACGACTCAAGTTGAACTGGCTGGGTTGGAAATCGCCGGAAACTTTCTTTTCGATCCCGCTACCCATCGAGATTTTCTGGGAGCGATGTTAGGCACCGGCATTGTTCGTGATCGCGTGGGTGATGTGATTGTATTGGGAGAACGGGGAGCACAGGCGATCGTCGTTCCAGAACTGGCAGAATTCCTGGAAATGAACTTGACTCAAGTGCGATCCGTCCCAGTTAAAACACGACGCATTGACCTGAGTGAACTCAAGATTCGCGAGCCGAAGAAGAAAGAACTGACGACCGTGGAAGCGTCAATGCGCCTGGACGCGATCGCCTCGGCTGGTTTTGGCATGTCACGCAGCAAAATGGCAGACCTGATCTCCGCTGGCGATGTGCGGGTCAACTGGAAAGAGATCACCAGCGCCAGTCACACGGTTAAGTCCGGTGATTTGATTGCCATTCGCGGCAAAGGCCGCGTAGAGGTTGGCGAGGTCGCCGTCACGAAAAAAGACCGATACCGAATGCAGTTAACTCGTTTCGTGTAACTAAACCTTTTTAACGTCCAGACCTGGAGTTTTTCTTAGGGAAAACTCCAAATTCCGAGCTGGACGTGATTTAAAACCTCGGAGGTTTAAGTCACTACGTTTAGTTACGATGCTTGATTCTTGGTTAAAACCTCCGAGGTTTGCGTAAGTCCTAGCTGTCAGAGCGTATCTGGGTCAATTCCTTGAGCGCGCAAGTAGGCACGCAAGCGCTCGTTTTCCTGTTGGATTTGATCGGCGATCGCTTCAGCCTGCTCTGCTCGTTGCCGCTCCTGCTCTGCTCGTTGCCGCTCTTGTTCCAAACGCCTCGATCCGCTTTAGCCGTTTTGGGCGAGAGAATTTCAACGATTAAATTGGGATACTTGCCGCCTTCATTGGCGACGACCCAACTATTGCGCGATCGCCGCTCGGTATTCAGGACAACGAAAAAGTCTGGGCCGCGAAATTTTTTGGATTGCAGTTTAATAGGCTGATAATAAATGCTGAGATTTCCTGCCGCAAAGAAGTCCTGACGGTTCTGCCACCACCATTCCAGGCAGGTAATCAGCAGGATAATTTGAGCGAGATGCAAAGATGTTTCCAACTCCGGCTCATCGCTGAAGGGTTCTGTGGCCAGGTTGAGGTTGGGAATTGAGACCATGAGGCAATGAAGGAGGGGTTATATCGATTTTAGATTGATGATTGTAGATTGGGAATTTCGTAGTCCCCTACTCCTGATTTTCAGATTCCATGTCGTAACCTTTTTCACTTAAGGGATATTGCTGCCACTTTGGAGTACGTCTTTTTTCTTTTTTTCACTCATCTTCTGCTGGGTATTACGAGGTCAGTAGCGTAGGATTTACGTGTCATGTAAGGAGCAAAGCCATGAAACTCATGACCATTTCGCTAGCCTCGCTGCTCACCGTATTAGTCGGGTTCACTCCTGCTTACGCACAGCAGCTCAGTGAAGACGATCGCTATGAATTGTGCTCAAAATCTCCTTCAGACTCGCAGTGCAAGGGTTATCAGGTTCCAGTTTCGCTAGACGATCGCCCTGGTGAAGCAGGATCCTGCGTTTTGACGACGAACACTATTGAGACTGAGACAGTGTGTAAACTGATCGTCAATGAGAAGAAGGTGGTTGCTTATTATGAGGTCGGGGAAAAACTGAGGTTCTTAAAGAAAAAGAAAGCAACTCAGGAAATTCAGATTAGCTCTAGCGATATCAAAGCCATCCGGTATCGGGAAGGACGAAAAGATAACTCAACCGCTCGTGCCATCAACACGGCTTTATTTGGGGTAACCGGATTTTTGTTCAGCCGAGATAAGAAAGTCTCAGAAGTGACCGTGGACTACGTAATCCCCTCGCCGTCGGACTCTACCCCTGGCGTGTTGGAGCCTAAAGCTGAAACACCAAGTTCCTCCACTGGAGTGACAAAACCAGTTGCTACAGCCAGTCCGAATATCGTGAGGGTGACTGTACGGCGGAAGACGGGCGAGGAGTTACGAGGTCAGCTTGAGCAGTTGACGGGGTTAAAAGCCGAGGTGCCGGTTGAGGTGAAAAAGCCTGAGCAGGAGAGTTCATCACCAGAAGAAAACCGCTGAGGGACATGCATGCAAAATAAACATCCCTGTAGGGGCGTACGGCCGTACGCCCCTACAGATTGTGGTATTGGTACTTTATTTGTTTGCGAATCCCTAACTGCCCCGGTAGGTGCTGTATGACCACGGAGACGTGAGCAGCGGAACGTGGTAATGGGCGTCTGGATCGGCAATCCCAAACTGCAGCGGCACCTGATTGAGAAAGGGCGGATCGGGGAGAGGGGTTGCCTGTCGGGTAAAGTACTCTCCAACCGAAAAAACCAATTCGTAAATGCCAACCGTTAACTCGCCGTCTGTCAACAGCGGGGCATCCGTGCGTCCGTCCTGGTTAGTGATCACCCTTTTCAGCAAGATCTTTTCGCCAGATTCGGGGTGGACGGAATAAAGCGCGATCGCCATATTCGCTGCCGGACGCCCGTGAGCAGTATCTAGTACGTGGGTTGTCAGTTTACCGGACATGAGAAGGAAAGTGCGGAGGACGGAGGACGGAGGGCGGAGGGCGGAAGCAGGGGTGTCTAGATTTTACCCTCTACCCTTTACACCTTCAATGCAATGGCCCGGCCATGATCACTTTGGCGATCGCGCCTGTTACGTCGCTGGGTTTTTCGGTTGCCAGTTGCTTGTACCATTGTTGAGTGATCTCCGGATCTTTGCCGTGGATTTGCTCGGCCCGCTTACGGGCTTTGTCTACAACCGCATTGGCGCGGGTGGTGCGCTCCATTTCGTAGCGCTTCAGGGCATCTTCGACGCTGATGTTGGTGCTAATCAGGTAATTGGTCAGCACCAGTCCATCTTCCATAGCTTGACACCCACCCTGCCCCATGTCTGGACAGGTGGTATGGGCGGAATCGCCTAGCAGTGCGACACGACCTTTGACAAAGCGATCAATTGGTCCCAGGTCATGAATTTCGGGGCGGGCAACGGCATTCGGATCAAAGCGTTCAATCAGGTTCTGTACCGGGTCTGCCCAACCGACAAAGTGTTGCTTGAGTTCTGTTTTGTACTGCTCAGGGTCGGCAGGAGTGCCTTTGGGCAGCGGCACGTCGAAGAAAAAGTAGAAGCGATCGCCTCCGACTGGCATCATCGAGGCCCGCTTGTGTTCACCCACATAGATGACCCAGGTATTTTTCGCGGCTAATTCTTCATCTGCAGGCACTAGCCCATTCCAGTTGACATAGCCGACATATTTGGGTTCCACGTCTTGATCCAGCACGTAGGAACGCAATACGGAGCGCAGCCCATCGGCTGCAATGAGCAGATCCCCCTGTGCGGTATGCCCATTCTCAAACAAGGCGGTGACTCCGGTTTCGTCTTGCTCCACACTCACACACTTATGATCCAGATGAACCTCTCCTAAAAACGCCTCCACGAGCATGGACTGTAAGTCTCGACGAGCAACGGGATAGGGACGCTGACCGACTTCGTGAATCAGTGGCATCAGGTCGATGTCATTCAAGAGTTCGCCGGTCTTTGTCCGGTACTCCATGTGATCCATGATGCCGCCAATCCTGGCAACTTTCGCCCCCAGTCCAAGGCGGTTGAGGACTTTAATGCCGTTTGACCAGAGTGAGATTCCGGCACCAACGGGGCGCATTTCCTTGACGCGATCGTAAATTTCAACCTCATAGCCTGCCTGTTGAAGGGCAATGCCTGCAGTCAAGCCGCCAATTCCAGCACCAATAACCACAACCTTCAAGTTATCCATGCTGTCTTTCTCCCACTCGATGTCGTCTAAGATTCACGATAGTTTCAGAAAACAACTACAAATGTGTCTTAAAATGCACTCGGATTAACGGCAGTCCATTAGCTTTGCAAATCTATTAGTAGGATATGCCGATGAACCATGAAATTTTTGGGAATTGATCTGGGTTGGAGTTCGGGAGCGAGTGGGCTATGTTGTTTGGGTTGGCAGGCTGGCAGGTTAGAACTGTTGGATTTGCAGCGCCAAGAGTCTGTCTCAGACATTCTGGCTTGGGTGGATTCCTGGCTTGCCCCAGATGAGTCGGGTGGAATTGCAGTCGATGCCCCAACCTTGATTCCGAATGCCACCGGAATGCGGTTGCCCGATCGCCTCACCCACAAATATTTCGGTCGCTACCATGCAGGCTGCTATCCGGCCAATTTGGGGTCTGCCTTTGCCGCCCGAACGGTTGCGTTTGGCTTGAGTTTGGAAGCACGAGGATTTCAACATGCGCCCATAATTGAACCGAAGCAGCCAAGTCGTTTTCAGATTGAAGCGTTTCCCCATCCCGCGATCGTGCATCTGTTTGAACTCCCGCAAATTCTGAAATACAAAAAGGGTAGACTGGCTCAGCGGCAAGCAGAGTTAGCCCGCCTGCGTCAGTATATTTGTGAGCATTTGCCACAATTGGAACCTTCGTTAGATGTGGCTCAGGGAAAGATTCGTGTCCCAGAAATCCCGCTCACGGGAACCGCGCTCAAGGCTGTGGAAGACCAGCTCGATAGCATTATCTGTGCTTACATTGCAGCGCACTGGTGGTACTGGGGATTGGAGCGGAACTTAGTATTGGGCGATCGCGCTCAAGGTTACATCGTGGTGCCAATCAAGAGTGCTATGCCCACCCACTGATGACTGAATTAATGAGTTTGATCCACCAGTTGGATAAATTCCTGCAGTGAGTTGCTGTAGCGGATTCCAGCGACTTCGGCTAAATCGTTGTGGTTTGCGCCTTCAATCACCAAAAACTGTTTGGGCTGATTCGCGTGGTTGAACAGCGTTTGTCCGTGGTGAAACGGAATCACCGCGTCGTCCGTGCCATGCACAACCAGAACTGGACAACGGACGGATTTGATCTTGTGGATATTGTTGAAGCGATCGAAAGGCAAGATTGGAATCCGAGTCATTACCCGAAAGGCACTGGTAAAAGCTCCTTCCACGATTAGTCCAGCAACAGGCTGACGACTGGCCAGATCAATGCTGGGACCCGCTCCAACAGAATTCCCATAAAGAATAATGCGATCGGGCGGCACTTGCAGACTGGTGGTCAGGTAGTGGTAAGCGGCATCAATGTCGCGATAGGTATTCTGTTCAGAGGGCGATCCCTGACTGGTGCCATATCCGCGGTAGTCGTAGGCAAACACTGCAAATCCAATGCGTTGAACGGCTGCAAGCAGTGGGCGGATATCACCTAAGTCGCTGCCGTTGCCGTGACTGTAGAGCAGAGTGTAGGTCGCTTGAGAATTGGGTAAATACAGGGCAGAAATCTGTTCTCCATCACTTGTCAGCAGCTTCAGAGTGTCAGCAGTGTCGCGGTAGCTGGCAGCGTGAGGTTGAAAGATGAGTCCGTTCGAGAACACGAAGGCAAAGAGAGTCAATGCCAGGTAGAGGAGGAGGAGCGATCGCACTATCCACTTGACTATCCACATATCACTACCATTAGCACCTCACTTTCATCATCACTAGGTTTCCAAAGATCGATGCATTACGGCTATCGC
>JAAUSG010000354.1 GCA_012034055.1 Leptolyngbyaceae cyanobacterium RU_5_1 | reverse complement strand
GGCCCTTCTTTCTCGTACCGAGTCTCCGGCTCAGTATGCCCCTGCCAAGGCTCCGCCTTTCCAACAACTGCGTAGGAGGAGAATTAGAAATCGGAGAGTTGAAAGCACCTTCAGGCGGCTTCATCGGTTGAAGCAGGTTGTTCCGTAAACTTCCTGGACTCTTCCGCCTCCAGTTCTGCCAGGGTTGCTGCCCAGTCTGCTAGCTGACGAGCAATGGTTGCCCGACGCCGCGGATCGTTCTCCTTCCAGAGTGCCAGACCTTCAAAATAAACCGTATACCGATACTCAATGATGGATTCCTGCGCTACTGCGTATGGTCCGAAGGTTGAATCAGTCATGGCAGGTAACTCACTTCAGCTTCAATAGTGGACAACTGACGTTCAGGCTCATTATAGGTGAAGCGAATACCCAGAATGGTTTTCTCAGTAAGTTCCGCATCATATCTCGCCTCAGTCGGTGTCAAATCAGGATGTCGGGCAATGATGGTATAACCGCCTGGGGGAATCGCGCGAAAAACGGCAACACCCGTCCGCAGTGTGAGCGATCGCTGATCTTGAAACCGTCCATCACGAGTAACCAGTACAATAATCGACTCTCCATTGATGGAAGACATAGCGGCCCCACCCTGATTTCGGATTGCAACATAAATATCGGCCAATTGATTGAATCCTTCGATGCGTTACGCTAGCGCTATACAATCCTACTCGCCACTCAATCCTTGTCCCGCATAGGTTACACCAGGAAACTCAACTCCATCAACCTTTGCCTATGGTTAGCCAGCTTCAAGATCCACCCAATCAGCAAACCACCCAGCGGATTGCGCTACACAACATTAGCTGGCAAATCTACCAGGCAATCCTAGCCGACATGGGCGACCATCGGGCTTCTCGACTCGCCTACGATCGCGGGACACTCGAAATCACAATGCCTCTGAGGGTGGGGAGATTGAGCAATGAATCAGCAACTCTGCGATCGCCTGCAAGTATCACCAGAGCAAATCGAAACCGTTTGTCAGCAGTGGCAAATCACCGAGCTTGCCCTGTTTGGCTCCGTGTTGCGGGATGACTTTCACCCGGACAGTGATGTAGACGTGTTGGTGACGTTTGCACCAGATGCCAAAGTGAGCTTGCTGGACTTAGTAGAACTGCAACACCAGCTTGCAAACCTATTGGGCAGAGAGGTGGATGTGATCGAAAAACAAACCATCGAAACCAGCCCCAATTGGATTCGCCGTCAGGAAATTTTGAATACGGCTACTGTGATTTATGGACCGAGACAACGCCTCTCTGCTTGATATTGCCCGCTTTGCTGAAACCATTTTGCAACTGACAGCAGGGATGGATGAGCCAGCGTTTCAGGCAGATTTGCGCATCCAGTTGGCAGTGCTGTACGAACTAACGGTTTTAGGAGAAGCGGTGAAGCGGCTATCGCCAGAATTTCGAGACGCTCACCAGAAATTCCCTGGCGTAATATGGCTGGAATGCGCGATAAATTGATTCACGACTATGATGGCGTAAATGTGAAGCGAGTTTGGGAAGTGGTTAGCACCAGTATTCCAGACCTGTTGAACCAGATAAAACCCCTGTTACCGAAAGAGGGGATGGATGATGGGTGAAGCGATCGCCGCAGTTGAACACAGGTACATGGAACCATTGAGGAATATCCTCACTAAAATTATGCAACCGTTCCAGCCGCGAGGATTTGCTCAACGGTGAGGCTCAAATTGGGAAACGTCGGCGACGCGATCGCCTGATCGCCAACCAACACCGTTTCCTCATACAGCCCCTCTTCCCATAGCAAAATCGTCACCTTCGCTGCTAACGGATCCACAATCCAATATTCCGGCACTTCCAACGCCGCATACTCCGATCGCTTATAGCGATAGTCGCGGGCGATCGCATCCGGACTGACCACTTCCACAATCAGTCGCGGGGCAGTTTGAAACACCGCCGATTGCCCCAACAACTCCTTTGTCTGGTCTTTAGTCACCACACACAGATCTGTCAACCTGGACTTGCTATATCCAGTTCTCACCCCCGTCTCCCGAAATGTCAGCCAGGGTAAAGACAACTGTGCGATCGCAGAGTCCAACACCTGTTCAAGGAATTTCGTGATTAGGAAATGCTCGATTCTAGGCGGATTCATCAGCACCAGCAATCCATCCACAAGTTCGTAATGGTTGTCCGTACCGTCGTCGTAGGCGAGGTACTCCTCGAAGGTAAACCGTTGGGTGGCAGTGTTGACCATAGCCGTAGAAGAGAAGAGAGTTCATTCAATCAGGAAAAATCGTCCGCAAATCGAGCTTCAACCCAGGCAATACATCCTCTCCCGACAACGGGGTGGAAAAAGGCAGAACGTCAACAGATTGATTGGGGCGGTAAACTTCAACCCGCTTCAACTTCGGATTAATCAGCCAGCCCAGCCGACAGCCATTTTCGATGTATTCCCGCATCTTGGACTGCAAATCCTCCAGCGTATCGCTCTCAGAAACCAGCTCAATCACAAAATCGGGGCAAATAGGCGCAAAACCTTTACGCTGCTCCAAAGTCAATGCATCCCAGCGATCGCCCACAACCCAGGCAACATCCGGCGATCGAATCGCCCCATTGGGCAATCGAAACCCCGTCGAGGAATCAAAGGCTTTACCAGCGAGAGATTGACGGTTCCAGTTACCAAAATCAACCCCAAGCTCAAAGTTATAGTTACCGCCCTCACTGCCCGTTGGTGCCATGATGATTAACTCTCCCGTTGCGGTCCGCTCCAATCGCAATTCAGGGTTCGCATTGACGAACTGCAAAAACTGCTCATCGCTAACGCGCAATTGGCGGGGTAGGTTGATCGGCAGACTAGTAACCATAGACGAGGTAAGGGCTAATCATCGTAGATTCATTTTAGTTTGCAACCATCTGTTTATTTTTTTACAGATTGGTAGAATATTGGTAGCAAGTGTCTGCGCAGCATAAGAACAACCATGCAACTTGATTTGCCCCGATTCTACAAAGCCTGTAATCCTAGTCGAGTACTCACAGTTGGCAAACCAGAGGACCAAAAATACTACATTGATTTCTCACCCGTTCGCGGCAGCAATATCATTCGAGAGCTGGAACGCACCATTACGCTGCTTGCCCCAGAAGAAGCAACCTGCCAACTCTTCACCGGCCACATCGGCTGTGGCAAATCAACCGAGCTGATGTGTCTGAAGAACAACCTGGAGCAACAGGGCTTCCATGTTGTCTACTTCGAGTCCAGCCAAGACCTGGACATGGCAGACATCGACATTACCGATATTTTGCTGGCGATCGCGCGGCAGGTAAGCGCCAGCCTGGAGGAAATCGACATTCGCCTCAAACCGGGATACTTCACCAACCTGTTTACAGATGAATCAGACCTACTCCAACCTATTTAGACAGGCCCGTGCTTATGGCTTTCTGGCTCAGGTCGCCTTAGCGAAATCTGCCTGGGGTGCAGCCAAACAAGCAGCAGAGACCGCATTGCAACTATCAGAAACGGCTGGCCAGTCTGTAACACAACCCTTGCCAGCCGAACAGCAGGTCTATCTGGATTGGGAAAAAACCTTTAATCGTGGCTGGTATCTGCTTTCATTCGGGCAAGCGCAGCGGCATCTGGGCCAGCTTCCAGCAGCAGTGCAGACCTTAGAAGCTGTTTGTAAATAGATATGAAGCGAGCGTTCAACAGGAGAGGAAAAGAGCGATACCTAAGCAATCCATACTATTGCGGGAAAGCAAATGAGCCAACCCTTTTACGACAGTGACTGACCGATGAGGAATGGCAGCGCATCGA
>JAAUSG010000098.1 GCA_012034055.1 Leptolyngbyaceae cyanobacterium RU_5_1 | reverse complement strand
GTGATACAGGCAGATAAACGCATGATTGCCTCTTACGATTTTGGATTTTAGATTTGCGATTTTGGATTGGGTTCTTCTCGTTCTAGGCTCCGCTAAGGAGCGTGGATTTAATAACTCCGATTTCTTGCGTAGGATGTGTTAGCGCAGCGTAACGCATCGTTTCCAGGGATTGATGCGTTACGGCTATCGCCTAACACATCCTACAAATTTGATGTTATGTAATTCTCATTGCTAAATTGAAATCCGGTTCTCAGAGAGGTTGAGTTTTGATTTAGACCCTTGCGATTGGCAGAGCACCGCTTCGTAGATTGCCAGATTGTCACGAGCAATTCGCTCCCAACTGTAGGTTTGGGCCGTGGCGTAAGCATTGCGCCGCAGTTTCTCCAGGTAGAAATCGTTGTTAATCAAAGACTCCAACGCTTGCAAAAGCGCTTGCGTGTCTCGTGGTGGAACGACAATTGCATTATGGCGATCGCAGGCAACTTCCAGGGGCCCGGGTGTGGCAGTTGTAATTGGTGCTAACCCACAGGACATTGCTTCGACCAACGCCAGACTGAACCCTTCAGATAGGGTTGGAAACAGCTTGATGTGATGATTGCTGAGCAGATTGGGTAGCGTTTCATGGTTGAAGCGGGGAGCAACGCGGACGCGATCGCGCACCTGAGGATCAAAATCCCGCAGCACTTGCTCAATTGGGCAGCCTGTACCCAAAAAACTGACCTGCACCTGATCATAAGTTTTGAGAATGGCGTTCAGGGCCGGATTGCCGTAGTGAATCCCTTTACGCGGAATGTAGCTGCCAATTTGGGCAATCCGAATCGTATCGTCCTCTTGTAAGGGGGCAAACGGCAGGTTTAGAAAGGTGTCTGGAATGCCGTTATGCACAATGTGAGCATTTTCAGGTTGAATGCCGAAGTGATGGATGGCATAGTCGCGATCGTGCTGATTCAACAGCAATACCGCATCCGCATGTTGCATGGATGTCGCTACTTCCCAGAGTCGAAAGCCGCCGTGATAGAGCGGATATTTCCAACTCAACCGTGCACCGCCTCGACGAGCCTCCTCCAAGCGCTCCTCGTGAGCCACATGCTCCAACCCATGACTGCGGGTAACCAGGCAGGGATGGTGTGGCTCTGCTTTGTGCAGTAATTTTGCCCACACCCAGGCATCACCCGTTGAGGCATCCACAACATCCACATTCCCCTGGTTCACCAGCTTAGAAATGTGTTGGGCCACAAATTCTGGAAAGATGATCGATTCAACCAGTTCCGGCAGTTTGAGCGGGAGTTGATCAAATGAGTAGTACTGAACTTGATGCCCCAATTTTTCATAGGCTTGACCCAGTTGCCACGTCGCACCCGGAGCGCCGGCGTGGGAGCTTAAGGGGTGATGGATAGTGAGCAAAATTTTCATTGGTCTTCCGTCGCTCCTATCAATTCAAAAAATTCTTATGTACAAACTTCCTGCATCAGATCCCCCTACCCCCCTTATAAGCTACGGTGTACACACAAGTCCCACTGAATCCGACCCTTGGGGGGCTGCCCCCCAAACCCCCCCCAACTCAGGGGACGGCTGCGTCCCCCGTAGCTTGCTTCTGCGCAGCAGTACCCCCTCCAGAAGGTGTTGATGGTAAAAGCGAAAAACTTTGGTACAACAGAGGGGGAGAGAATTGGTCTCACAGCAATTTGGGACTGACCGTTTCTAGAAAACGGAGTGCGGTAGGAACTGGGCTGTAGTGCTCTAACGCCCACTGCCGGCCGGCAACGGAAATGGTTTCAAGCAGCTCTGGTTCATCCATCAACCGGGCGATCGCGGCTTGCACATTATTCAAATCAATGCCAACGTAGTGCCGCCAATTTTCTGGCATTTCTGGCAGCAGGCAGCCATACTTTTCCAGGTCAATATGAAACGCTACACAGCCTGCTGCTAACGCCTCCCAAAACCGCCAACTGTCCCACTGCAAAACAGTGCCAGCCTTCAACCCGAGCTGACCAAGTAAGCGTTTCAGAGTCCGGCTCAACACACTGCGCTGGTCTCGCGATACCGGAGGAACAAAGAACCCGCCAAAACAGGCGCAGGCAACTGACTCTCTCAATCGCTTATAGTAGCCTGGATAGTGGCGTTTTCCAGTTTGCACCCATTGCAGATGGTGATACGGATCGGATGAATAGGCATCAACATGATCAATGGCATCATCAATGCTTAAGATAGGGCGGATAGCAGGCAGAAACTCCTTTTCTACAGTCTTCCGCACCGAATGTATGTGCTTTTTGGAGTGCCTGAAATTAACAATCAGGTTCTTCTGACGGGTTGAAAAATCAGGAATCTCCTTGGTCTCACGCAGAATTCGCTCAGTCAGTCCAAACGCCCAGGGGCGAATGTTTGCTGGGTATTTAAATCGCTGATTGTAATACCCTCTAAAAATAAAATCGAATTGGCGAAACTCAGGCTGCATCGAGTGCATCAGCTCATGCAGTCCAAAATACGCCGTGATATACCTGCGATCGCGCTTAAATAACCCCTCTGGAAACGGCCGTCCATTCGTAAACCATTCAGTATCCATAATCACGATCGCGCAATCATCCGGCGTCACATCTGGATTGAACTGAAACAAATACTCATCCGTTGCCGGCGAAATTCTCCAATAATTTCGGTCAGCGTAGAATTCAATCCCCAGTTCCCGAAAACCTTCAGCCAGGCAAATCATCGGATGCTGATAGGCCTGATTCTCCGGCGATCCTGGTGGACAGCAGTAGAAAAACACTTTCCCATCAAACTCAGCTTTCATCATGATTATCACCAGAATCCGAGGAATTCTCAATCCAAAATCCAAACTCTAAAATCGATTCATCCAATCCCAAACAGTCGATCTAGTTTTGAATACACGGCTGCATTGGAATAGTGATCATTGAAAACCATAGAAGCTGCCTCAGAGAGCTTCTGAGCCAACTCTGGTTGGCTCAGTAACTGCAGCACCTGATTCGCAAATTGATCGGGTTGATCCGTGACGATCGCGTTGATTCCATCGACCAAACTGAGTCCCGAAGCGCCAACGGTTGTCGTCACAATTGGAGTCGCATACGCCATTGCTTCTTGCAGTTTGACCTTTGTTCCAGCTCCATTGAGCAGCGGACAGATAAAGACTTTGGACTGCAAGTAGAGCGCTGAGAGATCCTCTACATATCCCAAACACTCAATGTTTGCTTTGAGCGAGTCATCCACCTGAATAAACTGACTTACGGTTCCGGCGATCGCCAACCGTACATCTGGCTTTTGATCAACAATTTTGGGAAAGATAGATGCCAGGAAGAAATTAATCCCCTCCACATTTGGAGTATGGTGACCACTGCCCACAAACAGCAGATCATACATAAAAGTCCGATGGGAGTACACCATCAACCGGGTCGTCGGTTGGCAATCTTCAACCAGATGAGGAATCAAACGCAGCTGATCAAAATCCAGATGAGTGCTTAAATCATCCATCTCTTTCTGGGAATTGATAATCACTCCATCAAACTGGTTCAAAAGCTGAACTTCTTTGGCAAAGTTACTGGCATAGTCGAATTTGAGATGTTTGCGAAAACCAGTATCCTTAAGTGCCAGGCGATTTTGACAAGCAATGTCGTGAATATCAATGAATGTTTTTGTGTGTGGAGTTTTTGTGGCGATCGCTAGATGCGCAAATGACAAGTAATTAATCAAAATAAAGTCACACGCCTGATGGTGCGCTAAGGTTTGAAAAAACTGAACATAATCTGGTGGTGTTGCATAATCACAATCGACCGGAATCTGTTGTTTTAGTAGCTTTTGATAGTAACCCGTCTTCGCCTTTGCGTAACCATAATCCAACGCATGATGCTGATAAATATGCAGCTTCGGAACAAACTCCAGGAGCGATCGCTGTTGCTCCGAATTCCACTCGTCACTCCGAAAGGGGCGATCAGACACCGCTTCGACACACAGGTAATCAAAGCGATCGCGAAAGTACTGCAAATACCCAAACAAACGGCGCGTTGCCCCACCACTAACCGGAATCGGTGCCGCATGCAGATGAAATAGAATTTTTTTACGAGATTTTGTCACAGGATTTAGCCTAACGCGATTCAACTATGGCGGAATGGCACTAACCGAGAAGTATTGAGGTAAGGTGGGCAATGCCCACTCTACGAGTTTTCTAAAATCCAAAATTGGTAGCACCCATTCCCTTTTTCACGCACGAGGAACTCATTCAGGACTATTTGCAACCTTCATGCCACGCAGCTTGATTGCCAGCCATTTGCCAGCAACCAGCATGGACACAAAGATTCCTGACTTGATCACATTCAACGAATGACGACATTTCAGCCCTTCTCTCAGTTGCGCGATCGCGGCATCCATTTCATTCCTGGCAAGCATCTGGCGGGCGGTGGTCAACGCCTTGAAGGCATATCCTTCTTTGGCTTTTCGAGAGGCCCGTGCCGCGATCGCACTAGGGAGATAGGAGCGAGAAACCTCGATCGCCAAATAGGTATCCGCAATATTCTCACCCCGCTTGATCAAGCCAGACGTTGTAGACGACGAATGCAACCGGAAACAGGCAAGCAGTTTAGGTTCATACCAGATTGGATACTGGGCAGCAATTCGCTTCCACATCTCCCAATCGGCAGCAGAGCGGGCTTCTGAGCAAAATCCGCCCAGTTTTTCATAGGTGCTGCGCTTCACCACGATCGCCGGGAACTGGACTCGCTGAATCGTGGCAATTTTTCTAACCAGTCAGTAAGAATGCCCGGTGTTCTGCGCTCAAGCTCAGACATGGCTTGCCAATCGCCTTCCTCATCCATGAAAAGGTGCCGACAAAGCAGCGCACCAGTGCCAGATTCCCGTTCTATCCCCTGGTTCAACCGCTCGTAGAATCCAGGCAGAACAGCATCATCCTGATGCAAAAGATGAACCCAATGCCCGCGCGATCGCTCAATACAAGCATTCCAGTTCGGCAATAAGCCCACGTTTTGGGGTTGGCGGTAGAACGAAATGCGCCCGTTGCCAATCTCTCTCACCAGTTGCTCTGGATCATCCTGTGTAGAACAATCATCCACCACTTCAATCTGCATCTGATCAGGTCCAGGGTCTTGCTCCAGAACACTTTTGAGCGTTTGTTCCAAATACTTTGTTCCGTTGTAGGTTGGAATCATCACCGACCACAGCGGGCGATGAATTCCCTCAGACACCGGGCTAATTGGGGGGAAGAGGGTGTTCATTGGATTTTGGATTTTGGATTTTAGATTTTGGACGTTGCTTCTCTGGCCATCACTACTCGCTGGGTTGCCTCAAGGTAGCCATGCCCCCATCGTTGACAGGGTTCTAGATGATTCCCTTCTGCCCATTCATTCCAGGCATTGATGAATACAATGCGTTCGTCATTATCGTTGCAACTGGACTGTTCAACAGCCGCTCTCAACCACGTTGCATACAGCTCAGGAGTCGAGTTTCTGAGAATAACTGCATCGGTTTTGCGACGGGCCGTGTTGTCCCAACTGGGCGTCACACAGGGAAACCGCCGATAGGAAGGGATTGGTTTCTGGAGCATTCGTTCAACCACCGTCGCGTACTCATGCACTCGGTGTTTGCCAAATGCAGCCTGTGAAAGTCCCAGTTTTCGAGCCAGACTCCACTCTTTTCCTCGTTGCAGCGGTGCTCCCAGGTGTTTCCAATCAGGTTGAAACTCGATTGCGGCGTCAAAACCAGTTACTGTTGGATCGCCGTGCTCCTCGGGAAAACTTTCTACCTTACACAGGTAGAGTTCTCCAATTCCCAGGCGCTGGGCTTCTTCTCGCCAAACGGATGTTGCTTTCAGCGGATCCGGAATCCTGGCAGCCCGGTAAACCAGGAAGAGTGGTTTTCCGTGAATGCGGATGTAGCGGCGATCGCGAAATGCATCTGCTAATGAGCGAATATGGTCGCGGTCATCCGCTTCGCAGTAATTCTGGCCCACTAAAATATCTCTGCTGCGTCCATCCCAGGCTCGTGTCCAGTCTTCGTTTGCCCAACAAAGGCAAAATGGAAAATCGGGTTCACCGGATTCCAATACTTCACTGAACGGGCGTTCCAGCAATCGTCTACCATTAAACCAGTAGTGATAATAGCAAAAGCCATCAATGCCATAGGCTTTCGCTAACTCTGCTTGAGCCTGTCGGACTTCGGGGAGCCGCAGGTCGTAAAACCCTAAATCAGCAGGCAAGTGGGGTTGATAGTGTCCAGGAAATTGGGGTGTTGCTTTGGTGACATTCGTCCACTCCGTAAAGCCCTTTGTCCACCAGGTATCATTTTCTGGAATTGGATGGTATTGGGGTAGGTAAAAGGCAATTAGCTTTGCCAAACTAGAGGATGCCTGCGGAGGCATTGGGTTAGTTCGTTGCTGTACTTGCATAGTCATTTGCTGGGCATATAAACCTCAAGATTACGGTTAGCTCGATTGACCGACTTCATGCTGCATCTGGTGATAATTCCAGAGTTTGCCACGTTGAGCCAGCAACTCTTGATAAGTGCCTTGTTCTACGATTTGTCCTTGCTCAAGCACAACCACTTTATCGGCTCGAACAATGGTGGATAACCGATGCGCGATCGCAATCACCGTTCGACCGACAGACAGCTTTTCAATTGACTCCTGAATTAGCCGTTCTGAGACAGAATCTAAGGCGCTGGTGGCTTCGTCTAAAATCAGAATTTCGGGATCCCGTAACAGTGCTCTGGCGATCGCGATTCGTTGCCGCTGACCACCCGACAACCGCACCCCGCGATCGCCCAGCCGCGTCTCAAACCCTTCCGGCATCTCCAGAACGAACTCTAGCGCGTTCGCCAGTTTAGCGGCTCTGGCAATGTCAGCATCCTCTGTCACTTCGGAGCCGTAGGCAATATTGTCTCGAACGGAGGCATTGAAGATGAACGTGTCCTGGCTGACAATTGCCATCCTGCGGCGCACCGAGTTGATATCAAATTCGCGCAGGTTAGTTCCGTCTAACAGAATTTCCCCTTGAACCGGGTCATAAAAACGGGGAATTAAATCGGCGAGCGTTGTTTTGCCAGCCCCCGACGCTCCAACTAAGGCAACAGTCTTTCCTTTCTCAATGGTTAACGTGATATTTTGCAGGACTGGATTTTGCAGGTCATAGCCAAAATCGACAGAGACCAGTTCGATCGCACGTTTTAATCCTGTAAATTGAATCGTCCCATTCCGCAAGTAAGGTTTATCCTGGGTGGCTAGCAGCTTCTCAATATTGCTGATCGAACCTTGAAAACTATTGATTCCAGCAATATTACCGTTAATTTCTTGAATTGCTGGAACCAGGCGAAACAGCACAAACAGAAAAGTCAGCAGAGAAGCCGTTTTCATCACCCCACTGGCAACAAATACGGTGATGCCCAGGATGATCATTGCCACCAGAATTGTGGTTGCCAACCCTTCTGCTAGCGGTCGAATCACCGATCGCAGGAACGCCACTTTGACCGAAGCATTCACAACTTCATCCCTGGCTGCATAGAAGCGACGACGTTCAAAATCTTGAGTTGCAAAGGCTTGTACGGTTCGCATTCCATTCACAAACTCCATCGCGATCGAGGTGAAGCGACCGTTGGTTTGCGAAACTGGAAAACTCGCTTCTCGAACCTGGGCATTAAACCGAGAGAGTCCTGTAATCAGTAGGCTAAATAGTAAGATTGAAATTAGGGAGAGCTGCCACGATATTTGAAATAGAACGATTAAGTAAACAACTAGAACTAATCCTTTGACAATTACAAAGCTGCCAGAACTAATGGCTTGCTGAAGTTGGCCAACTTCATTAATCAGGGTATTAACAATCTCGCCAGATTGAGATTTTCCAAAAAAACTTAATGGCAAGGATTGAAGCTGTTCAAAGATCTGCCTTTGTAATCGATCCGTCAGTTTAATCCTGGCAATCTCCATATAAATAGAGGTTAGCCAGTTGAACAATGCTCGTATCCACGTAGACAGTAGAATCAGAATGCAGACCCGGCACAGCCGACTGATTTCGGAGGTGTTAATTCCTAAAACCCAAAT
This sequence comes from Leptolyngbyaceae cyanobacterium RU_5_1, assembly GCA_012034055.1. Taxonomy (GTDB): domain Bacteria; phylum Cyanobacteriota; class Cyanobacteriia; order Leptolyngbyales; family Leptolyngbyaceae; genus JAAUSG01. The sequence goes on along the minus strand of JAAUSG010000098.1, from coordinate 9,525 downwards.
ATCAAACCAGCGGATTCCCGTTTGAAATGCTTCTGCCGCTGGGCTAACCAGATTTTGCAAAAACCCAAACAAAAAACCAATCCCAAAGCCTTCAAACGCGGCTGCTATAAGTGGACAAATAATTGCCAAAACTACAATTTTGGGAAAATATCGGATTTCCCTCAGAATCAGATAGTGATCTTTCCCAAATCGAGTCGCTTTAATCAGACCTCGAAAAAAGGATGAAAGCTTAAAATGCATGAGTAATTCCGAATTGAATTGACAGTTTGGTCAGCCCTTGTCAGTCTTTGTTAGGAAACAGTTTCCTAACAAAGATTTAATTCCCCCTAAACCCCTTAATAACCGGGACTTCAGCACTAACTTAGGTAGGGTGGGCAATGCCCACTCTACAAGGACGAATGACAATAACCTGATTTAAACCTTGTCCACGTCCAGACCTGGAGTTTTTCTTAAGAAAAGCTACAGATTCTGAGCTGGACGTGATTTAGTAAGCTCCAAATCCAGAGAGAACTTTGGGGATGGTTAGGAGCAAAAACTTCAAGTCTTGCCACAGAGACCAGTTACGCAGATATTTGAGGTCACTGCGATTGACGGCGCTCAGGTCAAGCATATGCGATCGCGCCTGGGTCTGCCATGCACCCGTAATACCGGGGAGCGCGTTCAGCCGATGCTGCAACTCTGGTTTAATTCGGACAGCGTCATACAGTGCCCAGGGACGGGGCCCGACCAGGCTCATCTCACCGCGCAGAACATTGAACAACTGAGGCAGCTCATCAAGGCTGTATTTACGCATCCAGCGACCCAAGGAGGTAATGCGCGGGTCATCTTTTAGCTTGTGCAGTCCGTCCTGATTTCCCATGACTCGGTGATGAAGGCGTTCTGCACCCACCATCATGGTGCGAAACTTGATAATTCTGAAGAGTTTACCGCGCTCTCCCACCCGCCATTGCTGGAAAAAGATTGGACCGGGAGAAAACATCGTCATCAACAGAGCCAACCACACCATCAAGGGGCTGAGCAGCAGCAGCATTAAGGCAGCCGCAAGCCAGTCAAACACTCGCTTCATATGCCATCTCACATGACTGCGTTTTTGAGGCAAGTTTTGAATCGATGGCAGGCGTAGAAATAGCTGTTTGTCAGCCTGGTGACAGGCATCTGCCCAGATTTTTAGATGGTCTTCGCCCAATGCCGGGTCGAGTTTTACAAGCGTGACCGGCGATCGCTGCAAACAATCAATCAGTCGCTCCTGGCTCCGTACTGGAGACAACCTGAAAGACTCCTGCTCTGAGGCAAGGCGCACAATCAATTTGCGCTGTCTCCAGGTCAGTGTGTAGCTTGGAGTAGAGGTTGAATGAACGAATAGACAAGGGCTAGACATCATTGGGGTAAGGGCATGTTGGCTCATAGAATACCTGGACTGAACGTATGCTGAGTTGAAACAATGGACATCAGAACCGGCACAGCAGCTCACCAGCCATATGGCTACGCTTTTCGTTCGTAGTGTCCATCGCCACGAACTGAATGATTCGCTCCATTGGCGATTACCCCGATCACATTTAACTGATTCAACATGGTGGTTGCCTGCGTTAACTCAGTCCGAGTCACTCGGTCAATCCGCCCCACCATCACCACTCCACTGCAGCAAGAGGCGATTAGGATCGCATCAACCATGCCTAATACCGGTGGAGCATCGAGCAGGACTAAATCGTAGGACTGCTCAAAGGCAGACATTACATCGCGCATGCGGGGAGAACTCAGTAACTTCGCTGGGTCGGTTGGAGCTGGTCCAGCAGTTAGCACTGAAATATTGCTGCGCAGATTGGAATCTTGGGTGTGAATGTGGCTAGGAATCGACGCATTGCTCGTTAACAGTGTTGTTAGCCCGCGATCGTTCGGGAGGTTCAACAACTTATGCAAACTGGGACGGCGCAAGTCTGCATCAATCAACAGCACCCGTTGATGAAGTCGAGCGGCGCTGATCGCTAACCCTAGCACCAGGGTAGATTTTCCCTCACCGGACAGCGCAGAGGTAATTACCAGGGACTTGAGCGGGTTCGTCGCACTCAGCAGTTGAATGTTCTGGTAGAGCAGATCCAACGATTCGCGAAAGGGCCGCCATTGAATCACCTGATTGATTGACGGGGTTAGGGTGTGCGATTTGAGGAAGGGTAGATTCAACAGCGGGCGATCGTCCTCAGACTCCAACGCTAACTCTGGCATCATGCCCAGGATGGGGAAATGGGCCTGCTTCTTCAAATCATCTGAGGAATGCACCGCGTCATCTGCTGCCTCGCGCGCAAACGCTGCCAGTCCTCCTAACAACAGTCCGACTACAGCACCCAGTAACAAGTTCCTCATGTGGCTAGGGCCGGTTTTAGCACCCAGTTGTGGCTCCTCAATCGGTTTCCAATCGAATCCTCCCCGGGCAATTTCCAAGCCAATATCCTGCTTTGCCTTCAGCAACTGCCGGAAGGTTTCTCGGTTCAGTTCAACATCAGGCTGCAATCGTCCATACCTGGTGAGGAGCTGGGGGAGACGCTTTAGCTCAACTCGGAGCTGCTGTTCAATGGTTGTCAGGGTGCGATCGCGGGCCTCTGCCGTCTGCAAATTCACCTGAGTTTTGACCAGTTGGTCTACAAGACCCAAATCCAGTCCACCCAGTTGTCCGCTTGACAACAGTTCTCTTTCACTCCCGACGGAACCAGAGCTGTTGCCCAACACTCGGCTCGCTTCAGTTTGCAATAACCGACGCTGATTGCGCTGTTGGTCTAACAACGCTTGAACATAGTCCGTGTTGTCATTGAATCGCAACCGTTGCTGTACCAACGCTAGCTCCGTCTTTTGAAATTCATTCAGCAGTGCTTGATAGCGACTGGATTGACTCAACCGAGATGCCACCAATGCCTGTTGAGGCGATAGAGAAAGCTGTTGCTGTAGACTGGCGTACTGGCTGCGAAGTTCCCGCAACTGCACACGGTTGGCTTGCTGCTCCTGCTGAACCCGATAGAGTGCATCTGTTTTTGCTTTTGCCTGTATGTCAGGATCAACCAGTTCCTGCCCCACACGAAATTTCTCAAGCGCGTCTTCTGACTGACTCACCTTGTTTTTAATATCTGGCAGTTGCTCTTCAACAAATGCAAGTCCTTTCTTTAAGCGCTCTTTCTGCTGATCCTGGTTGTACTTCAGATAAACCCCTTGCAGCACTTCAAGCACCTTTTGAGTTTTAACCGGATCGTTGTCTAGATAGGTGATCTGGTAGATTTTTGTCTCTGTTCCTTTTTTGCCTCCGACTGCAACCTGGGTGACGCTAATTGAATTCTTAAACCCAGCGGTGCTCCCTGGATCGTTAGGATCAATTTCTGGATAGATTGGCTGCAGCAAAACCATTGCATTACGGAGTACGGCTGAGCTTTGCAGCAAACTAATTTGGGTCGCGTTATCTACATCAACGCCACTATCCGAAAACTCATTTTCTAAGGTTTGGCCCGATTGATTTTTGCCCTGGTAGTTCGGTTCCACCTGCAACTGCATTGAGCTGATATAGGTAGAGGGTTGGCGCAAGGTGTAAACAGCCGCAACCCCCAACGTAGCAATGAAAACCCCAAGAAACCAAAAGCGCCGACGCCACATCACGGCAAACAGTTGCCCGTATCCTGGCTCTGCTTCACGGGCTGGGTTAAAGCTACTTTGAGTTGCGAACATGAACCTCACCTAACTCTCAACATCAACATCCCTGGATATACCTTTTGCACAAATGCTGACTGCAAATCTGGAAAATCACCCGCTGCAAACAATCCAACTTAAGCAGCCTGGAGAACCTGATCCATGACTCGCTCAACTTTTCGGAAAAAGGCTTCTTCCGAAAACTGGCTGACGGCGTGCTCTCGAATGTCGTGGTAGTTCCAGGAAATTTGTTCCGCCTTAAACAGAGCGGCTTGAAGCGATTCAGGTGTTTGTCGTTGGAAAAACACACCGGTTTGACCTGGAATCTGAGTATCTAACACTCCGCCAGCACCGTAAGCAATCACGGGTGTGCCACTGGCATTGGCTTCCACTGGAACCAGTCCGTAGTCTTCGAGGGCAGCCACAACCACCGATCGCGCTTTTGACATCAACTCCATTCGTTCCGCATCACTCACATGCCCGACAAATCGAACATTTTTGAGGGCTTGAGACTGTAAACGCTCTCGCTCTGGGCCATCACCCATAATTAACAGGGGCCAGCCCAGCCAATTGAATGCTTCGATGATAACGTCTAAGCGCTTGTAGCTAATCATGCGAGCCGATGCCAGGTAGAAATCGTCTTTGCGGTTTGAAAAGCCGAATCGGTTGACATCGATTGGGTAGTTAATTGCGATCGCCCGCTTCCCATAAATCTTCCGAATTCGCTCAGCCACAATGCTGGAGTTGGCGATGTAGAGATCGGGTTCCTGAGCGTATTTCAGGTCTAGCTGTCGCATCACCTGGAAGATTTTCTCGATGAATGGATAGAGTTTTTGGAAGTCGCTGTACTCGCGCAAATAGGTTCGCGTATCCCATAAGAATCGGGTGACATTGTGGCAGAAGCAAACGTGGGTTGCGCCGGGGCGCTTTCTCACAGCTTTGGCAAAGCTGGTGCTACTGCTAATGATCAGGTCGTAGTCCTGCAAATCAAGGGCGCGAAAGGCCGGGTAGTAGAACGGAGCCATCAGCCTGAAGTATTTTGCTGCGCCTGGAATGTTTTGCAGGGCAGTGGTTTGAACGGGGCGATCGCCTAAGTCGATTGTATTTTCAGGGTCGTATAACGAGGTGAACACATCGGCTTGCGGAAATCGTTTGCAGAGCAACTCAAAGACTCGTTCCGCCCCGCCTCGTTGCGTCAAGTAGTCATGAACTAGAGCAATTTTCATCACCAGAAACCAGCTTGAATTTCAGTTAGTATCCAACGGCGTTTGCAGAAAATATTCTGCTTCTTGATACTCTTGGTACATCTATGCAACTACTTTTATATGGCTGCCATAAATGTGGGCTGGTAGGTGACCCGATTTGATTAATGTTATGCCTTGATCATCTTATCATGTCGCATAATTTTAAGCACCTTTCATTCATTCTTTAATCTACAAAACCATTTCTAAAGACTTTAGATAAATCTTCTCTTGATTCAAGTTTGAGGAACCAGGTATTACAAATTTCGTCTTGGAATTATCTGCAATCTCTCCTCCAAACCGCAAATTATAAAAATCAGGTCTTATCCTGAATAAAACCTGAGTAAATGAAACAGTTTAAGTAAGTTAAAAGCTCGATTTGTTGTAGTATTTTTTCATTAAATGGGATTGATAGTTGAGCGATCGCACTAGTAAATGAACACAACTGTACAGAATGTAATTGAGTTGAAATAAACATAGATTTGAAGGAGTTTTACTCCAGCGGGATTCGTACGTCGCGATACCTGTTACTGCTCAGATCGGTTGATTCACATTGTCTTACTGAATCTAGTTTCGATGTAGAGCTGGCTAGATTCAAGCAGAAAAATGACAGATATGGGATTGGCACACGTACAAACTCATACAAAATTTCTATTAAATGGAAGATTTTATAGCAAAAAAGTAGGGTGGGCATTGCCCACCCTACTACTGATAAACTACTCAAATAAACTACTCAAAATCAGAAGATTCTAAAGAAGTTTACGATGCCATTAAATGGACCTAAAAATGCACCGGCTCCATCCAGAAATGAGGCAAATCCTGTCTTTCTAACAATCACAATGTCATTATTTCGGAGAGCAGGATTTCCTTGTTCATTGACTCCTTGAGCAAAATCAATCGATACATCGCGCTTCGTCACACTTCCATTTGCATTCAGACGAACCAGTGTTACCGATCGCTTAACTGACTTTTGAGTAAATCCACCTGCTGCCAATATTGCCTGGTTTAAAGGAGAGTTGGGTCGCAGCGTAACAGAACCAGGTCTGTCTACTTCACCGGCCACATTAACGGTGATTTGATCGGGTGAAAAGCTAGCAGTTGCTAATTCAGTTGTTTCGCGATCGTTCAGGGCCGTTGCAGTTGGAATTTCGATCGTATCGCCATCCTGCAGCGGCAAATCTTGCAGCACATCTCCAGCTTTGAGCAGCTTCCAAAAATCGAGTTTGATCAGTTGCGGCGGACCACTTCTCGTCAGGCGACGGACTTGAATATTGCGGACATCTGCCAGTTGGGTAATGCCGCCAGCCACCTGAATGGCCCGCGTGACGCTGGGGAGTTGCAGTAAGTTTGGATTGATCAGTTGATCCCGCTGGCTGACAGCTCCTTCCAGCAGGGTGTAAGGGCCAGGACGGTTCACTTCACCCACCACAGTGATTTTCAATGGCCGGTTGTTTCTAGCCGCAAAGTTGGCCGCCGCCAGTTGCTGGGCCTCTGCTAAATCGATGCTGGTTTGGGCTGGAATAAAGATGCTGTCGCCATCGCGCAACCGCAGGTCTTGTTTCAGGTCAGCGCCTTTTAACAGTTGCCAGAGATCGACCGTGAACACCTGATCGGCACCGCCACCCAACGATCGCGATCGCCGAATTTGCACCTTGCGCAGGTCAGCCGCCTGCGTAATTCCTTCCGCTAATTGAATGGTGCGAGTAATGGTGGCAACGTTACCCTCAGCGACAGAGGTAGACAGAATCGTGTAGGAGCCGGGACGGTTGACTTCGCCCGCGATCGCAATTCGGATCGGGCGGGCTGACACCAAATTGAGGGTTGCCGTTGGTCGTTTCAGGAACGCCGCATACTTGGTCGAGATTGTAGCGGAAGCCTGTTTCAGCGTTTTGCCCTGGACTGAGACCTCACCGATGATCGGCAGATTGACAGCCCCGTTGGGGAGAACCTGATACTCACCACTGAATTCAGGTAGGTTAAACAGGTCAATTTTGAGGCGATCGCCTGGGCCCAGCAAATACCCATCATCTTGAGGGATCTGGGAAGCGGGTTGTTGAGGGACTGGCGCTGGTTTTGGAGCCTGGGCGATCGCAGGTGCCATCAGGGCAGTCCAAATGAGTGCCGGAAAAATTAAGGTGCGGCTGAGCCGGTTGAGCCGACTAGAATCAGACGAATGCGTTTGTGAGGCATATGTTCGCTGATTACGCCAAATGGGGAGAAATGGATAGGCTTGATCGAAGTCGTTCATCACACGAGAAAGCAGAGAAATACTTATTCTTTCTTCTCTATTTGTTACCAGGCAACTCCTTTCTCCTCCGGATAGTTGTTGGCGATGGACATTGAATCTTTAAGAAAAACTGAAAGGCTACCCGTTTTAGCCAGGACATTCAGGTAGGGCAGGAGTCAGAATTCAGAATCCAGAATTCAGTAACTCTCCTGGCTCCTGACTTCTGACTTTCTTCCTGGCGTTGCTGTCCCGCCTTCAGTTGGTAGCCAACTGAAAGAACAATTCGGATAAAACTAATCCTGATTTCTGAAAAAAGTTTTGAAAGATTGTTTTAGTAGCCATTCCTGGTCTGACAAGCTAGGAAAATTGTCCCTAAACCAATTGCACTGAGCTTCAGGAGCTTTAACTGCATGACAAAGTTTCTAAAGTTTGAGGAAAGCTCTCATCTCGCTTACAGGCAGCCCTCCACTGATGGTCAAGGCACCTCAGATCACGGTCAGGGGGTCGATAGAGTGACAACAGCTAAAGCCTCCTCTCAGGCAAATTCCAACGATATTTCTTCCAGGAATGAGGTGGCAAAGGCTGAAGCATCGTCTGAGGAAAATCCCAACTCCAGTTCTTACGATGTCCGCATTGATGGACCGATTACCTACTTTCAGTATTACTTTGATGAGGCTAACCAGCCCTTCTCTGTACCTCCCCAGGTTAACCAGCCACCTAAGTCAAATGCTGTTTCAATCGGTATCATCGGGGCTGGTGCTTTAGCCGCAACGGTTGTATCTGGGTTGTGGATTGCCAATACCGTTAACAAACCAGACGTAGAACCAGACAATAAGCCCGTTGACTCAACGAATACTCGACAGAATTCAACGATCAAATCCTCAAGTCCAACGCCAACATCACCGGAGAAACTGGACGCGACGCGATCGCTCACCTCTCAACAGACTCAGTCAACCTCTAAACCAGATTCAGAACTATCGAAAACCCAAAGCTTCGACGGTCTGTTTCCACCCCTGCCCCCCCTGACAACAACTGCTCTGCCTGCAGGGCTGGGACTCAGTCAATCCCCCCAGTTCAGCAGTAGTAGCAGCCTGTCCAGTTCAACCAACAAACCAAACCGTTCAGCCACCTCATCACCCAATCAGAATCTACCCAATCTGGGCACTCCGCAGACCAGCCCAGCCCGTCCTCAAAATTCGACCTCGATCGCTGCTAAAGCGGCTGGTGCAGGAAACACCTCTCAGCCTGAAGCAGCGTCCGGCGATCCCTCATCTCAGTCCGTTGCTCAACAGCCCAACACCCAACCGTCCAGTTTCTCGGCAACAACGCCGTTTCCTCCCTCTCCAAATAATTCGTCACCTCAACTGGACGCCGCCAATTCTGGCATGGCAAACCCCAACATGGCTCCACCAGAAGTTCTCTCACCTGAAGCATCGGCAAAATCGGAATTATCCGCGACATCCGCCACTCAACCTCAAGCAACCCCTGGAAATTCTGAGTCTGCAGAGCTACAGAGCAAACAGATTTCGTCACCGGGCGATCGCCCATCTGAACCATCCAATCCTGCAACCAATCAAATCGCTGCAAACGATTCCAATCCGCCAGGTTCACCACAAGGCATCAAAGACTATTTGACGTTGCCTCAAAAAGCAGCTACATCCAGTAGCGTCACTCTCATGCCACTGACTCAAAAAGCGGCGGACGAAGCCGTTGGTTCCAAGCAAATTGGACCATTTGCTGTTCGCCAAGTTGCTACGCAGGAGTATCAGAAGGAATGGGTCGCTAGCAACAAAAATTCTGAAGATCCGACGATCGCCTATGCCTTTCCCGCCTACGGCTTCATTGATTACCAGCGGCAGGTGATCGTCGTGTTGCAGTCGGAATCTGAAGCCTCTGTTCAATCACCAAACCAACGGTTCAATCGCGCAAACCGATTGTTCAATCACGGAAGCCAACTGTTCAGATCCGAAAAGTGATGGCTGCAAATACTTAGAGATGAAGGGATGAAGGGATGAAGGGATGAGTGTTTCAGCTTTGTTCCCCGTGTCTCCGCGTCCCCGTATCCCCGTGTCTTCCTGACTCCCCCAGTTGCGTCATTGAGCAGGGTCTCGGATACTGTGGGATGGGATGTTCAAGACAATGGTTCCCACTCTCCACTAGACTTCTTGCAAATTAGCGAGAAACCGTAGGATGGGCAAAGGGCGGATGCCCGTGCCCATCGAAGGAATAACGGATGGGATGTGTGTGCTTGGCTTTGCCCATCCTACTTCATACGATTGAAATCTAAGAGGATGTTTGAAAAGTCCTACTGTTGGTAGCAAAGCGTGCGGATCCCCCTAAATCCCCCTTATTAAGGGGGACTTTGAGCAATTTCCCCCCCTTATTAAGGGGGGC